>NZ_CP045032.1:1500000-1800000 GCF_009026825.1 Corynebacterium urogenitale | reverse complement strand
GCATGGAGACGTTCCTCGATGCTGTGTACTACGCAGCGGTGTCCTTGTCGACCACCGGTTACGGTGACATTGCCCCAGTGACCCAGCACGCCCGGCTACTCAACATCCTGATTATCACGCCACTGCGCGTGGTCTTCCTGATCCTCTTGGTCGGCACGACCTTGTCCGTTCTCACCGAAGAGTCCCGAAAGGCTCTGCAGATCCGTCGTTGGAGGAAGCGCATGCGCAATCACACGATCGTTATCGGCTACGGCACCAAGGGGCGCTCCGCCGTCACCGCGCTGCTCGCCGACGGCGTATCCCCAGGACAGATCGTGGTTGTCGATACCGACCGCGAGGTACTCGAACAGGCGTCAGCCCAGGGACTCGTCACTGTGCAGGGCTCCGCGACGCGCTCCGACGTGCTGAAACTCGCCGGTGTTAACCGTGCGCGTGCCGTGGTGGTCGCACCGAACCAGGACGATACCGCCGTGCTTATCACCCTGTCCGTGCGCGAAATTGCCCCGTCGGCAACCATCGTCGCCTCTGTCCGTGAGTCCGATAATTCACACCTGTTGCGCCAGTCTGGTGCGGACTCTGTGGTGATCTCAAGCGAAACCGCCGGGCGCCTCATGGGTCTTGCGACCGTGACCCCTTCGGTGACGGAGATGATGGAGGATTTGCTCAGCCCGGATGAAGGCTTCTCCATCGCCGAGCGCATGGTCGTTGAGGAGGAAGTCGGCGGTAACCCGCGCGTGCTGGAGGACGTGGTGCTGGGCGTGGTCCGGTCCGGTGAGCTCTACCGCATCGACTCTGCCGAGGCAGAGACTGTGGAACCAGGCGACCGTATTCTTTATGTTCGTTCCAATGTAGACCCTGAGGAGGGTTTGCAGTAGTGTCCCACGGTCGCGTTCCCTTTGACCTCAACGAACTCGATCCCGAACAACTCCAAGCAGCCATTGCTCCCCGGGGACCGGTGTGCATCATCGCTGGTGCTGGAACTGGAAAAACACGTACGGTCACCCACCGCATCGCACATCTAGTAGGCGGAGGCTTTGTCAATCCCGACCATGTTTTGGCTGTGACCTTCACAGCTCGGGCAGCGGCTGAGTTGCGCGAGCGTTTGGTGATGATGGGCGTCCCGCGCGTTCAGGCGAAGACGTTCCACTCAGCAGCGCGTGGTCAGTTAGCATACTTCTGGGATCGGTACACCGGCGGTGGCTTGCAGTGGCAGCTGTTGGATAACAAGTTCCCACTGGTTTCCCGGGCCGCCCGCGCTCACCGCGTCGAGGCGGATAAGACCACGCTCGTGGACTTGATCGGGGAGATTGAATGGGCGAAGTCTTCCCTGGTGGCGGCTGAAGACTATCCATCCCGAGTTGTGCCGGATCGGCGTGACTGTCCCGTAGCTTCGGAGCAATTCGTGGAGATCTTCAAAACCTATGAGCAGCTGAAGGTCACTCCGGATGGCATGCTGCTGGATTTCAACGACTTGTTGTTGCACATGATCGGGGCGATTGAGGGCAATCCCGGTATCGCCGATGAGTTCCGCGCACGGTACCGCAGCTTTGTCGTCGATGAGTATCAGGATGTCACCCCGCTGCAACAGCGGTTGCTCGATACGTGGCTGGGGGAACGCGATGATCTCACCGTGGTCGGCGATGCAAACCAAACCATCTACAGCTTCAATGGTGCGAGCCCGGACTATTTGCTTGATTTTTCTCGCCGTTTCCCCGAGGCGACGACGGTGCGCCTGCAGCGTGATTATCGCTCGACGCCACAGGTCGTCGATCTCGCGAATAAGGTCATCGGGCAGGCGCGCGGTCGGGTCGCGGGAACTCGCTTGACGCTCGTCGGGCAGCGCCCGGATGGGCCAGCCCCACGCTTCGCGGAGTACCCAGACGAGACCGCGGAGGCCACGGCAGTGGTCAAAGAGATCGAAAAGTTGCTGGACAAAGGAGTACCTGCTTCCGAGATCGCGATTCTCTACCGCATCAACGCATCGTCGGCGGCCTACGAATATGCTCTTGAACAGGCGGGCATCGGCTACCAGGTCAAGGGCGGTGAAGGCTTCTTCCAACGCCCGGAGATCAGGGAGGCCCTCACGGCGCTGATTCGCGCGGCACAGCAGTTCGACCCGGCTCCGGAGGACGTGGTCTCTGCAGTGAAAGCCGCCTTGGTGCCGGTGGGATTGACTGCGGAGGAGCCATCCGGTGCCCGGGAGCGTGGCCGCTGGCAGTCGTTGAATGCCCTGGTGGATCTGGCTGAGGAACTGACTACGGCCACACCGGGGATAACACTGTCCGGCCTCTTGGCGTTGCTTCGCGAGCGCATGGAGGCGAAGAATCCGCCCCGCGTGCAGGGAGTGACTCTAGCGACCGTGCATGCCTCCAAGGGCTTGGAGTGGGACGCGGTGTTCCTCGTTGGTCTCACGGACGGCATGGTGCCTTTCCACTACGCGCTAAAGGGCATGGGAAGTGAGGACGCCGTCGAGGAGGAACGCCGACTGTTCTACGTGGGGATCACCCGTGCCCGCGAGCACCTGCACCTGTCCTGGGCGCAAGCGCGGCAGCCGGGCGGAAAGGCTAACCGCCGCCGGACGCGTTTCCTTGATGGTTTAGTACCAGCTAGTGCTTTGCCTTCCGCTAGCACCTCCCGCGTCGGCGCACCGAAGAATGCGTGTGGAGTGTGTGGGACGCGCCTTTCCACCCCGGAGTTTAAGATCCTTGGCCGTTGTGGCGAGCACGCTCAGGAGTTGGATCATCTGTTGGTCGCGGAATTGCGTTCGTGGCGTTCGGACGTGGCGAAATCTCGCTCTGTTCCTGCCTATGTGATCTTTACGGACGCGACGCTGCGCGCCATCGCTGCTGCCCAACCGACCACTGAACAGGAGCTCGTGCGCATTCCGGGAATTGGCCCGGTGAAGGTGGAGCAGTTCGGCGAGGACGTTCTAGCGATCACGCGGAACCTCGTGTAATTCGTGTCGTGAGCACCATCTGGCAGCTCGGGCAGGCCATATTCCACTCGGGCTTCCACTGCTGAATCTTGCCTTCGGCCAACCGGTATTCCAGTCTGTGGAGGAGGATTTCCGGGATGGAATCCTCGGGGCAGCCTGCGGACTGCCATGGGATGATGTGTGTGGTGACGAGATTCGCCATGGTGAGTGCTGCAGCTTCCATCCCTGTGGGGTCGGCGGTCATCGGCCTGCCGGCTGCTTGCAAGCGGATGCTTTTCCACTGCTCGTCTTGAGCCTCGTAGGCCATGTCGACGCAGTTGAGGCATGGAGTGCGACCGGGTATGACCAGCGGACCCAAGATGATGGACCCGTCCACAGCTGCGCCGGGGTAGTGGCGCACACGCGCTTGCATGAGCATGAACTGTAAGTCAGTGTGCAGAAACACGGATCCCGGCAGTAGGGCCACGGTCTCGGCGCCAGCTGCCGCGATGAGCGTCCGCGCGCGCTGAGCTTCCGTGGAGTCCACGCCTTCTCTGTGGAGCGTACGGCCGAGCTTGTCGCTGGATTGCCCAGTGCGCAACACCAAGAGCTCGGTGGCTGGCAGTTGCTCGTGAAAAACTCCAGCCCGCAACAGTTCATCCAGCACTTCTGCGGCCACGTCCAGCTCGAATCCGCAATAGTGCAGAGTCTTCTCTAGCACCTCGCGCTGCTGTGGGATCCGCGCACTCATGAAGGTGTTGAGCACGTGCCCAGGTTTCACGGTGTCCGGCAGCGGTAGCACTGTGGCGTGGTGCGGCAGAGTGTTGAATTGGATGCCGAAGCCGGGGCGCGCCATCACGGACGTACCCCGGCTGAGTACGATCTTCCGATCGTTCATTGTCCCCCCCAGGTGTTCTTTTTTACTTATCGTCGCTTTCGTGACCTTCGCCGGATTCGTCCCCCGAATCCTTCCCGGCATCCCCTTCATCCTGCTTCTCGTTGAGCTCGCGTTCGAGCTTTTCGATTTCGGAGATGGGGTTGAAGTCCTTCATCTCGTCGGCATCGAAGGTGACGTGGCCAATGAAAGCGGCGGGATTGTCCAGGTCCTCGGCGACGGGCAGGAAGTCTGGGTGATCCCAGATAGCGTCGCGCCGTTCGGTTCCCACTGCCTCTTCCAGACGACGCCACAAGTCCGCAGCTTCCGCCGCCTTCGGCGCCGCCAGGGAGATGCCCAAGGCCTGGGTCAGCCCAGCCATTGCAGGGGATCCGTTTTCGCGGAAACTGTGCCATGCAGCGCCGACCATCGCGGCTTCCGGCATCCGGGATCCCAGGGCGGAGCCGACCACGTAGTCTACCCAGCCTTCGACCAGGGAGAGGCTGGTCTCGAGGCGTTCACGGGCGTGGGCGTTGGCGGAGACGACCTGCGGTGTGAGGTCTTCGCCCTGCAGACGCCCCATCATTTCCTGCATTTGAGCTGGGTCATTCATCATCTCTGGGTTGAAGTCGCGGGTTGCTTCCTCAATCTTGGAGTAATCCAAGGACAGGCCCGCGGCGAATTCTTCCACGTCGAGGATCAGGCGTTCCGCCAACCATGGAATGTGCTGGAAAAGGCGGTGGTGTGCTGCTTCGCGAGCGGCGAGGTAGATCAGCGTTTCGCGCTTGTCGGCGCCGAGCTGTTTGGCGATCTCCTCGAGGTGCCCGGTGGCGATGGCAGCCACGCGGTTATCGGCCAGCGGCATGCCCCATTGGGTGGAGACAACTACTCCCTTGGCTAGCTCACCGAGCGTGCGGCCCAGTTGCATACCGAAGTTCATGCTGTTGACCTGCTTCATGATGCCCTGCATCGGGCCCAGCTGGCCACGCATCTCCTCGGGTACTGCGCCGAGGGAGGCCTCGCCTATCTTGTCTGCGAGGGGAGTGACGATGCGCTTCCAGGTTGGGAGTGTTTCTTCCAGCCACTGCGTGGGTCCGAAAGCAACAGAGCCGGTGGCACCGGCGGGCAGTACGGTGGCCTCGTCCAACCACAGCTCTGCGAGCCTGACGGCTTCTGCCACAGCCTGTGAGTCCTTGGGGCGGTTGTCCGTGCCGATGGTTTGGCGTGCGATGCGCTCGGCCATGGAGTAGTTCACTGGTTCGCCGGAACTGGAATTGAGATCCGAGCCAAAACCACTGATCATCGCGCCGAATTGGTTGAGGATTTCCCCGAGATTGCCCCCGCCCATTGATTGTCCACCGTTCATTGGGCCGCCGAAGAAGAAGCCGAACGGGTCGTTATTATGGCGCCGACGATCATCGTCGGAGTCATCGTCCGAGTTGTGGAAGCCGAAGCCAAAATTGCTCATACCTTAAACCGTACCTGTGTGTCGGCCTGCCGTGGGATGTACTAGTGTGCGCCCTCAGCGAACACGGGTAGACTCCATCGGGTGAGTTTTTGGAATCGACGCAACCGCACCGTGGTCATCGGTGCCGTGCCCGTGATGCTGCTGGTGTCCTTGATCGGCCTGCCCTCGGTGCCTGGCACGGACATTGACCTCACGGTGCCCTATGCCGCGCAGGGGAAGGGCCCGACCTTTAACACCTTGGGTGAGGTAGAGGGCAAGCCGGTTGTGGAGATCAGCGGTGCAGAGGAGGATGAGGTCTCCGGCAACCTCAATATGACCACTGTGTCGGTGCGGACGAATATGACCCTCGCCCAGGCCTTGGGCCGTTGGTTGTTTACCGACGACACACTGGTGCCATTGGAGCAGATCTTCCCTCCGGGGCAGAGCCAGGAAAGCGTGCAGAAGCGCAATGCGGCCGCCTTTGCTGCTTCCGAGTCCAATGCCACGGTGTCTGCGATGAACTACCTCAAGCGCCCCACCGAAGCTATGGTGCTGGATGTCTCCGAAGATTCTCCAGCCCAGGATAAGGTGCACGTCAACGACGTGATCCGCAAACTCGATGGTGTGGAGATCACCAAGCCAGGTGAGTTGGCTGAGGAGATTCGGAAGCACCAGCCAGGCGAGGAAGTAACTATCACCGTGGAGCGGCAAAATCGCGAGCGGGAGTTGAAGGTCAACCTCGTGGAAAAGCCCGAGAACCTGCGCGAGCCAGGGGAGAAGGGGCCGGTGGCCTTCCTCGGAGTGACTTCGGTGGCTCAGCCTGCCGATGGCCTGCGGGTGGAGTACAACCTCACGGATATTGGTGGCCCCTCCGCGGGGCTCATGTTCTCGCTCGCCGTGGTCGATAAGCTCAGCCCTGGAGAGCTGACCGATGGACAATTCATCGCGGGCACCGGGACGATCGACTCTGAGGGCAAGGTCGGCCCAATCGGAGGTATCACCCATAAGATCCGTGCTGCAGAGGAGGCAGGCGCCAAGGTATTCTTGGTCCCCGCCGATAACTGCAACGAGGCGACCTCCGTGGACACCGATGGTATCGAGCTGGTGAAGGTGGATAGCCTCGAGGACGCGATCGAGGACCTCAATGCCATCAAGGACGGGGCGGAGCCTTCCCGCTGCGATTAGCGGAGCCTTCCCGTTGCGAGATGTGCTTGAGCACAGCCTTCCCGCCGCGAATCGTGGTAGGTCACAAGGTCAAGCGAGCGCTGCGGATATTAGTCCTGTTCGAAAGTTGCCCGCAGAGTCGCGATGACGCCCGGTGCGATCTCATCGCCGCCGAGCAGCTCGACCTTGTCCTGAGCAAAAGGATCAGCTTCCAGCTCCTCCTCAGTGGGGCGCAGCTGGATGAGGGATCGCTCCGCCCCATCGCCGCCTTCGTCGAGGATGCCGGAAAACAGACGCGCCGCGCGGGGAGTCGCATCCGCTCCTTCGGCAGAATTGACGAACACGATCTCCTGCGTCAAAATCGCGCCCACCACGGGCTCCGGCCAGCGAACAGTGGCGATGAATTCCCCCAGCTCCTCCGAGCCTGGGCGGATGTGCTCCGGAATTCCATCCTGAACTACAAGGGCGAGGGGGTTGGCGTCGGCCTCATCGAAAGAGGAAGGCAGGGCATCGGCGACGAGGGCATGGGGAACCAAACCAAACAACGTGGCCGGACGGTCCCACCCCTCAGCGTGGACGAAATCGACGGCCTCGCGTAGCGCGGCATTGAGTACTCGGATGTCGTGAAGATCCGGAGTGGTCACGTGTAGAACTCCCAAAAAACCTGTTGTTATGTGATGTGGAAAATTGTACGTATTCTGGAATGAGTTTTACGAGACGACCCTGATCTGGAGAGAACGCCGCCTTGAGCATGAAGCCGCCGCCACCCCGTGGCTCCACCAAGTCCACATCCACACCTAATCCGAATAAGCGCTCCATGGTTCTTGGCAGTATTGCCGCCATCGTCGCTGCTTTGTTCTTCATCGTTCCGGTGATCATCTCCAATTATGTGGACTGGTCGTGGTTTAGAAGCGTCTCCTACCAAGGCGTCTTCCTCAACGTGCTGCTGACGCGCATCGTGCTCTTCGTGGTGTTCGGGTTGCTGGCTGGCGTGATCGCGTGGCTGGCAGCCTTCGTGGCGTATCGCTCCCGCCCGGACGATTTCGCCTCGATGGGCTCCTCCTCGCCGTTGGTGGAACTGCGCCCGCAGATCACCCGGAATATCCGCCCGTTCCTCGTGGGGCTGCCGATCGTCGTAGCCTTGATCACGGGGCTGGTTGTGCAATCCAATTGGCGTGTTGCGCTGCTGTTCATCAACGGCGAGAGCTTCGGAGTGCAGGACCCGCAGTTCAATAAGGATCTCGGCTTCTACGCCTTCAACCTGCCATTCCTGCAGCTGCTGCTGACATCCGTGAGCCTGCTGCTCGTCGTTGCGTTCATCACTAACGGTGTGACCCACTACCTGCTTGGATCCATCACCACCGGCAATCCTCGCGTGGGGGAGAAGGCTTCCGTCGCCACGCCGGCTCGCCGCCAGCTGGCGATCATTGCCGGTATCTGGATGCTCTTCAAGGCCGTGGATTACTGGTTCGACCGCTACGCGCTGATGAATAACGAGAAGCAGACCTTCACCGGTGCGAGCTACACGGATATCAATGCCGTGCTCCCAGCACAGATCATTCTGCTGGTCATCTCGATCTTCGTCGCAATCCTTTTCTTCTCCACGATCGTGCTGCGCGACCTGCGACTGCCGGCACTGGGTGTGGCGCTGATGATTGGTTCCAACCTGGTCGTGGGAGTGGCGTGGCCACTGATCCTAGAGCAGTTCTCCGTCAATCCGAACCGTGCGGAGAAGGAGAGCGAATACATCTCCCGCAACATCGAGGCGACTCGCTACGCGTACGGGATCGGTGAGGATAACGTCACCTATGAGCAGAACTGGGGCGCGGACGCTAATAACAGCGAGGCGCAGGAGCGCCGCTCCATCGCCCAGGACGATACGACGATTTCCAACATTCGCTTGCTCGACCCTGAGGTCCTGAGTCCGACCTTCACCCAGCAACAGCAGCTGCGTAACTTCTACGGATTCCCCGATGAGCTGAGCATAGACCGCTACGAGGTCGACGGCGAGGTGCGCGATTTCGTGGTCGCCGCCCGTGAGATCAATCCGAACTCCCTCACCGGTAACCAGAACGATTGGCTGAACCGCCATACCGTTTACACCCACGGCAATGGCTTCATTGCCGCACCGGCGAACAAGGTGGACGAGGTCGCCCGCGAGGCCGGTTCCGCACGCGGTGGTTTCCCGGTGTACACCCGCGCTGATCTGCAGTCCATCGAGGCCGATAACCAGGGCGGCGAACTTGAAGTGGATCTGGAGCAGCCGCGCATCTACTTCGGCCCGCTCATTGCCTCCTCCCAGACCCCGAACTCCGATTACGCGATCGTCGGCACCACGGGGCAGGAGCCGGTGGAGTATGACACGGATACGCAGAACTACACCTACACGGGCAAGGGCGGTTCTGATATTTCCAATTACTTCAACCGCGTGATGTTCGCGGCTCACTTCGAGTCGATGAACATGCTGCTATCGGACCGTATCGGTGAGAACTCCAAGATTCTCTTCGAGCGCGATCCGCGCGAGCGTGTGCACAAGGTCGCGCCATGGTTGACCACGGATTCCAAGACCTATCCAGTTGTCGTCGATGGACGCATCAAGTGGGTGGTGGACGGTTACACCACCCTGGCGAACCTGCCGTACTCCCAGCGCACGTCTCTGACGGAGTCCACCTCCGATGCGCTGAACCCGGATGGAGTGAACCAGAGCCAGCTGGTGAATAACGATGTCTCCTACATCCGCAATTCTGTGAAGGCTGTGGTGGATGCCTATGACGGTTCCGTGGATCTCTACGCTTTTGACGAAGAAGACCCAGTGCTGAAGGCATGGCGCGGGGCGTTCCCGGATGTGGTGAAGCCGAAGAGCGAGATCTCCGATGATCTGATGGCACACCTGCGCTACCCGGAGGACATGTTCAAGGTGCAGCGCGAGCTCATTGCGAAGTACCACGTTTCTGATCCGGGTGTGTTCTTCCAGAACGATGCTTTCTGGTCCGTGCCTTCTGACCCTTCCGCATCTGAGGATCGCCAGGAGCTTGCGCAGCCGCCGTACTACGTGGTCGCCACTGATCCGGAGAGCAAGGAAGCGTCCTTCCAGCTGATTACTCCATTTGTTGGTCTCCGCCGCGAGTTCCTTTCCGCGCACATGACGGTGGCCTCGGATGCGCGTGATGAGAATTACGGCAAGATTCACGTCCGAGTTCTGCCGACCGGTACACAGACACAGGGTCCGAAGCAGGCTCAGGACACGATGATGTCCTCGGATGAGATTGCCCGCGAGCGTTCGCTGCTGCAGGGTTCGAACAAGCTGACCAACGGTAACTTGCTGACCCTGCCAGTGGGCGACGGCCAGATCCTCTACGTGGAGCCGGTGTACTCGCAGCGTCAGGGCCAGGAGTCCGCATTCCCGAAGTTGCTGCGTGTGCTTGTTTCCTACAACGGCCAGGTTGGTTACGCGCCAACCATTGCTGAGGCGCTCGACCAGGTGGGCATTGACCCATCGGCGGCGACGGATTTGCAGGAGGCGGACGGCAATGTCTCCGAAGGGGACAAGAAGCCGGAGAATAACGGGCGCCAGGAAGGTGAGCAAGGCCGTAACGAGGGACGTGATTCTGAGTCCGGTGCCTCGGCGCCAGCTGCTCCGTCCACTGACGCTGCGCAGCGCGTGCGCGATGCCATGAACAAGGTGAACGACGCCCGCGAGAACGGTACCTTCGAGGAGTTCGGTCGCGCACTTGATGAGCTCGACGCCGCGGTTAAGCAGCTCCAAAACGAACAATAGGCCAGCAGTTTGGGTGGGTGATAAGCCTTCTGAACAGGCGATTTCACTTCTCGCGCTAAGTGCGTTAGAGTTGTGGAGTCGCTGACAGAGAGCGCATCTCAGTCACGCACCCGACGCGGGGTGGAGCAGCTCGGTAGCTCGCTGGGCTCATAACCCAGAGGTCGTAGGTTCGAATCCTGCCCCCGCTACCAACTTTAACCCCTACCAGCGGAAACGCTGGTAGGGGTTTGTGTTTTCGGTGGATCGTTCCAACTAAGGGAATGAACGGTAAAATGGCTAATAGCCATAAATGGCGGACGATAAGTTCACACCCATGTCAAGCGGAGAGTGCGCCCAAGTCCTAAGATCAGCCCTAGTTGTTCCGCGTAACGGTGCCGGTGCCCCGTTGACTAGCTTTCCAAGGACATTTATGGCTCCTAGATTTGAGAAAACAGCTTTTGCTCTCAGCTCTATCGTACTGCTTGGCCTTAGTTTGGCCGCCTGTTCTGATGCTCCTAGCGAGGAGCAGGCATCTGAGACTGGCAGTGCTGCCCCGTCATCTGAAAACACAGGCCCGCAGCCGACGCTCGCAACGTCTGCCTCAAGGGAGACCGAAGAGGGGGAGGATGATCCTTTCTCTCAAATTCTTTCCCAAGCGCCAAGCGATGCACACTATGCGAAGGTGGACATAACCGCAGATGGCGAGCCTGAATTGCTCTTGGAGACCCAGGACATTGCCGCGGATAAAGGCTGGCATAGGGTGAGCGTTTACGATTCGCAGGGAGAAAAGTACTCGGCAACTGTGCATGGTGAGGAAGGGTTCCTTCACAGGGCCGGCCACGCCACAATGGATCGATCAATGCTACAGGCAACGGCGGATCATAATGGCCTTCTTTTCTCAACGTGGCATGGAACACGTCCTGATGTTCATACCGAACTCTGGACTGTGGATGGCCAGGCGCTAGTTCTTTCTGGAAAAGACTGGGACTACCGGTGGAAGGGCCTCGATAGTGGCATTCAAGATCAGGCTCCTGCAGACCTTAAGGCCAGCGCGCAAGAAATCGAATGGAAAGATGTGAACCCATCGGGAGATGGTTCTGAATCAGCTGCTTCGGGTCGAGACTCCAACGGAGGGTCGTCGCGAGGCGGTGCGTCTACGCAAGGATCTGCTTCAGCAGGTCAGCAGTCGGCATCCGACAGCCAGATCGGTGGAACCTGCGGCACGATAGCCGGTCAGCCCGTTGTAGCCGGTTCATCAACATCTTGTGGTTTCGCGATGGACGTTGCAAGGCTTGGTACGGCAGGCACTCACCCCGTGGCTTACTGGCCTGTCACTGTCACTAGTCGACAAACGGGCAAAACCTACACCATGTCCTGCGGTATTGCTGGACCTGCCGATCGAGTGTGGTGCAAAGATATGAACGGCGGGACGGCGGAAGTTACCGTCGGCCCAGGTGAGAATGGATCGTGGAACCATCTTGTTGAATAGCGAGATGAAGATCGAACAGCTTTAATTCGACCAACGTATCGAGCCGTACTATAGCTGCGATTTGCTAAGCCAATGCTCTGAAATATGATGATCGAATGAGTACTTCTTAGTAGGATGCTTAACTTTCTTTATTTGGCTCTTCTTAAGAAAGAACACGTTCAAGACCATGAACCTCACCCACCCTCGCACACGTTCCCGTTCCCGCGTGGCCGCTCTTGCATGCAGCCTTCTTGCTGCCTGCGGGATCGCAGTGGCCGCACCCTCGGCTACTCTCCCCGCTGCTGAAGCAGCTCCGAATGGCAACATCGTTGCCCTCGGAGACTCCTTCTCTGCCAACCCTGACCAGGTCCGCAACACTCTCCGTGGCAGCGTGGCCCTTGGCAACACCCCGTACCTGCGCGATTACCCGAAGACCGGTGGTTGCCTCCAGGGGCCAGATAACTGGCCACGCCTTCTGCAGGCCACCGGTGCTGGTCCTGTCGCAGACTGGTCATGCACCGCCCAAACTTCCCGCACCATGCTCGGCCGTATCAACAGCGCCATCAAGGCCGGGGATCTCCATCGCGGCACCAAGAGCGTTGTCATGGCTATCGGCATGAACAACTACGGTCCTTTCGGTGCCAAGGACGGTGTGGATGTTCTGAACCACACTGCTGTGGCCAACGCCTACGTCGCTGACATGAAGACCGCGGCTAAGCGCATTCGCTCCGTGGCGCCACAGGCCAAGCTCGTCATCGTCGGAACCCCCGCAGTGACCGACGCCCGCGGCAACTACTGCGCGATCAACCTGGTCCCTAACGCACCGCTGCCTCTGTCCATGAATCTCATCACCAACGCTGAGCGTTCCAACGTGGCAATGCAGGCCCGCGCAGCTCGTGAGATCGGTGCTCAGTTTGTCGAGATGCGTGGCAAGACCTACGCCCAGCACAGCTCCTGCGCACCAGATAAGCAGCGCTACGTGGCCGGCGTGATCGATACCACCACTCCGCACTACAACATGATGTTCCACCCATCCCGTGAGGGCAGCCGATTCATCGCCCGCAACGTGGCTGCAGTGCTGTAGTTCCTGGCGCAGATTGTCCAACGGAGAATAACCTCTGGGAAACCATGGCCCCTACTGGCGGAAAGCCGGTAGGGGCCATTTTTACGCTCGCTCAGGCACTTGCGCTGCGAGTTGTGGCAATGCATGTCAATATGAATGAGATATTCAATGGCTTGACTCGAAGGATCGAAGAACAGTGAAGTCCGCGCGCCGTCGCTTCCTTTCCGCCCTCGCCGCTTCTGCTATTGCATGTGGCACCGTTAGCCCCGCTCAGGCTGCAGACCTCGATGGGCTGTCGAAAATTGGCGTGCCACCTGTCGCAGGTTCCGAAGCGCTATCAGGGTACCCGGCGCCGGTGCAGCATCTCGGGGCGCCAACGCCGCGCCCATTCCCGGCTGACTACCTGGTTGGCTACATCTCCGATATCAGTAGCCATGACTGGGGCATTTACTCCGAGGTCATCAGTGGATTCAATGACCTGCGTGCAAACCACAAGGATGTCATGGCGAAGAATCTCGACATTGTTGTGGATGTGAACAATGCGGCGTCGGACAATCCAGAGCTTATTGCGCGCGCCCAGCGAGACGCAGCAGCGGACAAGGAGGGGCTGCTGCTTGCCTTCTCCGATGCGCTGGGGGAGGAGCTCGGTGGGCACTTCCGGCAGGCTCTGAAGGAGAATCGCCTGCCGAAGACCGTCTTCCTCTTCGGCAACGGCTACGGCGCACGCGCCGGTGGCATCGCCAGCTCCACCTTCTTTGAGAAGGAAATTTACAACTACCAGCGGCCTTTCAAGGTAGCCCCGGAAAAGATTAACCGCTACGAGAATGGCGTGGATGATTTCTACCGGGATTCCAAGTCCTTCCCCTCGGGACACACGAACCAGGCGACCTGGGCGACGACCCTGCTGGCGCTCGCACTGCCAGAACTTGGACCCCAGCTTGTCACCCGTGGGTCCGAGGCCGGCTACAACCGCATGGTTATGGGCGTGCACTACCCGCTGGATGTGATCGGCGGTCGTATGACCGGTACCGCTGCTGCGGCCGACCGTTGGAATGATCCGAAGATGCGCCGCGCTGTGAAACAAGCAGGCGAGGAGATCCGCAAGGAGCTGGAGTGGCGTACCGGCCGTCCACTAGCGGAGACGGTTGCAGCGCAGACGCCATACCGCTCGACCTCCCAGGCCGTGAAAGAGTACACCGAGCGCATGACCATGGGCTTCGAGCAGGTGTACAACACGGAAGCTCCGATGATTGTGCCTCAGGCCGCTCCCGACCTGCTTCTTTCCTCTCACCCGAACCTCAGTTACTCGCAGCGAGCTTCCGTACTGCGTCAGACGGCGCTGCCAGCTGGCTACCCCCTGGATGACCAAACCCGCGAGGGCTCGTGGCAGCGCCTGAATATCGCCGCTGCAATGGCAGCGAAGGTACAGGTCAACGGCGATGGAAGCGTGAGCGTTCTTTAGAGTTACGCAGCCCCGTAGCCTGAGCAAGTTGCGTAGTGGGAATCGGCGTTATCCCCCGTGCGTCCAACCGATACAGGTGATAACTAACGAAACGCAAGTGAAAACGATACGCTGTATATATTGCTCACCACTCGTTTTCTAAGGAAGTAATGCGTCCCTCTGCTCGTCTCACTGTCGGCCGTCGCGTGCTCGCCGCCATGAGCATGGTTCTCACCGTGCTCGCAGGGTCTTTCGCGACTCCCGCTGCCCAGGCCCAGTCCGCACTGCCATCTTCTCCAGCGCAGGCATGGGATCAATTTCTCACTGTGACCGGTGAGCCTGGACCTCACCGCGTCGCTGGCCACTACTTCACATCTCCAGTGCCGCCAAAGGCGCAGGAGAAGATCCGGCCACAGGCATTGGTCGGCCCATCCACTCCTATCCTCGTTGGCAACAATGCCTGCACCATCGCCGTAGCGGGATACGACAAAGGCGGCAACAAGGTTGCGATCACCGCTGGTCACTGTGGCAAGCCAGGTGCTGATGTGATTTCCGCCGACGCAGCAGAGGCTGGCAAGATCGGAACATTCGTGCGCGCGGGTGCCCCAGACTACGGTGTGATCAAGCTCAACCCCAATGTGCAGCTGACGAACACCTACGGCGCCGCACGTATCAGCAAGCTGGGAGGTCCACTTCCGGCCAGCTTCGCTCAGGCCTGCAAGACCGGCATCTCCACGGGCACCACGTGCGGACCAGTAATTGGGTCATCCGGCCCGTACATCCTGGCGCACGTGTGCGGCTCCCACGGTGATTCCGGTGGGCCTTTCTACCGCAACGGTCGTCTGCTGGGCATCGTCAGTGGCGGCGTCGGTAATCTGCCGAGCTGCACCACCCCGCTGCAGGGGCCACTGCACGCCCCAACCGCAGCTGTCTCCTGGAACACCATCAAGGCTGGCCTCGACGCCAATGGGGGAGTGGGTGCAGGGTTCCGCCTGGCCTAACTAACAAGGGATAGCGCCCTCAGTCGCGGCTCATCGGCTCGTTATCGCGGGCCAATGGGTCGCGTTTGTGCTTTGTGAAACCGTGAGAGCTCCGAAGACCTAGCCCAAGCGGCCGCGTCCCAGTTGCAGCAAAGCCTTTGCAATCTGCACACCCTCGCGGCCGAACTGCTCGTGGAATTCGTTGATGATTGCGACCTCGCGGGTGTGCACCAACTTCGTTCCGCCCGAGGTCAAACGCGTTTTACCGATTGCGCGCGATACTTCAGTGCGGCGCTGGATCGCGTCCCGAATGACGTTGTCCAAGCGGTTAATTTCCTCGCGGTAGCTTTGGATCTCTGCATCGGAAAGCGGGTCGTCCGTGCCTGAAGGCATGCGGACACGGAAATCACCATCAGTCATGCTCTGATCATACGACGTACCCGCGGTTGCGAATACAGAAAGGGAGGAAGAAAGTTCTGTCCCGGCGATGGGTACTCTCGATACAGACAGGTTCACAGCCACCACTGACAGGCTTAGGAAAGACAAAGCAGAGGAGATTATGCACCATCCAGAGGATCAGCCCAACCTCTTTTCGGACTATCCGGACATGCCCCTGCCGGAAGAGCCGATGGATGACGTGCCCCCGCCCCCGGAGGAGGAGCTGCCGCCCGAGGGCTACGACGCACTCCTAGCGACCATGCACCAGCCTGCTCCGGAGGCGTCATTGACCCAGGGCAGCCGGTGGCGTCGAACACACGAGGAACAACCGCAGGAAAGCGGTACGGACCTGCTCGCTGGCCTCAACCCGCAGCAGAAGGAGGCGGTGCAGCACCGCGGAACTCCACTACTCATCGTTGCTGGCGCGGGCTCCGGTAAAACAAGCGTCCTGACGAGGCGCATTGCTTATCTGCTGCAGCACGGCGTGGCGCCATGGGAGATCCTGGCGATCACCTTCACGAATAAAGCAGCGGCGGAAATGCGCGAGCGCGTGATGGACCTTGTGGGGCCACAGGCCGAGCGGATGTGGGTGTCCACCTTCCACTCCATGTGCGTGCGCATCCTGCGCCATAACGCGCACCTGGCCCAAGGTCTGAACACCAATTTCACGATCTACGATTCTGATGATTCCAAACGGCTGATCACCATGGTGATCAAGGATCATGACCTCGACCTCAAGGAATTCAGCCCGCGGGGCACGTTGAGTGTGATCAGCAACTGGAAGAACGAACTCATTGGGCCGGATGAGGCTCTGGCTGATGCGCAGCGCGAAAGCAATGTCCATCGCGAGAAGATCGCCACCTTGTACAAGAGCTACCAATCGCGCCTCCGCGGGGCTAATGCGGTGGACTTTGATGACCTCATCGGCGAGGTTGTGGGATTGCTGCGCGCCCATCCGGAGGTAGCCGACCATTATCGACGCCGCTTCCGCCACGTCCTAGTCGATGAGTACCAAGATACGAACCACGCGCAATATGAGCTGGTGAGCACGCTCGTTGGCACAGGAGAGCACATGGCCGACCTCTGCGTAGTGGGCGATGCTGACCAGTCCATCTACGCCTTCCGCGGTGCCACGATCCGTAACATCGAAGAATTCGAGCGCGACTACCCCAACGCGCACACGATCCTGCTGGAGCAGAACTACCGCTCGACACAGACGATCCTGACCGCAGCGAATGCAGTGATCGAACGCAACCAAGGCCGACGCCCCAAGAAGCTATGGACCGACCTGGGCCAGGGGCAGCCGATTGGCGGTTACGTCGCGGATAATGAACACGACGAAGCGCGCTTTGTCGCTGAGCAGATCGATGACCTCGTGGACAATGAGGGCTTCAAATATCGCGATATCGCAATCATGTATCGCACGAACAATGCGTCCCGTGCGCTGGAAGACGTACTCGTGCGCAGCGGGCTGCCGTATAAGGTCGTCGGCGGAACGCGATTCTACGAGCGTCGGGAAATCCGAGATGTCGTGGCCTACCTCAAGGTGCTCGACAACCCGGAGGACACCATCGCACTGCGCCGGATCATTAACACCCCGCGCCGGGGCATCGGTGATCGGGCGCTGGCGCAGGTAACCGTCCATGCGGAAAACCAAGGCATCAGCTGGGCTGCCGCGCTCTATGATGCTGCGGCGGGCAAAGTTCCGCTGCTGAGTGGGCGTGGAAAGAACGCCATCGGCGCCTTCCTAGAGATGATGGAGGGTCTGCGCGAAGAGGTTGCTCAGGCAGATATGCGGGCCAGTGATGGTAGCTCGTTGGGAATCCCAGACTTGGGCAAGGTTGTCAACACCGTGCTGGATATGACGGGCTACAAGGCAGAGCTGGAGAAATCCAATGATCCGCAGGACGGGTCGCGCTTGGATAACCTCAACGAGCTCGTTGCTGTCGGCCACGAGTTCAGTCAAGAAGCAGCGAACCTTAAGGCCTACGCCGAGATGCCGGGCGAGACGGGTGAAGGGGATCTGGATGTGGATGCACTGCTGTCGGAAGGTGAGGCCCCGCTGGGGAGCCTGCAAGCATTCCTGGAGCGCGTCAGCCTCGTGGCAGATGCCGACCAGATCCCTGTAGAGGAGCAGGACATGATCACACTCATGACCTTGCACACGGCCAAGGGCCTGGAGTTCCCGGTGGTGTTCCTCACCGGGTGGGAAGACGGCCAGTTCCCGCATATGCGTGCACTGAGCGAACCCACCGAGCTCGCGGAGGAACGCCGCTTGGCCTATGTGGGCATTACGCGCGCCAAGCAACGCCTCTTCATCTGCCGGGCAGTGACACGCTCTGGGTGGGGGCAGGCTGTGAATAACCCACCATCCCGCTTTCTCGGGGAAGTACCCGATGAGCTGTGGGAGTGGATACGTGAGGAACCTACCTTCGCCAGTGCAGGAGTAGGAGGTGGATGGAATACGGAAGGCTTCGGTTCGTCCGCGGGGTATGGATACAACTCGCAGCCGCTGTATCGCGACGGCGGTCGCCCGAAGAAGAAACCCGCCCCAGCGGCACCCGCGGCACGCAAGGGCGGCAAGCCGTTGGAGTTGGAAGTGGGAGATCGAGTCAATCACGATAAGTACGGACTGGGTACGGTGAAATCCGTCGACCGTGTGGGCACGCATGCCACGGCAATGATCGATTTCGGCGGCTCGGGAACGGTACGCCTGATGCTCGTTGGCGGATTGCCGATGGAAAAGCTCTAGGCTGACGGACCTCTCAGCTTGCAGGGGAACTGAGAGGGAATACAGGGAAACAAAAAGAACCCAGACTGTTGACCAAGCCTCGGTTCTTCTTTTTGTTTTTGCAGCGTTCGATCTAGACGCTGATGCCGTGCTGTGCCAGCCATGGCACAGGATCCACTGGGGTGTTGCCATCTGGGTGGATCTCGAAGTGCAGGTGGGAACCGGTGGAGAAGCCCAAGGAGCCCATGCCAGCGATCTTCTGGCCAGCGGTGACGCGCTCGCCGACGCGAACGTCGAGGGTCACCATGTGGCCGTAGACGGAGATAGCGCCGTCATCGTGCTTGATGCGGATCCAGTTGCCGTAACCGGATGCAGGGCCGGAATCGATGACAGTGCCATCCATGACAGCCAGGATTGGGGTGCCGACGGCGTTGGCAATGTCAATGCCGTTATGCATGGTGCCCCAGCGTGGGCCAAATGGAGAGGTAAAGGAACCCTCAGCTGGCTTGGCTGCCAGTGGGGCACGAGCAGCCAGATCAGCCTTCGCGCGCTCAGCGGCGAAGCGGAGTGCGGAATCCAGCTGGGAAGACAGGCCAGCGATAGGAGTGCTCTGAGGAACCTGCAGAATTTGAGGGGCGTCGGAGGTGCTCTCAGCAGAAAGGGCGGAGCCGCCTTCGGTGCCCTGAGCCAGGATCGTGGTGTCAGCAGACTGTGCAACCTGGTCACTCTCGGACTGCTGGGCGCCAGCGGTCGCGCCGGTTGCGCCTGCGGAGGTGACGGCGGTAGCAGCGACTGCTACCAGCGCTGCGCGACGCTTAGCGGTGTTGTCCTGCTTGCGGTGGGCACCTTCGCGACGCTCTCCAGAGATGTTCTGCACGATGAGTTACCTTTTCGTTGTTATTCCTTCGGCCCATTTTGTGACCAACTCGTTATCAACGAGATGTAACACTAATGCTTTGTAACGATTTGGGCAACCGAATCACGAAAAAATAACGTTTCGGTGTTCATGCATGGTGTGCGCGTTCGTCCTGCTCAGATGTGGGAAGCGTCGTTTTTGCAGGTAAGGGACGCGAATCTTAGTATATTCTTATATTAATTAAGGTAAAGATAAAGTTTATAAAGGGGGGTCAAGTGAAACTTGAGAGTTTTAACGCTTCGGCTCTAATCCTGGCGTAAATTCGAGCGAGCCTTCGGTGCTGTGTGCGTTAGGTGTGCGGAGGAGCAACCGCGTTTCACATCACCACCTTGTCTCACCCACTTGGCACAATGGGTGGCGTGAATAACCGATCAGTCAGACGCCCATCCTCGTCGCGGAGAAGAACGAAGTATGCCGCGACGCGGAAAGCCCCTGTCCGTCAAAGTGTACCGGAACAGGTGAGCTCATCAGGTCAGCGCTTTGTGGATGAGCGTCATGGCGAGGGGCGATCTGTGAAAGCAGCTGCGCAGTCGTCGAAAGCGTCCTCGAAGGCAACGTCGAAAACAACGGCAAATGCTCGATGGGAGAAGTGGAAGCCGCATGTACGCAAGTACGGTATTCCACTCCTTATTAATCATGCAGTGACGCTCGGCCTCATTGTTGCTATTGCGGTAATCGTAGGCATCGGCGCTGGCTTCTCCCGTGTGCCAGCCACTATTGGATCACTGTGGATGGTGGTCAACCTCGGCTCGCTCAATATAACCGGCGCTGAGCTGGGATTTCTACCGCTTCTTCCAGCTATGGTCGTGATTTGGGCACACAGTCGGCGCGCTACGCATATTCTCGGAAAGTCGATGACCGTGCGTGGATTGCGTGCCTTCATATTGCTGAGCTTGGGCATTCCACTTGTTCTCACACTCATTGCGTGGTTGATGCTGTGGGATGCATCTCGGGTATTCGATATGGCTGCGCCAAATCTGGCAGAGGCCCTTGTATCCACGCTGCTCGTCAATGGCGCCGCCGTGGTGATGGGCATGCGTCCTGCAGTGTGGCGAGCGCTGCTATTGCGCCGTGCTCTCCCGACATGGCCAGTTGAAGCCTTCCGATTGGCGTGGTCGTTCATCCGGTGGATGTTTATCGCCGGTGTCGTGGCGGTGGCGGTGTACGCGGCGACGAATTATTCGGCTTTTGTGAAGACCTATGACATTACGAATGATCTTGCGGGCGCATTTGGTTTGAGCGTGCTGGCATTGATGTACGTGCCAAATCTGGCTATCGGTGCGGTCGCAGTGTTGTTGGGCGGTGAGTTTCATGTGGGCAATGGGGCAGTCAGCCTTTTCACGGCTACGAATGTGAGCCTGCCGCCACTGCCGATCCTCGCCGGGGTACCGAACCAGCCTTTGCCTGGCGGTCCCTTTTACTTGGCTGTGCCGGCGATTATTGCCGTCGTGGTTGTCTACCGCTACGTGAAAACCCGCGGGTTCCTCGAGTCTCCGGTCGCTACGTCAGTCGGAGCTGGTGCAGCGGTGGCCTTCTTGGGATTCTGCATTGCGTGGCTGGCCGGTGGCGAACTGGGAGTCTACGGCAGTGCGGGGGCGCTGGAGTGGCTGTTCGCTGCCGAGTCTGCAGCGTGGTTGATGGTTCCTGCCCTTGCGCTCATGGTCTGGGCGGCGCGCGCCGGTTCCGCTGTTGTGGAGGATGTCGCCCCGTCTGATTCGACGCCAGCCTCATCCGCTCAGAACGTGGCGTCGGAACAAGACGAAGAGGACGTAGAGAAGGGCACCGCGGCCTCGGAGGAGAATGATGCCTCCAGCTCTGAGGACTCAGCAGGCAACAAGGATACTGAGGAAACCGATGAAACCGAGGACACCGAAGAAACCGAGGGCACTGAGGAAGCGGAGCAGGACGAGGAAACAACTGAGAAGTAAGATGCGGAAGGCCTAGCCGAAGAAGAACAAGGCGCGAATCAGCGGGATAGTGAAGGACAAGACGGAGAAGACAAGGAGGGCGATGATGAAGATAGTGATTCTGGCTTCGGGGACGGGAACGCTGTTGCAAAGCGTGATTGATCACACCGACGAGAGTGTGGAGATCGTCGCCGTCGGTGCTGATCGCGGATGCGAGGCGCTGGAACGTGCAGAGGTAGCGGGGGTAGAAACCTTCCGCGTGGACTATACGCCGGGAAGTACCGATCGTGCCGCATGGAATGCAGAGCTCGGCAGAAAAATTGCCGAATATGATCCGGATTACCTGGTCAGCGCAGGCTTTATGCGCATCATTGGTCCGGAAGTTGTGCAGCTTTATGCAGGCAGGATTATCAACACCCACCCTGCGCTACTTCCGGCATTCCCCGGCGCTCATGCGGTTGAGGATGCGATCAATTACGGTGTGCGCGTGACTGGGTCTACAGTTCATGTTGTGGACAGCGGAGTGGACACCGGCCCCATCGTGGCCCAGCGGGCCGTGGAGGTGGACCCGGAGGACACCGCCGACGTACTGCACGAACGCATCAAGTCCGTGGAACGTGCACTGCTAGTGGACGTACTTCACGGCATCGCGAAGCATGGACTCACCATCGACGGACGAAAGGCTTGGATAAAGCAGCCATGACGGACAACAACGGTCGCAAGCAGATTCGACGCGCCCTGATCAGTGTTTACGACAAGACCGGACTGGAAGAGCTGGCCAAGGGCCTGCACGAGGCGGGGGTGAGCATCGTCTCCACAGGATCCACAGCGTCCAAGATTGCAGCTGCCGGCGTACCAGTCACTGAGGTTGAGCAGCTCACCGGCTTCCCAGAAGTTCTCGAGGGACGAGTCAAGACCCTCCACCCACGTGTGCATGCGGGCATCCTCGCTGATACTCGCAAGGAAGATCACCTCAAGCAGCTCGAAGAACTGGACGTTGAGGCCTTCGAACTCGTGGTGGTCAACCTCTACCCATTCACCCAAACCGTGGCCTCCGGCGCGGGATTCGATGAGTGCGTAGAGCAGATCGACATCGGAGGCCCGTCGATGGTACGCGCCGCTGCGAAGAACCATCCATCTGTGGCCGTTGTTGTGGATCCCGCTCGCTACGACGATGTCGTCGCTGCCGCCAAGGAGGGTGGTTTCACCCGCGCCCAACGCACCGCTTTGGCGACGGACGCTTTCCGCCACACCGCAGCTTATGACGTGGCGGTGGCGAACTGGATGGGTGGGTCCACCAAGGCGGAAGGCGAAATCTTCCCAGCCTGGATCGGTGAAAGCTACGAGCGCTCCAACGTCCTGCGCTACGGCGAGAATCCACACCAGGCTGCGGCTCTGTACTCCGCCGGAACCGGACTCGCAGGAGCCAAGCAGCTCCATGGCAAGGAAATGAGCTACAACAACTACACGGATTCTGATGCCGCATGGCGCGCAGCATGGGACCACGAGCGTCCCGCCGTGGCGATCATCAAGCACGCTAACCCTTGTGGCATCGCGGTGTCGGACGAGTCCATTGCTGCTGCGCACCGGCTAGCGCATGCCTGTGACCCGATGTCGGCTTTTGGTGGCGTCATTGCCGTTAACCGCGAAGTTTCTGTGGAGATGGCTCGTCAGGTGGCGGAAATCTTCACCGAGGTGATCGTCGCTCCGGGGTACGAAGACGGGGCCATCAAGGTGCTGAGCCAGAAGAAGAACATTCGCATCCTGCAAGCGGAAGCACCTGAGGCAAGCGAGAACAACGTTGAGCAGCGCCACATCTCCGGCGGTCTGCTTGTCCAGGAGCGCGATGTTATCGACGCCAAGGGCGATGACCCAGCACGCTGGACTCTCGCAGCGGGAGAAGCTGCCGACGAAGCGACGCTGGCTGAACTGGAATTTGCGTGGCGATCCGTACGTGCCGTGAAGTCTAACGCAATTCTGCTGGCCAAGAATGGAGCCACCGTTGGCGTGGGCATGGGGCAGGTCAACCGCGTGGACGCAGCAAAGCTGGCCGTCGAGCGCTCCAACACACTCGCGGGAGAGGAGGAGCGCGCACGGGGTGCGGTTGCTGCCTCCGATGCTTTCTTCCCCTTCGCTGATGGGTTCGAAGTCCTGGCTAACGCAGGTGTGCGCGCTGTCGTGCAGCCCGGTGGATCCGTCCGCGATGCTGAGGTCATTGAGGCTGCAAATAAGGCCGGCGTGACGATGTACCTCACGGGTGAGCGCCACTTCGCGCACTAAAAGGAGCTCTATAGGGGGCTTCACTATTGCGTGGTAGCAGCCCTCGAGGGCACCATGAGGTGTATTCCCTGGGCCGAAGTGGGATAATCGACGTGGCAGAGGGCTGGTAGGTGCCCTCCAGTGACGGTTTTCCTAGGAGAGTCCAATGGATGACGATACTAATCCAGGCAACAGGCCCTTTGAAGGTGCGTCTGGTGGTCCGCAACCACCGCAGTACGGTCAGCAGCCACCGCAGCAGCCGACCCAGCAATGGTCTGTGGGGCCAGGATCGCAGAATCAATGGAATCCCCAAGCGCCCTACCAGCAGCCACCGCAGCAGCAGTGGAATCCGGGCCCAGGCCCGCAGCAGGGGTGGTATCCACAAGATCCCTACCAGCAGCAACCTGTTTACGAGGAGCAGCGGAAATCAAAGGGTGGGCTCATTGCGGCCATTACCGCTATCCTCGCACTCATCCTCGTGGCGGCTCTCGCCTGGGGTTACTTCCAAGGTGGCTGGTTTAAGTCTTCGGATTCCGTCAATGGCTACTCCAGTGCGACATTAACCGAAGAACCGAATAGCGGTTCCGCAGACGATTCTCGCAGTGGCGGTAGCGGCGCGTCCGAGTCCCAGGAACGGGACGATGACCAGAGCGATAGGAACCAGCGGGACGGGGATCGAGACAATCGTCAGAGCCGAGAGGAATCCCGGCCAGAAAATCCGCGCTTGCCTGGTAATGCAGTGGCCGTGAATGAAGCCGCGCGTTCCGGGGAGCCCGCCGGTAACTTCAACAATGTGTATCGGGGTAGTGACGTGACCAGTAAGCCGTTCGCCCTCGCTGTGCGTGACACGTTCGTGGGAGAGTGGCTGGACACTCGCGATGCGAATATGACGATCGATGTGTACAGCACAGTCACGAAGCAAACGTATTCCATGACGTGCAGGGATAATGGTCGCTACGTTACCTGCACGGGTGGAAATAACGCCGTCGTCTATATTGCTTAGACTGAAGAATCTCTTATCCGAACGACGACAGTGATGGTGGCGAACTGCCCATGAGAAAACGCATGCTAGCAGCCGTTACGACGGCGGTGCTGATGGTGCTTCCTGCTTGCACGATCGGAAATGTGGATGACTTGCGTGCCGAACGTGAGGGGAGAGCGAGCTCGACGGCACCGGAGCAGCCCCTGAATGATGAAATTGAGCAAGACAGTGGCCCTCAACCGACGACCAGTGACCAGCCACGGGAAACTGAGAGCTCCAAGGAGGAGCCGGCACCAGCAGATTTCGCCGGAGACTTGGACAGCCTGATTGTGCCGGGAACCGCCATTGCTGTGGCGGGTGTTGGCGAGGCAGGTGCTGTGAGCATGCCAGCGTGGTCGACTTCGAAGGTGCCTGTGGCGATCGCCGCACTTCGGCACGACCCGGCCAACGCCCAGTACGTGAATGCAGCGATCTCGGCCTCAGATAATGCTGCCGCCGAAGCGATGTGGGCTTCCATGGGGGAGCAAGCTGGTTCCCTGACACAAGCTGTGCTTGCTGAAGGCGGCGATACGCAAACGCAGGTCAATACTTCGGTGACACGTCCGGGGTTCACGGCATTTGGTCAAACGATGTGGAGCGTTTCTGCACAGGCGAACTTTGCCTCACAGCTGCGCTGTATCCAGGGCTCGGAATCAGTGGTGGCGGCGATGGGTGCAGCCAGCGGCCAAGCCTACGGCCTGGGCACAATCCCCGGTGCGATGTTCAAGGGCGGTTGGGGTCCCAATACGGCGGGATCGTATGAGGTGCGCCAATTTGGCCTGGTTCCCGCCGGTGGCAAGTACATAGCGGTCGCGATAGCTGCAACCTCTCCGGATGGTAGTTACGAAGGTGGCCAAGCTCTGCTGAACAAGGTGGCAGATAACCTGCGGGCGAATCTCGCGGAGATGCCTGCGGCACAGTGCTGAAGAAAGCTCGGCTTCCGAGCTGAGGAGCGCTAGTTCCGGGGAAGTGGAAAAGTATTCGGTTAGCTGTGATTAACCTGTACTATGCGTGCCATGGCTACGACGTACCTCGCGGATCCAGATACACAGGGGTTATCCCCACGCGCTGCTGCTAAGGCGCAGAGGCGAGTGGAGCTATTGCGCGCATCCGCGAAAATCATGGCGGAGAAGGGCTTCCATGCCATGCGTCTGGAAGATCTTGGTGAGGCTGTGGGGGTATCAGGGCCAGCGGTGTATCGGCACTTCTCTGGCAAAGAGGAGATTCTCACTGAGTTGATGACGGGCATCTCCGAGCATCTCTATGCGGAAGCCCAGGAGATTCTCCGTGGGATCGAGGCTCCGCGCGAACGCCTGGAGATACTCATTGATTTCCACACTTCTTTCGCCCTTGAGCAGTCCGAATTGATCCGGCTCCACAACCGCGAACTTTTCCGTATGGGTGAGGAAGGGCATGATCGCGTTCGTGCGGCGCAGGGTCGCTATTTGGGCTTGTGGGCCGAATCGCTACAGAGGCTGGGGCCAGCTTATGAGGGGGATGGTGCTCGCATTACCGCCCAGTTGGTTGTTGGGCTCATCAACGCTGCGGAGTATCTAGCCGACCGCGTGAGTGCGGCACTGCTTCGCAGGCAGGTTGTGTTGTCTGCTCGTTCCGCGTTGGGGTTGCGGTAGCTAGGCGTTGATGGCTGGAGCTGCAGCAGGCAGGCATTGCGGCTAGTGGAATTGCAGTAACTAGGGGGCGGTAGCCAGAGTTTCTGGAAGGAGCGGATGGCAATTCTGAATCTGTAACTAACTGCTAGGGGAGGGGAATCCAGAGGGTTGGGCCGATGGCCATGGGCGGGGCATAACACCCGAAAAGGGTAGGTTCCGACGTGCTGTTTCTCTGCTGAAATAGTTTTTTGAGCCAAATTTACTCCAATCTCTTCCTTTGTGATCTCGCGCACATTATCGTGTGGTGCAAACCACATGGTTAATGACCACTAACTGAAATGGGGAGATCGTAAAGACATGCCCTCGCAGACAGAATCCTCCACTGCCACTCACCGTGAGCTCGTCGCCGAGCTGCGTGAGCGCCTCGACCGTGCATCCCAGGGCGGTGGACAGCAAGCGCGTGACCGCCACGTCAATCGTGGCAAGTTGTTGCCACGCGATCGCATCATCAATTTGTTGGACCCCGGCAGCCCCTTCCTCGAAGTCGCACCGCTGGCGGCAGAAGACATGTACAAGGGTAAAGCCCCTGCGGCCGGCATCATCGCTGGCGTCGGCCTCGTCAATGGACGCCTGTGCATGGTTGCCGCGAACGATGCCACAGTGTCCGGCGGAACCTACTACCCGATGACCGTGAAGAAGCACCTCCGCGCACAGGAGATCGCTGAGGCCAACCACCTGCCGTGCATTTACCTGGTGGATTCCGGTGGGGCGATGCTGCTGCAACAGGACGAGGTATTCCCCGATCGGGATCACTTCGGTCGCATCTTCTACAACCAAGCCCGCATGTCCGCCAAAGGCATCCCGCAGCTTTCTGCCGTGATGGGCTCCTGCACTGCCGGCGGAGCATACGTTCCCGCGATGTCTGACGAGACTGTCATAGTGGAAAACCAGGGCACAATCTTCCTCGCCGGTCCACCACTGGTGAAAGCGGCAACGGGCGAGGACGTCACCCCAGAGGAGCTCGGTGGTGGCGCCATGCATTCGCGTATCTCTGGTGTTTCTGACCACCTGGCGTCGGACGATAACGATGCCCTCCGCCGCATTCGCGATATCGTCGCCACCCTGCCGGAAAACAAACCCACGCCGTGGCTCAAGCAGGAGCCGAAGGACGCTCCACGTCCACAGACGGATCTTTACGACATCGTGCCGACCGATCCGAAGATCCCTTATGATGCTCACGACCTCATTGAGACCATCGCCGATGAAGGCTCCCTGTCTGAATTCAAGAGTGAATACGGCACCTCCATCGTCACCACTTTTGCGCGGATTGAGGGGCACGCTGTCGGCATTATCGCCAACAATGGCGTGATCTTCGCGGAAGCGGCGGTGAAGGGCGCGCACTTCATTGAGCTGTGCGAGCAGCGCAATATCCCGCTGATCTTCCTGCAGAACACCACCGGCTTCATGGTCGGCCGGCAGTACGAGGAAGGTGGAATCGCCAAGCACGGCGCGAAGATGGTCAACGCCGTGGCCACCGCCTCCGTACCTAAGCTCACCGTCGTGACCGGTGGCGCCTTCGGTGCCGGCAACTATTCCATGTGCGGTCGCGCATACTCCCCGCGCTTTCTGTGGATGTGGCCAAACGCCCGCATCTCCGTCATGGGTGGCCCGCAGGCGGCGATGACCCTGTCCACCGTGCGTCGTGCCCAAATCGAGCGCTCCGGCGGCGAATGGTCGGCCGAGGAACAAGAAGCTTTCGAGGCTCCGATTCGCGAAATGTTCGGGGAGAAGTCCACCTGCTGGTACTCCACAGCTCGCCTGTGGGATGACGGTGTGATTGATCCCGCCGATACTCGCCGCACCCTGGCCATGGCGCTCGACATTTGTGCTCAGGGTGAACGCCACGAGACCGGCTTCGGCATCTTCCGCATGTAACCGCTGATAGATCGACGCGAAGAATTGATAGAAGAAAGTGTGACAACCAAGTGAACTCACCCAAGAAATTCGGCACCGTCCTCATCGCCAACCGCGGTGAAATTGCGGTCCGCGTCATGAAGACCGTGCATGCGATGAGCATGAAGGCCGTCGCCATTTATTCCGACGCCGACCGCCACGCCCCGCACGTGAAGCTTGCTGATAAAGCCGTACACGTGGGCCCAGCCGCTGCGGCGCAGTCCTACCTCGATATTGAGAAGGTCATCGCTGCAGCGAAGAGCTCCGGAGCCGAGGCGATCCACCCGGGCTATGGCTTCCTCTCCGAAAATGCTGAATTCGCTCAGCGCTGCGAGGATGAGGGCATCATCTTCATCGGCCCGCCGGCCTCCGCGATTGAGAAGATGGGCGATAAGATTACCGCCCGTTCCACTGTGGAATCTCGTGACGTCCCGACCGTTCCAGGCATCTCCCGGCCGGGTCTGACGGATCAGGAAATTATCGACGCCGCGCCGGAGATCGGTTTCCCAGTGCTGATCAAGCCATCGGCGGGTGGTGGCGGCAAGGGTATGCATCGCGTGGATACCCCAGAGGCTCTACCCCAGGCCCTGGTATCCGCCCGACGCGAGGCGGCCTCCTCCTTCGGCGATGACACCCTCTTCCTCGAACACTTCGTGGATACCCCGCGCCACATCGAGGTGCAGATCGTCGCTGACTCCCACGGCAACGTGATTCACTTTGGCGAACGCGAATGCTCCCTCCAGCGCCGTCACCAGAAAGTGATTGAGGAAGCGCCGTCGGCATTGCTGGATGCCGCCACTCGTCAGGAGATCGGCGAGGCCGCGTGCGATGCAGCTCGCGCGTGCGGCTACCGGGGCGCCGGCACCGTGGAGTTCATTGTCTCCGCCAAGCAGCCGGAGCGCTTCTTCTTCATGGAGATGAACACCCGTTTGCAGGTGGAGCACCCAGTCACCGAGCTGGTCACCGGCGTCGACCTCGTCGAATGGCAGATTCGCGTGGCGCAGGGGGAGGAACTTCCGCTGCGCCAGGAGGAGATCACGCTCACCGGCCACTCCGTCGAAGCTCGCGTGTACGCAGAGGATGCAGCCGGCGGCTTCCTGCCAACCGGCGGCACCATCGAGTCCCTGTCCTGGCCAACCGGGGCGGGAGTCCGCGTGGACTCCGGCGTCCGCGAGGGCCAGCACATCGGCTCCGACTATGACCCGATGCTGGCGAAGATCATCACCTGGGGACACGATCGTGAACAGGCGCTGCAGCGTCTGGATGAGGCCCTGTCCGCGATGGTGGTGGACGGTTTGGTCACCAACGTGAATTTCAACCGATTCTTGGTGACCCGACCCGAGGTAATCGCAGGCGAACTGGACACGGGGCTGCTCGACCGCATTAGCGATGACTACGCCGACCCGGCAACCCCTCCTGCCGCCTTCGCCCTGGCGGCCCTGGATCGCGCGACGCGCAGTGCAGCCACCAGCAGTACCTTGGGGCGGGCGTGGACCGCGGCAGACGGCTGGCGCGCCGGGCGGGCTCCAGCCCCGATCCGCGCCATCCTCACCGACGGCACTGACGTCCGTGAAGTCACGGTGTCGGCTACGGCTGTTGACGGGCAATCATGGAACGTCACGGTCTCCACCATTGTGGAGCGCGGTTCCGACGAGACTCCCGAGGTCACATCCCTCCAGCTGGATCTGCTGGATCGTGAAAGCTCGGGAAGTACAACCGACTACCACGCGGGCATTGATGACAATCCAGCCGAACACTGGACCGTCACCACCTCCCGCACCCGTGGCCACAGCCACGTCAGCGGGCCTTCGGGCACCTACGCGATCGACCAGGTCTCACGCGCCGCAGCGCTCGCCGCTGCCGCCGAGGGCGATGGTGCCATCACCAGCCCGATGCCGGGCACAGTCATCGCCATCGATGCCGAATCCGGATCAGAGGTCACCGCAGGCCAAGCCGTGCTCGTTATCGAGGCCATGAAGATGGAGCACACACTGACGGCCGCGGTGCCGGGCACCGTCACCGTGCACGTCGCTGTCGGTGAGAAGGTCGAGTCCGGCGCGGTGCTTGCTGACGTCGTCGAACACGAAGACGGCTAATCCGACCCAAACTTTTCGCGCAACACCAACACCCCTAGACCCAACATTCAGAAAAGAGGACACACCATGGGAATCCTGACTCCAGAACTCGAAGAACTGCGCCACGGAGTAGAACAGTTCGCCAATGAGGTGGTGGACCCGGTCGCCGAGAAGCACGACCGTGAGCACACCTTCCCCTACGAAATCGTCAGCCAGATGGGCGAGATGGGCCTGTTCGGCCTGCCGATCAGCGAAGAATACGGCGGCATGGGCGGCGACTACATGGCCCTCGGAGTGGCACTGGAAGAACTCGCCCGCGTAGATCAGTCGGTGGCCATCACGCTCGAAGCTGCCGTGTCCCTGGGCATCATGCCCATCTACCGCTTCGGCACCGAGGAACAGAAGCAGAAGTACCTGCCGGATCTCGTGGCAGGCAAGGCTCTAGCGGGATTCGGCCTGACCGAGCCGGACGCGGGCTCCGACGCTGGTGGCACCAAGACCACCGCCAAGGAAGACGGCGACGAGTGGGTCGTCAACGGCAACAAGCAGTTCATCACCAACTCCGGCACCGACATCACCAAGCTGGTCACCGCCACCGCGGTCACCGGCACCCGTGAGAACGGCAAGAAGGAAATCTCCTGCATCATCATTCCTTCCGGCACCCCAGGCTTCACCGCCGAGCCGCAGTACAACAAGGTCGGCTGGAACGCCTCCGATACGCACCCGCTGACGTTCAACGACGCGCGTGTGCCGAAGGAGAACCTCCTTGGAAAGCGTGGTCGCGGCTTCGCTCAATTCCTTTCCATCCTGGACGAGGGGCGCGTCGCCATCGCTGCCCTGGCAACCGGTGCCGCGCAGGGCTGTGTGGATGAATGCGTTCGCTACGCGAAGGAGCGCACGTCCTTCGGCAAAGCTATCTCCGAATACCAGGCCATCTCCTTCAAGATAGCCCGCATGGAAGCCCGCGCCTGGAGTGCACGTCAGGCGTGGCACGCCGCGGCGGAGAAGATGCTCGCCGGCGAGAACTTCTCCAAGGAAGCCTCCATCGCGAAGATGATCTCCTCCGAGGCGGCAATGGACAACGCCCGGGACGCCACACAGATCCACGGCGGCTACGGCTTCATGAACGAATACCGTGTGGCCCGCCACTACCGCGATTCCAAGATCCTAGAGATCGGCGAGGGCACCACCGAGGTGCAGCAGATGCTCATCGCCCGCTCCCTGGGCATCTAACAAGGGCACGGACTCAACGGACACGGAAAGGCATCACCATGACTGAGAACAACACGGAGACCAAGAAGATCCTCCAGCGCGGGCTCTGGTTCGAGGAATTTGAGGAGGGCGTGACCTACTTGCACCAGCCGGGCCGCACGGTCACGGAGGCGGATAACACCTTGTTCACCACCCAGACGATGAACACGCAACCTTTGCACCTGGATGCAGCCTGGGCTGCTGAGCAGCCTGGATTCAAGGGCGAGAGGTTGGTGAACTCCATGTTCACACTGTCCACGGTGGTGGGGTTGTCCGTCAGCCAGCTGACACTCGGCACCATTGTGGCGAACCTGGGATTTTCTGAAGTGTCATTTCCGGCGCCGATGTTCCACGGCGACACCCTGTACACGGAGACCACGTGTGTGGGCAAGCGCCTTTCCAAGTCGCGCCCGAACCAGGGCATCGTGGAACTCAAGCACATCGGCCGCAATCAGCATGGTGACGTGGTATGCGTTGCCACTCGTTCGACGATGATGCAGTGCCGCCCTGCAGAAGAGTCTGCAGCAGGGGAGGCCTAAGACATCATGGCATGGATTCCTGCAGGACCAGGGCTCCTTTTTGCCCCGGCGGATCGGCCAGAGAGATTCGCTAAGGCCGCGCAGCGTTCGGACATGGTGATCCTCGATCTGGAGGATGGCTGCCGAGCCGAGAACCGCCCGCAGGCGCGCGAGAACATCAAGGCCTGCGAGCTCGACCCAGCCCGCACCATCGTCCGTATCAACCCGCCGGGATCTGCCGACTTCGACTTGGACGTGGCCGCCGTCGAGGCGAGCCCATTCACCCAGGTCATGGTGCCGAAGTCGGAAGATCTGAGCATTTTCGACGCCACCAGCCCCGAGACCGGTGACTGGCAGATCATTGCATTGATCGAGACTCCCAAGGGCGTGCTGTGCCTCGAGGAGGTAGCGAATCACCCGCAGGTCGTGGCTCTGTTCTGGGGTGCGGAGGACCTCACGGCCGCTCTGGGCGGCACGTCCTCCCGTTACGGAGTGGACGAGCTGCCGACCAATGGTGGTGGCGTATCCGGCCAGCCGGGCGGATACCGCGAGGTGCCGCGATTGACCCGCGCACAGGTGCTGCTCCACGCAGCGGCGGCTGGCAAGGTTGCGCTGGATTCCATCCACGCGGATACCGCGGACGTTGAAGGCGCACGAGCCGAGGCAGTGGATGCTGCGGCCAGTGGCTTCGCTGCCACGGTGTCCATCCATCCGGGCCTCGTCCCCGCGATCCGGGAGGCGTACAGCCCCACGGAGGAACAACTCACGTGGGCCAAGAAGGTGGCTGAAGGTGCAGCGGAAAACTCCGGCGCTTTCGCCGTCGATGGCCAAATGATCGACGCGCCACTGCTGCGTCAGGCTGAGGTCATCCTCGCCCGCAGGCCGGATGCAAACGCGGAAACGCGCTCCTGAAAACGTCACCCGAGTCCCTGGAACTTCACCCGATATCCACTGAGAACTCTCTAATCCCGCTTCCCTTTTCATTCCTTTAAGCAAAGGAGATCACCATGACCCCTCACGCTAAGCCACTGCAGGACTTCACACCGGACCGCCCGTTGAGCGACCCATCGACGATCGAGGGCATTGAGAAGCTCAGCTATGCCAAAGGCCCGACCGACGTGCCTCTACTGGAGGAAACACTGGGGCAAAACCTGGCACGAATCGTGGCGAAATACCCGGAGAATGAGGCGATCGTCGATCTCCACGGTGATATCCACATGACCTACCAAGAGTTCCATCGCAAGGTGCAGCGCTTGGCTTCGGGACTGCATGCGGCGGGTTACCGCAAGGGCGACCGCATCGGCATCTGGTCGCCCAATCGCTGGGAATGGTCCATTGTGCAGTATGCAACCGCGGAGATCGGTGCGATTCTGGTTTGCATCAACCCCACCTATCGCATCCGCGAGCTTAACTACGTGATGAACCAAGCGGGAATCAAGGCTCTGTTCTCTGCCGGACGCTTCAAGGATTCCAATTACCGTGCGATGATCAAGACCACGGAGCACCAGTTCGATGACAACTACCGCGAGACCATCTTCTTCGGCTCCGAACGGTGGAATGAGCTGTCCAACCATGCGATCCTGGATCTCAACCCGGTGCGCGAGGAGCTGGAGCCGAATGATCCCATCAACATCCAGTACACCTCCGGCACCACGGGCCTGGCCAAGGGTGCGACGCTGACCCACCGAAATATCCTCAACAACGGCTACTTCGTGGGCGAGACAATCAACTACACCGACCAGGATCGCGTGGTCATCCCTGTACCGTTCTTCCACTGCTTCGGCATGGTGATGGGTAACATTGCGGCCTTCAGCCACGGTGCCACCACGATCATCCCGGGTCCTTCCTTTACCCCGACCTCCGCGTTGGAGGCCGTGCACCATGGCCAAGCCACCTCGCTCTACGGCGTGCCGACGATGTTCATCGCCGAGCTCCATGAGCTGGCGGAGAAATCCGCAGGCAAGTACGACCTGTCCAACTTGCGCACCGGCATTATGGCCGGAACGTCCTGTCCGACGAAGACCATGCGCGAGGTCATGGAGACCATGGGCATGACCGAAGTGTCCATTTGCTACGGCATGACTGAAACCTCCCCGGTGAACCACCAGACGATGCCCAATGATCCGGTGGAGAAGCGCGTCGAAACCGTGGGCAGGACCAGTGCTCACATCGAGGCAAAAATTGTGGATCGCGAAGGCAATATCCTCCCACGCGGTGAGCAGGGCGAGATCCTCATCCGCGGCTACTCCGTGATGCGCGGCTACTGGGACATGCCGGTCAAGACCGAAGAAGCTATCGACGACGACGGCTGGATGCACACCGGCGACCTCGCGATGATGGACGAGGACGGCTATGTGATGATCACCGGACGCATCAAGGACATGGTTATCCGCGGTGGCGAAAACCTCTACCCGCGTGAGATTGAGGAGTTCCTCTACACCCACCCAGACATCTCGGATGCGCAGGTCATTGGCGTTCCAGACGAGAAATACGGTGAGGAACTCATGGCGTGGATCATCATGAACGATGGCTGCGAACCCGTCACCGCAGAGTCCATCAAGAAGTTCGCTGAGGGCCACCTGGCTCGCCACAAGGTGCCACGGTACGTGCACGTCGTTGACGAGTACCCAATGACGCTGTCCGGCAAGGTGCGGAAGGTCGAAATGCGAGAAAAGGCCATCGAGATTCTTGGCCTCTTCGAGAAGAAGTAATTCACGAGTAACCGGTAACTACGAAAGGCAAGATCTGAGTATGTCTACCTCAACAGTTGGGCATTCCAAGCTGATGAATGCGGCGGACGCAGTCGACGATATCCCCAGTGGCGCGACCCTCGCGGTCGGTGGTTTCGGAGTCTGCGGAATCCCACACATCCTGCTGACCGAACTGGCGAACAGAAACGTCAACGACCTCGAGGCAGTCTCTAATAACGCCGGTGTGGACGGGCGCGGGCTCGGCCTGCTGCTCGCCAATGGTCAACTGCGACGCATCATCGCCTCCTACGTCGGCGAAAACAAGGAGTTCGCCCGCCAATACCTCGAAGGTGAACTGGAAGTGGAGCTCACGCCACAGGGAACCCTCGCGGAACGCATGCGTGCCGGAGGTTCCGGCATCGGTGCTTTCTACACCCGCACTGGCGTCGGCACAGTAGTCGCCGACGGCGGAATGCCCTGGAAATACGACGCGAACGGCAACGTGGAAATCTCCTCGCCGGCGAAGGAAACCCGTGAAATCCGCGGCGAAACCTACGTGCTGGAGGAGGCGATCGTCGCAGACTACGCCCTCGTGCGTGCCGCCGTTGCGGATGAATCTGGCAACCTGCGTTTCCACGAAACAGCCCGCAACTTCAACCCACTGGCGGCCATGAGCGGAAAAATCTGCATCGTTGAGGCAGAAAAGGTCGTTCCTGTGGGCGAACTCGCGGCCGATGACATCCACCTGCCCGGAGTGTTCGTCCACCGCCTCGTGAAGCTGACCGAAGAACAAGCCGCCGACAAGGCCATCGAAAAGGAGACCGTGCGATGAGCGAGAACACCACCGACAACACCGCAACCGTCGGCTGGGACCGCCCAGCCATGGCAGCCCGCGCGGCACTGGAGCTCAAGGACGGCCAATACGTCAATCTCGGTATTGGATTGCCGACCCTCGTGCCGAACTACGTGCCGGAAGGAGTCAACGTCACCCTGCAGTCGGAGAATGGGCTGCTGGGGATTGGGCCCTACCCGAAGGCCGGGGAGGCGGACCCGGACCTCATCAACGCGGGCAAGGAGACCGTCACCACGCTGCCAGGGTCCAGCTTCTTCGATTCCGCCCTCAGTTTCGGCATGATCCGCGCCGGGAAGATCGACGTGGCGATCCTCGGCGCCATGGAAGTCAATGCCAAAGGCGACATTGCCAACTGGATGATCCCGGGCAAAATGGTCAAGGGCATGGGCGGCGCGATGGACCTCGTCGTAGGCGCGCGGCGCGTGGTTGTCCTCATGGAACACTGCAATAAGCGCGGCGAATCCAAGATCCTGCGGGAGATCAGCCTGCCGCTGACTGGTCTGGGCGTGGTCGACCGCATCATCACCGACCTCTGTGTTTTCGACGTCACCGATGATGGACTGCAGCTCGTGGAACTCGCGCCGGGTGTAACCGAAGAACAGGTGGCGGAAAAGACAGACGCGCCATTCGTCAGTGCACTGTAGACCGAACGTGCTACACAAGAGATAGACACTTCAATAGATTTCCCCGAGAAAGGCTCGAGAGAGAAAAATGACTGAAGCAACTCCACAGGACATCGTTGTTGTCGGTGCGGTGCGCACGCCGCAGGGTCGCATGCTCGGCTCCCTGTCCGGCTTCTCCGCTGTGGACCTCGGATCCATGGCGATCAAGGGTGCACTGGAGCACGCGAAGGTATCCGCCGATGCAGTGGATTACGTCCTCATGGGTCAGGTCGTGCAGGCAGGCTCCGGCCAGAACCCGGCCAAGCAGGCTGCGGTGAAGGCCGGTATCTCCATTAACGTTCCGGCGCTGACAATTAACAAGGTGTGCCTGTCCGGCCTCGATGCGGTGATTAACGCTTCCCGGCTCATTCGCTTGGGCGATGCCCAGGTGGTCGTCGCTGGCGGTCAGGAGTCCATGTCCAACGCGCCGCACATCGCAGCTGGAGTGCGCGCGGGCAAGGGCTTTGGTGAGTTGAAGCTGGAGGATTCCTTGGAGCGCGATGGCCTCGCCGATCCGAACGAAGGCACCGCAATGGGCTTCGAGACCGACCACAATGCGAAGGCAGCCGGCCTGACCCGCGAGGAGCAGGACGAGATCGCGGCAGCGTCCCACCAGCGCGCTGAGGCTGCGATCGCAGAGGGTATCTTCGACGCCGAGATCATCCCCGTTGAGGTGAAGACTCGCAAGGAAACCAAGACCGTGACCGCTGATGAAGGCGTGCGCACGGGGACCACCGTGGAGGGTTTGGCGAAGCTGCGCCCAGCGTTCGTCAAGGACGGCACCATCACGGCTGCTTCCTCCTCCCAGATCTCCGATGGTGCTGCTGCAGTGGTTCTGACCTCCCGCCAGTACGCGGAGGATAATGGTCTGGAGATTCTCGCCACCCTCGGCGAGTACGGTCAGACTGCTGGCCCAACCACCTCGCTGCTGTCCCAGCCATCCCAAGCTCTGCAGGCTGCGCTGGATAAGTCCGAGTGGTCCGTGAATGATCTGGACTTTGTTGAGATCAACGAGGCTTTCGCTGCAGTGGTCGCGCAGTCCGTGAAGGATCTTGGTTACGACATAGAGAAGACCAATATTCACGGTGGTGGCGTGTCCCAGGGTCACCCAATCGGTGCTTCGGGCGCCCGCCTGGTTGTTCACGCTGCGCACGAGTTGGCGCGCCGCGGTTCCGGTAAGACCGGCGTCACCCTCTGTGGTGGCGGCGGCCAGGGCGATGCCCTGCTGCTCTGGCGCTAAGGCGTTGTAGAACGGTGCCTTGGCGCTTCGGCGCTGGTGCTGTAGTGCAGTGCTTGGCGCTCTGGCGCTAAGGCGTTACAGACCTTGATGTGAGGGGTCCGGGAGTATGTGCCGGGCCCTTTCGTAATGCCCGAGTGGGTGGGGCGCTGATCTGCAGTTCGCTGCTAAGCCCGAGCCCCTTTCGCTATGGGCGAGTGGGTGCTGGGGTAGCCGTGCACCCCAAGGCGGGAGCCAGTGTACCTTCCGCTGTGCGCGAGTAGGTGCTGGAGTAGGGGTGCGTACAAATCCCCCTCACGTTGCACAGCCGGAAGGCGCGACCTGCGGTTTTGCCGGCGCTCAGAACAACGTGAGGGAGATTTGTTCACCTCTGAGTGTTTAACCCAGCAACAGGACGATGACAGCCATTGCGGGCAGGGACATAGCTGTGGCGATGACAACTGAATCGCGGGCGAGAACCGTATTGACGCCGAACCTCTGCGCGTAGGTGAAAACGTTCTGCCCGGTAGGAAGGGTGGCGATGAGCACCATGGCGAGAAGCAGCGGTCCCGATGCGCCAAAGACGAATGCGCCGAGCAGCCATGCAATCAGTGGGTGCACGATCGTCTTCACGAGAGACGCGGCGATCACCGAGCGGACCGGGGAGCGGCCCTTCTGCAAAACCTTCACTTCTGCCATGGACATGCCAAAGGCGATGAGGGCTACGGCAACGGTCGCGTCCGAGATCATTGCGATTGGCTCCGCCAGCAGCTTGGGCAAAGTCCAACCGACTTGCTGTTTGATGACTGCCAGTACAATGCCCGTCACAGCGCCGATGATCAAGGGATTGCGCAGGATTGAGAGGATCAGCTCACGAACGAGCCCCCGGGAGTTCCGCTTCTCTGAGCTCATATCAAGCATTAGTACCGAGAGCGGACCGTAGAAACCCACTTGGAACATCACCACTGGCAGGGTCACGGTTGGATCACCGATGAGGTGAGCCATAAGTGGAATACCCAGATGTGTGCCATTGCAGTAGGAACAGGCCAGCATGGCGACGAGGGAATCTGAAGGCGCTCGGCCAGCGACGAAGCGATAACCCAAATAGCCAACCAAACCGGCGGCCAGGGTACTCAGAGCAACGACGGCAAAGTTCACGCCAAAGAGCTGACCGAGGTCAGCATCAGAGAGAAAGTTGATGAGCATCATTGGCAGCGCGATCCAGAACACGAACATGTTCAGGGTGTAGACCGCACCGGGGCCCAACAAGCGAAGACGCCCTACACCGAAACCCACTGCGATCACGAGGATGACAATGGCGAAACCGGTGAGGACGTCGAACATAAGTATTGAATAGTACTCTGCCTCTCGCTGAGGCACAGAAGCGGGAAGGACTCAGGAGGGGCAGGTACGTGGCGTGTTGAGCATGGAACAGGCTGATCAGTGGGGCTGAAGCCAGACCGAACCGCTGAGCCGGAAACTGGCCGGACCGCTGAGAGCCGAACTAGTTTTTGTCGACGACGATCGTCTTGCCCCACTTGTCGGAGAAGGACTGGTTGCCATTGTCGTTACCGATGGTAACGCCGACGGTAACCAAGACCGCAAGCTGGAGCAGCCACCCCAGGAATGGGACGAGACCAGCCACCAGCGACAGCAAGTACCAGGAATTACGTAGGAAAGAAGCCTGCGCGGTGACCGGAGAACCGTCCTCCATAGTCACGCGGGCACCAACCGCCATCTTGCCCAAAGTGGCGCCTGTGCTGGTTTCCATGCCGATTCGGTAGGCGAACCACAGAACGATACTGATCACTCCGGAACCAGCTGTTACTGAGAGCGGGAGGGTAGCGGCAGTCTCCGGGGAATTCATCGTGGCGTCAACGAAGTCCATGATGTCGTTGCGGAAGATGAGGAACGTGAGGAGGCCGATGACGATACCTGCCAAGATGGAATCGATGAGGTAGCCGAGGAAACGCTTGCCCACACCTGGGCGGAAGGAGCCGTGCATCGGCGCCTGGCCGTAGTCATTCGTCGGGAAGGCACCGTAGCCCTGATTGCCAGCGTTGCCGTACTGGGCGTTGCCGTAGCCGCCACCAGCGTAGTTATTGTCATTGTACTGAGTGCCCTGCCCGTAACCCTGAGCATTTTGGCCGTATCCTTGGCCATCCGAGGCGGTGTCGTTGTATGGGTTGTAGGGGTTATCTCCGTTGCTTCCGTTGTTGGAAGGGTAGGAAGGAAAATTGTTGCTCACGCTCAAGTGCCTCTCAAATACGTCTGGCTCTGGGGTGGTGGTGTGCCCCAGCGATGATGTGGTGTTGGAGAACTACGTGCCCATCCTAACGAAAAACCTCGAGTGGTGTTCGAATTTCGAGGGCTGAATCCATGTTGAGGTGCTACGGACATGCACCCTGATGGAAAAGCTACAACAGCTGGCACAGCGAGGCTACAGTTGACACAGCGTGGCTAGACCTTGGGTAGGAGTGCAACTGCACCTTGGATGGGAGCGTGGCTGCAGCCCGGGTAGGTACGCCAAAGGCCCGCTCCCAGAATGAACTGGTGCGGGCCTTTAAACGTGTCTGTTAAACGTCTTAAGAAGCTGTTGCTGCTAGCTCCGTAGAAGGTTTAGCGAGCGTTGAATGGCAGCAAGGCCATCTCGCGGGCGTTCTTGATTGCAGTAGCAACCTGGCGCTGCTGCTGCGGGGTCAGACCGGTGACGCGGCGGGAACGGATCTTGCCGCGGTCGGAGATGAACTTCCGGAGCAGTGCGTAGTTCTTGTAGTCAACCGTCTCGATGCCTTCGGCCTTGAGAGGGTTCTTCTTTGGGCGGCGGGTCTGCTCCATCCGCGCCTTCTTGGTGTTTGTGCGCTTCATTGTGAAACTACCCCTTACCAGCTGGACTTACGGACGCCTGGCAGCTCACCGCGGTGAGCCATCTGGCGGACACGGACACGGGACAGGCCGAACTTACGCAGGTAACCGCGTGGGCGGCCATCAGCGGCGTCGCGGTTGCGAACGCGCACTGGGGAAGCGTTGCGAGGCTGGCGGTTCAGCTCCCACTGTGCTTCAATGCGGTCCTCGTCAGAGGTGTTTGGGTTCTTGATGATTGCCTTGAGCTCAGCGCGACGCTCCGCGTAGCGGGCGACGATTTCCTTGCGCTGCTCGTTCTTAGCGATCTTGGACTTCTTAGCCATAGATTATCGCTCCTCGCGGAATTCGACGTGCTTGCGGGCTACCGGATCGTACTTCTTGAGGGTCATACGATCTGGGTTGTTGCGCTTGTTCTTACGGGTGACGTAGGTGTAACCGGTGCCAGCCGTGGACTTCAGCTTGATGATTGGACGGATATCGTTACGTGCCATTTGTTAGATCTTCTCCCCACGGGCGCGGATCTTGGCAACGACAGACTCGATGCCGTCACGGTCGATGGTCTTGAGGCCCTTAGTGGACACGTTCAGGGTGATGGAACGGCCCTCGGAAGGCAGGTAGAACGAACGGCGCTGGATGTTTGGGTTCCAGCGACGGCTCGTGCGGCGGTGCGAGTGGGACACGGTCTTACCGAAGCTAGGCTTGCGGCCCGTGACCTGGCAGTATGCCGACATGGGTTTTCTCCTTCCGCCTCGCAGTTGGTGGCGCTTTTCCGGTCATGTGGGGCCGGTTAGACGGGCCGGCCGGGGCATGCGGATGTGCGTGCTGCGTGGCGATGACGTTTACATAGACAACAGCAAGCGATAAGCCTACAACGTTGGCGCCGTATTTCCTAATCTCGGTCTGTGGGGCGTGCGCTGTTCTTTATTTCGACGCCAGCAGGCGGGCGATTTCGAATTCCGCTGTGAGGTCTGTAAGATATCGCGAGTTGTACATTTCCAACCCAACTCAGGCACGATCTGCTGTTGCAGAACCGGCTTGATGTATCAACCTTAGGGATACGAAGTATGAAGAAGGATATCCACCCTGATTACCACCCAGTGGTTTTCAAGGATGCAAGCACTGGCCACAGCTTCCTGACTCGCTCCACCGCCACTTCCGACCGCACGGTCGAGTGGGAGGACGGCAACGAGTACCCGCTGATCGTCGTGGACGTCACCAGCGAGTCTCACCCGTTCTGGACCGGTGCACAGCGCGTGATGGACACCGCTGGCCGCGTCGAGAAGTTCCAGCGTCGTTACGGCGCTCTCGCTCGTCGCAAGAAGAAGAACTAATCAGAGGAGGGTAGAAAACAATGGCAGTTCCAAAGCGTCGTATGTCCCGTGCGAACACGCACTCTCGCCGTTCCCAGTGGAAGGCTGACAATGTCGCCCTCCAGACTGTGAAGATCAACGGTCAGGAGACCCAGATCCCACGTCGTCTGGTGAAGGCCGCTCAGCTCGGCCTGGTTGATCTGGACTAATTTTCCTGCTGCGTGGCTTGATTCCGTCGCGCGGTAGAGACAAACCCCGCATCTACCTCGAATTGTGGTTCGAGAAAGGTGCGGGGTTTTTGCTTGCTATCTTGGCGCGGAATGTTTTCGCCTGGCGCTGACGCTGGCGGCATGTAACTAACACTCTCGGAGTCACGCGGCAGAGGTTCGCGGAGATGTTCCTGAGAGATTAAGGAACAGCCCGGGAATTGCTGAAAGTGGAGCCAATTTTTGCCTGAGTGAAAAATAAGTGGGCGACCTGGTTGTGTTTATTGTCCGCGACTTGTGCACAATGGGCACATGAAGATTCTTGTTGCCGACGATGATCAGGCAGTACGCGAGTCGCTTCGCCGTTCTCTGATCTTCAATGGCTTTACCGTTATTCTCGCCAGCGATGGCGCGGAGGCGCTCAAACTGATCAACTCCGAACGCCCCGATTTGGCCATCTTGGACGTCATGATGCCTCAACGCGATGGCCTCGAGGTGTGCCGCGAGCTACGCAGTCACGGAGATGATCTCCCTATCCTGTTGCTGACCGCTCGCGATAGTGTTTCCGAGCGTGTGGCAGGTCTCGATGCCGGAGCTGATGACTACCTGCCGAAGCCTTTTGCACTGGAAGAATTGCTGGCGCGCACGCGGTCCCTGTTCCGCCGAGCGACCCGCCCAGCCATTTCGACCGCTGAGGACAATGAACCTTTGCGCTTCGAGGATCTCACCCTTAACCCCGAAACCCGTGAGGTTGCCCGCAACGGGCGACAGATAAGCCTCACGCGCACCGAGTTTGCTCTGTTGGAGCTCCTGATGGCGCATCCTCGTAAGGTGCTGTCCCGCACGACCATTCTCGAGGAGGTGTGGGGGCACGACTTCCCAACGTCCGGTAATGCCCTCGAGGTCTACATTGGCTACCTCCGTCGTAAGACCGAAGAGCACAAGGAACCACGTCTCATCCACACCGTGCGCGGTGTGGGGTACGTGCTGCGTGAGACTGCTCCGTGATACTCCGACGCCTTCCTGATGAGCCGGCTCTCGATACTCGGCTCGTCACGTCCCGTTCGGAAGGGGCAGCAGTGGGTCCCCGCAGTGGTTCCCGCTTCTCCTTGCGAAGAATGACCTTGCGCACCCGGTTGGCTGTGCTGACGGCTTTCGTGGTGATCGTTTCCATCGTGATCATCACCTTGGCTGCTTTCACGTCGGTCAATCAGGTGTTGTATCAGGAAATCGATAAGAATCTGCAGACCCAGGCGCAGAATGTGATCGATTCTGGCGTGACGTTTCCGCGAGAGCAGTCGTACGAAGGCGACACCTACGTTCCCCGTTTCCAGGACACCTCCAACACGATGAGGGTGCTGGTCGTGCCGCCGGAGCAAACCGGTCGGGACGCGAAGCATTCAGTGTTCGAGTCCACTCTCGGTGCCCCGGAAATGTCCGTACTGAAGGGCGTAGCACCCTTCGCTTTCAGCACTGTCGGTGAATCCCGCATTTATGCCGTCCAGGCTCAGGATGGCCGGGTTATCGTCATGGCTCAGGACATCACCTTCACCGAGCAGACGCTCGACTCGCTCCGCCTTGTGCTCATACTCATCGGTGTCACTGGCGCCCTTGGTGCGATCGTCGCTGGTATTGCCGTGGCGTCCACGGGTGTGCAGCCAATCAACCGGCTGCGCCGTGCCGCCGATCGTGTGTCCGCAACCGGCGAATTACGGCAAATCCCTGTCTATTCCAATGATGAGCTGGGCGCTCTCACCACCTCCTTCAACAACATGATGGGGGCACTGCAGGTCTCGCAGGAAAAGCAGAAGGATTTAGTGGCGGATGCAGGCCATGAACTCAAGACCCCGCTGACTTCTTTGCGCACCAATGTAGAGCTGCTCATGTTGGCGTCGAGGACAGACGGCGCCACCATCTCCGAGCAGGATAGGGAGGATCTCGAGCGCGACGTGATCGGGCAGATCGACGAGATGAGCACCCTCATTGGCGATCTTGTGGATCTTGCGCGCGAAGATTCGACAGTGGAGCTCGTTGAGCATGTGGACCTTGAGGCGATCTTCGAAGATTCTCTCGAGCGTGTGCGCCGGCGTCGACCCGATGTGACATTCGACGTCAACCTCATCCCGTGGGAGCTGGATGGCGATCCGTTCGGCCTTAATCGGGCGATCAGAAACCTTCTGGACAATGCTGCGAAGTGGTCTCCGGAGGGGGGAGTGGTGCGTGTGTTTATGGAACCGGTTGCTGACTCCTCGAAGACTTTGAAGGATGATCGAGGTGCGAGGGCGGGCATACCGACCGCCGTGGAGATCCGCATTGCGGACTCTGGCCCTGGCATCCCTGAGGAGGATCGGGCTAAGGTCTTCGAGCGCTTCTATCGCTCCATCCAATCCCGCTCCATGCCGGGCTCAGGGCTGGGGTTGGCGATCGTCAAACAGGTGATCACCAGGCACAATGGCGTGATCATCGCGGATGAATCAGACGATGGTGGAGCGCTGATGCGAGTAGTCTTGCCGGGGCGACCTGGTAACTCGCTGAGAGAAAACTGAAAGGCCAAGACGTCGGGTGACGTGAGATTTGCAGGGGGTCTCCAGCCAGTCACCCAGGAAATTAAAAGCTAGCGCCTGCACAATGGTGCCTATGCGCGAAAAGGATAGTTCCATGAACGGTGGAGTCAACGGCAACGGCCAGAACTCCCGCTACCCGGATCCGTATGGATCCTCCGCTGGTGAATACGGCAACCGCAACTCCGGAGCGTTTCCACAACCCGGTCAGCAGCACACCACGGAGCACACTGCGCAGTGGAATCAGCATCCTCGCGATCCACAGCACATGGGTTCACCGCAGCACATTGGTTCACCGATGGGTCAGCAAATGAGCCCTATGCATTCTCCGCAGCAGCCACAGGGACCGCAGACGCAGTCGGGTCTGCAGGAGCAGCAGGCACAGCCTAGACCACAGGGCCAGCAGGCACAGCGAGTCCACCCTGGCCAACAGGGCCAGCAGCCCCAGGGTGATCCTCAATTCGCGCAGCCGAAGAAGCGCTGGTCCACACCAGCGGTGGCAGCATTGCTGCTCGTCGGTGCCATTGCTGCTAGTGCGACGACTGCCGTGGTGATCGACCAGACAGGTGGTGGGTCGGTTATTTCGAACGGCGCAACCACCTCCTTCGATTCCAAGAGCAATAACCAGAGCCAGCAGACCTCTGCTGAAGTCACCCCGGGCAGCATCGAGGATGTCTCCCAGCGCGTTCTGCCTTCCGTGGTCTCCATCAAGGTGCAAACGCGCCAAGGTGGTGGGGAAGGCTCGGGTTCCATCTTCAGCTCGGATGGGTTGATCGTGACGAATAATCACGTGGTCGGGGCTGCTGAGAATGGTGGCCGGATCCAGGTGCTCACCAACGATGGTCGCCAGCTGGATGCAAAGATCGTCGCCACCGACCCGCAAACGGATATCGCGGTGATCAAGGCGGAGGGAGCTAATGACCTCAAGCCGATCGAGTTGGGTGACTCGGATGCCCTGAACGTTGGAGCCGACGTGCTGGCTGTCGGCTCGCCACTGGGCCTAGCTGCAACCGTCACCTCGGGCATCGTTTCTGCCAAGAACCGTCCGGTGCAGGCATCTGGCGAGGGCGGGGGAGAGGCGTCCCTCATCGACGCGATTCAGACGGATGCCGCCATTAACCCAGGTAACTCCGGCGGCGCTTTGGTGGATATGCAGGGCAAGCTCGTCGGCATCCCTTCGGTGATCGCCACCTTGGGCGGTTCAGCTGGCCAGCAGTCTGGTTCCATTGGCCTTGGCTTCGCGATTCCGATTAACCAGGCGCAGCGAATTGTTCAGGAGCTCGTGGACAATGGAAAGGCACAACACCCCATCATCGGCGCGAAGGTTGATACTTCTCCGAACTCGGAGAGCATCATGGGCGCTCCGATCGTGGACGTGAACGACGGTAGCCCTGCAGAAAAGGCGGGGCTGAAGCGTGGGGATATCGTCACGAAGGTTAATAACCGCCCCGTGGATTCCGGGGTGGGACTGATCGCAGCGATCCGCTCCCACAACGTCGGCGACACGATCACGCTGACGGCTAAGGAAGGCGAGAAGGGCGATGAGCGTCAGCTAGAGATGACCCTCGACGCCGAGTGACGCGACGTCGAGTAACGCGCTTACACCCGCAGGGGTGAGCCTATTTTCTGCTCGACCTTACACGCCACTGCCGTTCGCGTTACGGTTAGTGCACACACTCGGTGAGTACCGTCCTGCATCACAGCTACAGCTCAGAGTTCTCACCGCCCATCTCTTTGTCTCCCAGGAGTGTCCGTTATGACTTCGCATCAGCCCCGTTCCCTGGAGGAGAACCTCCGGCTACCAACCGTAAATGCGGTTACTCATGCCGAGGTGGAACGGCTGGGGGAGACCGTAGAGGAGCCGAGCGACGAGCTACTCCACGAGCTGGATGCCCACGCGCGGATCAAGGAACGCACTCCAGAGTTACCCCTCCTCCACGCGATGGTCGTCATCGTCTCCGATGAGGACAATGTGGATCAGTCCGGCGAGCTCGTCACGGAGTTGCTGAGGGAGGAAAATTTCCTCGTTGATGCGATTGTGCACGTCGAATCCCGCAAGCCGGCGATTCGCAAGGCGATCCAGACGGCTGTCGTGGGCGGTGCGGATTTGGTGATCACTGTTGGCGCGACGGGTGTGGGGCCACGGGATAAGGCGCCGGAAGCTGCAAATGCAGAGCTGGATCGTAAGGTGCCGGGGATTGCAGAGGCACTGCGTTCCTCCGGCTTGGCCGCGAATTCTCTTGACGCCGGGCTGTCACGTGGGGTGGCGGGAATTTCCGGTTCCACGCTGGTGGTCAACCTTGCTGGCACGCGTGGTGCGATCCGCGATGGCATGGCCACTCTGTGCCCTCTGGCCCGCCACGTTATCGCCGATATGAATCGATAGGGTCGCACCGTCGTGGTTGCCGATTCTTTCCCTAACCGACGCCACCCGCGCCGCCCTCGCAGATCCTTTGGCAAGCTCGGGGCTGCGCAGGATGAGGGTCTGCGGGGCACTGGTCTCGCGAGTGGGGTGCTTCCCGGTGAGCAGCCTGCCCCGGAGTCTCCGGACGATGAGCAGTCCATGAGCAAGGATTTTTACCAAGATGAGGCTCCGCCCCACTGGGGAAAGACGCTCTAGCCTGAAGTCGAAGCTCAATCACAAGAAGGCCCCGCTCACGTGAGCGGAGCCTTCGAGTTAGTGCTGGCGCTTTACTCGGCAGCGTGCTTGCCGGAAGCGTTCTTATCGATCGTGTTGTTCAGAGCGGTGGTGGCAGCGGTGTTGGCGCGGGAGGTGCCGCTCTGAGCTTCGAGCAGGTCGCGGATCTCAGCGAGCAGCTCGGTTTCCGTAGCAGCAGCTTCCTCTGGGGTGATGCCCTTGCGCTTTGCGTTGAGCTCAGCGATCTTGTTCATCGGCATGATCATGATGAAGTAGATCACTGCAGCAACGATCAGGAAGTTGATGGCGGCGGTGATGACTGCACCGAGGTTCATGAAGGTGGCGTCATTGCCCTCGCGCAGGAAGAAGCCGAGGCCCACCTCTGCGTTACCGCCGAGGGCAGCGATGAGTGGCTCGATGATGCCGGTGGTGAAGGCGGTCACGATAGCGGTGAATGCGGTACCCATGACGACAGCAACTGCCAGTTCGATAACGTTGCCGCGCATGATGAATTCTTTAAAGCCGGAAAGCATGAAAGTTTCCTCCTCTGGGAAGCTCAGAAAATTACATAGTGTGCGGCATGTGTGGTGTCGACATTATGGTTTTCGATGGTTGCCAGCGTCGAAACGGTTGAGGCCGCGGTCCGTCACGACGGAGTTCACAGCGAGATCCCATTCATCGGTGGGAACTGCGGAAACGAACTCCTCGTGATCCACAATCGCACATATTTCACGATAGCTGCCTGGTTGTGCAAGTGCTCGGTCATAAAAACCGCCACCTTGACCCAGGCGATAGCCGTGCTGGTCAATGGCTAGGGCCGGAACGAGGAATACATCGACTTCGGGAAGTACCCCCGGTTCGGCATTGCCCACCGGTTCTTCGATGCCACGGGCATTAACTGCGGTCTCACCCTCGTAGCGGACCCACTCCAAGGTTTCGGCGAGGGTTCCGGATAAACCGCGCGCGTGGGCGTCGGGTATCGAGACGATACGGGGGAGGTAAACTTGCAGGCCAGACGCCTTGAGTAGGCCTGGGAGGTTGCGGCCGCCCGGTTCATGCTGCATGGGGACATAGGCTGCGACGCGGCCGGCAGAAAGAGAGCTGAGATGATCCATCAGGTTCTTTTGGATACGTTTATCCCGTTCGGTGCGAAATGTTACGGGTGTAGCTCGTCGGCGGGAGCGAATGTCGCGGCGCATGTGACTTTTAGACTGAGAAATTTCTAGAGTGTTCTTAGACACAGTTCTCCTTCGGCGCGCGGGTGAGAGGATCCACCTATAGAGGGAATGTTAGCGGTACGATCAGTACATGACTTCCTCTAATCCGACGACTCAGGGCCTGCGCACTGTTGTTGTGCCGGCCGCGGGCCTGGGAACCCGGTTCCTGCCAGCCACCAAAACGGTGCCCAAGGAACTGCTCCCCGTGGTGGAAACGCCAGGCATCGAACTCATCGCGCGCGAGGCAATCGCAGCAGGTGCCAAGCACCTCGCCATCATCACCGCCCCGAAGAAGTCGGGCGTGATGGGGCACTTCGATACCGATTCTGAGCTTGAATCCACCCTGGAAAACCGTGGTAAGGATGAGCAGCTGCGCCGCGTGCGTGGCGTCAATGGCCTCATCGAGGCCGTGGCTGTGGAGCAGGAAAAGCCGCTGGGGCTTGGGCACGCTATCGGCTTGGCTGAGGAGGCGCTCGAAGAGGGCGAAGACTGCTTCGCCGTCATGCTTCCCGACGATCTCGTGCTTCCATTCGGCGTGATGGAGAAGATGCTCAAGATTCGGGAGGAATACGGGGGCAGCGTGCTGTGCGCCTTCGAGGTTCCTCGTGAGGATGTGTTCAACTATGGCGTCTTCGACGTGGAGGACAGCGACCACGGCAACGTGAAGCGAGTCAAGGGCATGGTGGAAAAGCCTGAGCCAGAGGATGCGCCTTCAAACTTCGTAGCTACTGGGCGTTACCTGCTCGACCGCCAGGTCTTTGATGCGCTGCGGCGGACCAAGCCGGGTAAGGGCGGGGAAATCCAGATCACCGATGCCATCGAGCTGATGATCACCGAGGGGCACCCCGTGCACATCCTCGTCCACGATGGCATCCGTCACGACCTGGGCAATCCAGGTGGATACATCCGTGCCTGCGTGGACTTTGCGCTGCGCAACGACACCTATGGTCCGTCACTGCGCCGCTGGTTGGAAGAGCGTATCGACCAACCCGACGACAGCGGTCTGGTGAGTGGGCTGGGACTGCCGAGCTGAGAACTAGGGCCAACCTAAGGTTCGGCATCCTGCACGGCGAATCATCGCGAAGCGTGAACTGTCCACCGAGCACATGAGCAACTGACAACAGGAAGGTTGAGTGAAGGCACTGTGCGTTCAGTAGAAGAACAGCTCGCCCTCATCACGGCAGCAGCCGTCACCCCCGAGCCTGTCCGCATCGCCATCTCTGAGGCGCTGGGCCTCCGGTGCGCTGAGCAGGTTGAGGGCACTCATGCACTGCCGGGATTCGACCAAGCTGCGATTGACGGTTTTGCCGTCCGCTCGGTGGATATTCGCCAGGCGGTTGAGATGACCCGCCGCAATCGCGATCGCCATGACGACCTTCCGCCAGAGGAAGAGGAAGGACCTGTCAGTCAGGACGTGCGGCCTATCCTGCCGATCGTCGGTGAGGTGACCGCGGGTTCGCATCGCCCCGTCCGCCTGCAGCCGCGCCAAGCGGTGCGCGTACACACCGGCGCACCCCTGCCGACCTTGGCGGATGCGGTGCTTCCACTGGATTGGGCAGACGTGCAGGGCCGCCGGATGGAACCATTGAATTCCTTGAATTCTGGTCAGTTTGTGCACCGCAAGGGGTCGGATGTGCAACCCGGTGACGTCGTGGTGGAGCAAGGCGCCGTCATCGGCGCAGCCCAGGTGGGGTTGCTAGCCGCAGTAGGTCGCGACAAAGTGCTCGTCTATCCCCGCCCACGCATGGCCGTGATGAGTTTTGGCCCAGAGCTTGTCGATATCGACCGGGACCCAGGTCTCGGGCAGGTCTACGATGTGAATTCCTATGCGCTGGCGGCCGCCGGGCGCGAAGCCGGCGCGGAGGTTAACCGCATCGGCATCATTGCGGGTGAGCACCGCCGTCTGAAGGATGTCATTGAGGGGCAGCTGATCCGTTCGGAAATCGTCGTGATCACCGGCGCAGTCGGCGGAGAAGCGTCAGATCGCCTGCGGGAAGTGCTCGGTGAGCTTGGTGAAATGGATGTCTCCCGCGTAGCTATGCATCCTGGTTCGGTCATGGGCTTTGGCACATTGGGGCCGGATAAAGTCCCGACTTTCTTGCTGCCTTCCAATCCTTCCGCGGCTCTCGTGGCATTTGAAGTGATGGTGCGCCCGCTGGTGCAGCTGATTCGTGGTCAGCGCCAGTCTGGTCGCCGGATCATTCAGGCTCGTTCGATCGCCTCTATTGAATCCGCTCCTCACCGGCGTGGCTTTATACGTGGCCAGCTCATGCGAGACCGTGAGACACGCGAATTCCTCGTTGATCCCCTCGGCGCCGCCAGTGGCGGCGGTGAGCCTATGCACCTGTTGGGTTCACACGGGCTGTCCAACTGTATGATCATCGTCCCGGCTGATGTCACACATGTCGCACCTGGTCAGGTTGTTGACGTGATGTTCCTGTCCATCCGGGCGTAGCGCCCACCTGACTGTGTGGTGACGGAAGCGTGAGAGACGCCCAGCGCCCTGGTTGGCCTATCGCCACGATGAGTGTGCAAACCTTAGGCGGCGCAGGGCCGACCGTCCGTTTGCGCTCCCTGCGGCGCCAAGACGGGGAAAGGTGGCGAGTCTTTCGAATTCGTGACGAGGCTCTGCTGCGCCCGGTGGAACCGACTATCCCAGACGATTGGGAGCTAGCGCATTCACCCTTTGCCTGGCGCCGCACATGGGCGAACCTCAAGCAGCTGGCCCGCCGCGGCGAGCTCGTACCGGCTGCGATCGAGGTCGATGGGAATTTCGCCGGGCAACTCACACTCGGCAACGTCCAATACGGTGTAGTCTCCAGCTGCTGGATTGGCTACTGGGTGGCCTCGGTGTTGCAAGGTCAGGGGGTGGCCACTGCCGCTGTGGCTCTGGGGGTGGATCACGCGATGCGCACTATGGGTTTGCACAGAGTTGAGGCGACGGTCATGGAGGACAACGTGGCCTCCCGCGCTGTACTGGCAAAGGTGGGCTTCCGTGAGGAGGGGAAGCTGCTCCGAAACTTGCACATCAATGGGCAGTGGCAGGACCACCTGCTGGTGGGAATGACGCGCGAGGATGTTGAACAGGCCGGGAACCGCACCGCCGTGGGGCGCCTGATACAGCGCGGCGACCTCGCCCCAAACCCCGGCGCCTAGGAAGGCTTGAGGCCCCGCCAACGAGAAAACTGGCCGGGCTGTGTGCCTACTTTTCGGCGTGGCAGAGCCCACTGACTGCCATTGAGAGATAGCGTGGATGGCATCTCACTTGCATCCGAATTTGGTTGGGAGGACATCTCGTCGTGTCCGGCTCTTTGATCTTCATTGCCGTCGTCTGGATCGTGCTGCTTGCTCCTTTGCTGCTGCGCAACCAGTCGCCCGTGAGGCGTACCGCGAAGGCGCTGACGGAAACGCGCGTGCTGCACGAAGGTGGTACGTCGCTGCAGCGCAAGCGTCGGCTCAAGCCTGCGCAGAGTCTCTATTCTGCGCACGATGATGACGAAGAGCTCGAACTCGTGGATGCAGAACCAGAGTTCTTCCTGATCGATGACGAGGAGCGTCCACAGGGCGCCAAGTCCCTGCGTGATCGCACCGCTAAGGCGCGCCGGAAGCCCGTTGATTCCGGTGCAGACAAGCAGGTTCACGAGGACGAGATCGAGACCGTGGACGCCGAGGTCGTCGACGATGCAGCGACGAAGTCGGAGCCTGCCGAATCCGTTTCCGACGCCACCGGCCAGTCCGCTTCAGAAGCGGAGACCATCGACGGAGAGGTCGTAGCGGCTGAGGACAGCGGGGTAGATTCTGATGCCAAAGATGCGGAGAAGCCCCAGTCCACTTTCCGCGACCACGATGAGACGGACACGGGTGTGTTCAAGCCAGTGCGTCTTGTCGCTGAGGAGAAGACTGCTGATCGCGACAATGGCGACGACGCGGATAAGGATGCACATGCCGGTGTAGGCGGTGACGCCAAGACTGCTGCAGCGGAGACTGCTGAAGCGGAGACTGAGGACAATGCGCAGGCTGAGTCCGCAGGCGATGAGACAGGCACTCGCCACCGCGACATTCCCGTGGCCTACTTCCGCGGGTCAGACCTGGATGCTTCTTCCGAGATTGAAGAGGCAGAGCGTGGCGTCGAACAGGGCGAGAAGGAGGAAGCCGCCGCGGCAACCAAGCGTGCGGAGGCCGAGCGAATCGCTGCGGAAGAATCCCGCGCCGAGCTCGACGACGAGGAAATCGCCTACCTGGCGGCACGGAAGGGTCGCGGAGTCTACGACCCTGAAGCATCCCGCCGTGCAGCAGAGCGCCGCCTGCAACGACGCAAGCAGGTCCTGGCGGTACTTCTTGGACTGTGCGTCGTGACCTTGGCGCTTGGTTTCATCTTTGGTGGTGCAGTGTGGTTTAGCACCGTGGCCGCCGTGGGCGTGACCGTACTGTACCTGTACTTCCTGCGCGTCAATGCACTGGAGGAGGCACGTATGCGGCAGCGCCGAATCGCCCGCATGCGCCGTGCCCGATTGGGCGTGCGCAACACGGAGGACGGCGAGCTGGGCGTGCCGAACCGTCTCCGCCGACCTGGTGCAGTGATCGTCGAATCGGACGATGTGGATCCGGAGTTCGAACACCTCGAGTACATTCACGGGTCCGATTACTTTGATGACTACGACGGCCACGACCAGCACCAGCGCATCCGCGCTGTGTAAAGCGCCTTCCACAGCACGCTAGGTCTGCACATGAATCACCCTGCCCTACGGGATACCGCCCTGCTGCTGCTCCGCGCAGCGCTGGGCGTGAGTTTTATCGCCCACGGTTGGAACCGCATGTTTCTGCAAGGGATGGCAGGACCGACCGGCACGGTGGAAATATTCACCTCCGCGGGGGTGCCAGCTCCTCAGGCGGTAGCGTGGTTCGCAGCTATCGTGGAGATGGTTGGGGGAGCACTGCTCATCGTAGGCTTGTTGGCCACCGCAGCAGCCGGGATCCTCGCGGTATGGAGTGCAGTAGAACTGTACTTTTTCCACCTCGGTCGAGGATTCTTCGCCATCGATGGAGGTGTGGAACTACCCCTGATCACGATCGGGGCCTGCCTCGCAGTCCTGGTCTTTGGATCCGGCCGAGCCAGCCTTGATCGTGCTTTTTCACGTTTCGCATAGCCTTTGCCGTGGTGAGATAATCACCCAAGAAATCGATGCGACGGGAAGGTGAGTGGCTAGATCCATGGAATGCGAAGGTATCCGCGCAGCCCTTTCGGCTCGCCTTGATGGTGAAGAAGCAGCACTACCGGAGGACGTCGTGGACGCGCACCTCGACGGGTGCGAAGAATGCCAGAGATGGTACTCCACCGTCACCGCTTTGGGCCGCCAGTTGCGCATGACTGCACCGCCAGAACCAGCGCCGCAGACCACCGGATCGGATGCTGCGGCGCGGGTGCTGGATGCTGCGGAGAGCATCCCGAACGTGACGGGTACACTGCGTGCCCGCCAGCTGCCTCTGGTCATCTCTCGTATCGCGCTGGCTTTCGTTGCGGCGGTGTACGTCGGCTGGGCTGCTGTGCTGCTTTTCGGCTCCACCCTGGGCTTGGCCTCGACCCCTGAAGCCTCCGGGGCTGCGGCGCCTTACGGTGCCGCCGAGGACCCAGTGCTCGCTCGCTTCGTAATCGACGCCGCCACGAGTCGCTTCGCCCTGGGTGCCGGATTGGCGTGGGCTGCATACCGGCCGCGGGCGGCTGGGGCGATGCTGCCGGTGTATTTGGGCGTGTGGGCCTTCGGCGCTGGCTTTGCCACGCGGGATATCGTCATGGGCCTCGTGGAGTATTCTTCCGAGCTGCCGATTGTGTTGGGAACGCTACTGGTGCACCTTGTCGCGGTCATCGCCTTGGTGACCTGCTGGCTGGCGAGGATTCACGCTGTGACTCCACTGCGCCAGTCCTGGCGCTGGCTGACGGCCCGGCCAATGAACTTCTCTGCTGTCGACGTGGAACGTCATTCCACGTTCCGCCCTGGAGATTAGTGGGCGCTATGCCCAGCTTGGCAACCAGATTCTGCTAATCCAGTCCATGGTGCTCATGGGCATCCCTGTGTACATCGGCAGGAAAAAGAGGAAGTTCCAGACGACGAGCATGACGTACGCGACGACGAGCACCGCCCCAGTGTGGCGGCGCCAGAGCGTGATGACTCCATATTTATGCGCTGGGGTTCCGGGCGGATCCATTCGATAGCGCAGCAGCTGCCCCATGGCCAGGGCGAGAGCGATGACGACGAACGGCGCGAGGTTTACTGCATAGAAGAGGTACATCTGCCGATCGATATTGGGCAGCCAGGGCAGGAATCCGGCGGAGAAACCCACAACGGGGATGAGCCAGCGAATATCACGGCGGATGACCAGGCACCACATTGCCCACAGCAGCACTGGCACGCACGGCCACCAAATCGCCGGGGTACCCACGAGCAGCACGATGTGGCGCATGCCTTCATCATCGGCTGGTGGGTTGTAATACATCAGACTGCGGGCGCTGACCAGCCACGACCATGGTTTAGATTCCCATGGGTGGATGTGTCCGTTGGAATTGGTCAGCTCCGTGTGGAACTGCAGCACGGAGTATTGGTAATAGAGAAAATTCTGCAGCGACTGCGGCAGCATCTGCACCAGTGGACCTCCGGTGAAGCCCTCGGCTTGGCCAGACTCAATGGCGTGACGGTAGACCGATGAGTCGCTGGCGAACCAGGCTCGGAAGCTGAAGAAGTACAGTGCCACGGGCAGAATTACCACGGAAGCGAATGCTGGCCAGCAATCCATCAACAACGTGCCTCTGATGGGCCTGTTCACGCGGTAGCGGTAGCGGCGCAGACAATCCACCGCAACAACCGTCACTCCAAAGAAAGCCATGTAGTACAGCCCGGACCATTTGATGCTCAAGCTGGCGCCGAGGGCTAGGCCAGCAGTGAAACGCCACCAGCGGAAACCCATCCGGGGTCCGTAGGGGTGGTTGTGGATCCTCCCTTGCTCCCACACCTTTCGAAAGCGCTGCTCCATCTGCTCATAATCTCTGACCGCACAGTAGGCTACAGCCACCACGAAAAGTGTCTGCATGTGGTCGAGCATGGCGGATCGGCCCGTGACGAAAAGAATGCCTTCGCACAGGGCGAGAGTTCCGGCCAGGAGTCCGACCATGTCGCTGCGGGAGACCCGGCGTGCGATGGAGGCGATGAGGAGAATGACGGCGACGGCTGTGAGTGCCGTGATGATTCGCCATCCGAGCGGGCTATAACCGAAGATCGCCATCCCCAAGGATTCCATCTGCTTGGCCAGAGGAGGGTGGACGACTAATCCAAAGCCGGGGTTGTCCTCGATACCGCCGATGAATGGTCCCGACCAGCCTCGCCACATCTGCCAAGCCTGCGGGGCGTAGTGCTTTTCGTCGAAGATCGGGGTGCCCGCGTCGGTGGGCCGGTGCAGCATCGATAAGCGTGTTGCCAGCGCCATCACCAGTAAACCCAGTTGGATCATTCGCCAGCGGCTTAGTGCCGCGACCAGCGGGCGGCGGCGTGCGGCGGGTGGGGTAGCGGTGGCGGTAGACACGATCACTCAGTCTAGTGAAGTAGGTTGGGTTTCATGGAAGATCTGTTGGCCACTGCCGCCGAGCGTCGCCCCCTGCCACAGGGCGGGATCATTCTTGCCGCGACTCCACTCGGCGATCCTTTGGACGCCTCCGTCCGCCTCATTGACGCACTGGGGAGTGCGGATGTCATTGCTGCGGAAGATACCCGCAGGACACGAGCCTTGGCAGAAGCTTTAGGGGTGACGATCACGGGTCAGATTGTGAGCAATTTCGACCACAATGAAACTGAGCGTTCAGGCCAGCTGGTTGACTACGCTCGCTCAGGTCAGCGTGTGCTCGTGGTCACGGATGCAGGCATGCCTAGCGTCTCGGACCCTGGTTTTCCCCTAGTTCAGGCGGCGTACGATGCCGGCGTGCCGGTGACCTGCCTGCCGGGACCTTCTGCCGTGCCGACGAGCCTAGCCCTGTCGGGCCTTGGCGTGGGACATTTTGCGTTTCTCGGTTTCGCGCCGCGGAAGGATGGCGCTCGCCGTGCGTTCTTTTCCTCTTTATCCGACGCCCCGCTGGCGACATGCTTCTTCGAATCTCCCCACCGCATAGCGGACACACTCGCCGTTGCCGCTGAGGTGCTTGGTCCGGATCGGCCAGCGGCGGTGTGCCGAGAGCTGACGAAGCGCTACGAGGAGGTACGCCGCGCGGGTCTGGGTGAGTTGGCGGAGTGGGCCTCGCAGGGACTCAAGGGGGAAATCTCTGTGGTGATTAGCGGCGCGACGGGGGATAGCACACCAGCTGTCGAAGACCTCGTGGGGGAGGCGGAGGAGAAAGTTCGGCAGGGGCAACGCCTCAAGGCGGCTTGTGGTGAGATCGCCCAGCGCACGGGTGTGAGCAAGCGTGAGCTTTATGAGGCCGTGCTTGCCGCTCGACGGCCGGAATGAGAGTTTCGTCAGTTTTTTCTCAATCGTTACCGAAGTTTTATCAAACTCGCCCGATGTGCCTATCTACCAGCAATTTTCATACGCCGATGTGAGGGCAACAGGTGTGCGATAGGGCGACTTTGGCTTCCCTGCGTTTGGGTTTCTTCCTGCTAGTGGGCACTGTGGTCTTATGAGTGACGTTTCCATTAAAGATCGAGACGTGGCTGTGGGGGGCTCTGCGACTGAAGCAGAGTCCTCCGCAAGTGCGTCTATGAACTGGCCTGTAACAATCATCGCTGCAGTGCTGGTCCTCGCTGTCGTGGTGTGGGGCTTGGCTGCAGGCGACTCCTTCAGCTCCTTTACCGCTGCCGCGTTGGACTTCGTAGTGTCTGACTTTGGCTGGCTGTTCATGCTGGCAGGTACGTCCTTCGTGGCGTTCATCCTGTTCATCGCCATGAGCAAATTCGGTCACATCCGCCTGGGTAAGGACAGTGAACGTCCGGAGTTTTCCACCATCAGCTGGGTCTCCATGATGTTCGCCGCCGGCATGGGCATCGGATTGATGTTCTACGGAACCACCGAACCACTGACCTTCTTCCGTGAGGGTGTGCCGGGCTTCGAGGCTAATGACGAGGCATCTGCTTTCGCCTCGACCATTTTCCACTGGGGTCTACACCCATGGGCGCTGTATGCCATCGTTGCCCTAGCTATCGCATACTCCACCTACCGTCTGGGTAATAAGCAGCTGCTCAGTGCAGCCTTCATTCCGCTCATCGGACGCAAGGCTGCCGAAGGCCCGCTGGGCACGGTAATCGACGTGCTGGCCATCTTTGCCACCGTGTTCGGTACCGCAGCTTCCCTGGGCCTCGGTGCGCTGCAGATTCGTTCCGGACTGGACTTCAATGGCTTCATTGAGGACCCGACCCAGACCGTCATCATCGCCATCATTGTGGTGCTCAGTGCCTGCTTCCTGTTCTCTGCCTTTACGGGTGTGAGCAAGGGCATCCAGTACCTCTCCAACACCAACATGGTGCTGGCTCTGCTGCTGGCATTGTTTGTGTTCGTACTGGGGCCGACGGTCGTCATTCTCAACTACATCCCGCAGAGCCTTGGTTCCTACCTGAGCCAGTTCTTCGATATGGCGGCACGCACCACCAACTCCGGTGAGGAAACCGCAACGTGGCTCAACGGCTGGACCATCTTCTACTGGGCATGGTGGACTTCCTGGTCCCCATTCGTCGGCATGTTCCTCGCACGCATCTCTCGCGGTCGTACCGTCCGTGAGTTCGTCTTCGTCGTGCTGCTGGTGCCTACCGTCGTGTCGGTGATTTGGTTCTCTGTCTTCGGTGGTTCCGCGATCAATTTCGAAAAGACTGGTCAGTCCATTTGGGGAGACGGTGACTCCACTCAGCAACTGTTCGCACTGTTGCACGAGTTGCCCGCTGGCACCATCATGAGTGTGATCGCCATGCTGCTGCTGGCGACCTTCTTCATCACCTCCGCCGACTCCGCCTCCACCGTCATGGGATCTATGTCCCAGAACGGTCGCCTCGTTGCTAACCCATTGGTGACTGTCCTGTGGGGTGTGCTCACGGCTGTCATCGCTATCGTGCTGCTCACCACCGGCGGTGAGGATGCACTATCGAACCTGCAGAACCTGACGATCATCGCTGCCAGCCCGTTTGTGCTGGTGATTATCGGCCTGATGTTCGCTATTGCGCGCGGTCTCTCGAACGATCCGATGTACCTTGCAGAAAAGGAGCAGCGCACTTTCGCGCTGCGACAGGCTCATGATCGCCGCACCAGTCAAAAGAACAAGGGTGCGTGGGCGAAGCGCCGCCTGCTGGCGTCGAGCGGAGCAGACACCGTCACGACGGTGGACGGTCAGGACGCGCTCCTCGTGCACTCAGTGGAGACGGACAACGGCACGGTCGATGTCATCAAGGTTCAGGACATCAAGGAGATCGTCGACCAGGCGCAGGCAGCGGCTAAGGATGCCACGCAGGCTGCACACGCAGCAGCGGCCTCCGCCGATCAGGCAGAAGCTGCTGCAGAGGCTGAGGCGAAGTAAATCTCAGTCGGGGGGGGATTTCTTTAGGGGGGGTTAACCAGCCGCCAGCATCTCAGGGGTAGGGGAGATGTGGGCTGGCAGCACATCTGCAATGGTTCGCTCGTCCAGGTGGGAGTAGAACTTCTCTTGGGCGGCCGTCAGAGTGCTCGCGAGGGGGCACTTGCTCGAAGAATCGCCATCCTTGCAATGCGGGGAACTGATGAAGCGGTCGATGGATTCATCCTTGCCCTCCAGCTCGCGAATGAGTTTGCCGAGAGGGAAGTTCAACGCGCCATCCGCGATGGTGATGCCACCGGTACGTCCGCGGGTGGACTTGAGAATTCCGATTTCCACCAAGCGGGAAGCGAGCTTCGCCACATGGGTGGGGGAAGCATTCAATGCGGAGGAAATGTTCGAAGCGGTCAGTCGTTGAGATCCTTCGGCCTTTGCCTGCTGGTTTGCCAGCTCGATGACAATTTGAATACCGAGGTTGGTGGAGCGAGTGAGGTGCATAGCTGATAACTCCTGCTTATCTTGGAGCCAAAGCTCATGTGCTGGCTGTGGTCCAATGTTGGTGATGAAGAGGGGTGTGGGTCTTGAGGAATTGCGGGTGGGGCGATGTCCCAAGGTGACTGTCTGTGGGGCAGTCCTATCGAGTTGTGTGTAAGAAAGCACGGTAGCGGGGCTACCTGCCATTGCTCGAGAGATGAACTCCGTTCATGCAGTCGAGTACACCAGACTATACACGAACCTGAGGACAATAAATAACAATTATTCGGAAAATATCTTAAAGTGCGAAATAGGGGATTTCGCGATCAGCTTGTAGTATCCGGCCGAGTTTTCTCTGCATGACTGCGGTATTAGTGCAGGCTATGGGGCTTCTTGCCGTGTGTAGTGAAGGTGCTTTTATGATTCCTTTCATTGAGATTTCAGGATATTTAGTCAGCAAGAAGTGCTCTCGCTGCTAGTAAATTACTGTGCTTTAAAAAGCAAAATTAGGATAATTTCGCAGATCTGTGCAAGTTTTTCACCGCTGCCTTGCTGGGGTCCGGTTCACGAACTTCCACGCCATCGAATACTCTGTAATACATGTCGAAACGCGTTCTCACCTCAGTTGCTTGGCCGTATGCCAACGGCCCCCGTCACATCGGTCACGTGGCAGGCTTCGGCGTCCCTTCCGATGTCTTCGCACGCTATCAGCGAATGGTGGGAAATGAGGTGCTCATGGTATCGGGCACCGATGAGCACGGCACTCCGCTTCTCGTGCAAGCAGAGAAGGAGGGCGTGGGGGTTCAGGAACTCGCGGACCGCTACAACCGCATCATTGTGGAGGACCTCGTGGGGCTGGGCCTGTCCTACGACCTGTTCACCCGCACGACCACCCGCAATCACTACGCCGTTGTGCAGGACCTCTTCCGTGGTCTGAATGAAAACGGCTACATGATTAAGGAAACGACGCGTGGCGCAATTAGCCCCTCGACTGGCCGTACCCTGCCAGACCGTTATATCGAGGGAACGTGCCCTATCTGTGGTGCAACGGATGCGCGCGGTGATCAGTGTGACAACTGCGGTAACCAGTTAGATCCAGCGGATCTCATTGACCCTCGTTCCAAGATCAACGGTGAGACACCTGAATTCGTTGACACAGAACACTTCATGCTCGATCTGCCCTCCCTCGCCGAGGCACTGGGGGAGTGGCTCGAAGGCCGCACCGATTGGCGCCCGAATGTGCTGAAGTTCTCCCTGAACCTGCTGAAGGACATTCGTCCTCGCGCCATGACCCGCGATATCGACTGGGGCATCCCCGTGCCGATTGAGGGCTGGCAGGACAATAACACCAAGAAGCTCTACGTGTGGTTCGACGCTGTGGTCGGCTACCTTTCTGCATCTATCGAATGGGCCTGGCGCACAGGTGATCCGGAGGCGTGGCGCAAGTGGTGGAATGACCCAGAAGCCGTGTCCTACTACTTCATGGGCAAGGACAACATCACCTTCCACTCGCAGATCTGGCCAGCCGAGCTGCTCGGCTACGAAGGGGCTGGAGCCAAGGGCGGTGAGGCTGGTCCACTAGCTCAGCCACAGCTGAACCTGCCGACCGAGGTTGTCTCTTCCGAGTTCCTCACGATGTCCGGCTCCAAGTTCTCCTCGTCCAAGGGTGTGGTCATCTACGTTCGTGACTTCCTGAAGGACTTCGGCCCCGACCCGCTGCGCTATTTTATTGCGATGGCTGGCCCGGAGACCACGGACACGGACTTCACATGGGATGAGTTTGTGCGGCGAATCAACTCCGAGCTGGCTAATGAGTGGGGCAACCTCGTGAATCGCACCGTCTCCATGGCTTACAAGAACTTCGGAGAGGTGCCAACCCCGGGTGACTTCACCGCCGAGGATCAGGCACTGCTCGACGAGGCTGCGGCCGCTTTCGACATTGTCGGTGAGAACCTCGCGAACTCCCGCTTCAAGGCTGGAATCACCGAGGCCATGCGCATTGCCGGCCGCGCTAACCAGTACATCGCTGCGATGGAACCGTGGAAGCTGGCGAAGGATGAGGCCCAGCGCGATCGCCTGGCCACCGTGCTCTACGTGGCGCTACAGGTAGTCTCCGACGTGAACACCCTGCTGACTCCCTACCTGCCTTTCAGTGCGCAGAAGATCTTCGAGACGCTGGGTGGCGAGGGCGTGTGGGCCTCGCAGCCAAAGATCGTTGAGGTTCAGGACGACTCTCCTCGGGTTCCAGTTGGCGTCGGGCTCCCAGAAGAAGGTCGCACATACCCGGTGATCATGGGCGACTATGCTGAGCAGAAGGCAACATGGGCGCGCCAGGATCTGACCCCTGGAGTGGCGCTCACCAAGCCGAAGCCGATGTTCCAGAAGCTGGATCCAGAGCTGGCGGAGACCGGCCCGGAATGGGCACCGGTGCAGTAACACAGGTGCAATAAGCTGCTGCCACCTCAGCCGGTACGGTGGAGGGCATGTCTAAGAAAAAGTCGCGCCCAACAGCCGTACCTGCTCCGGAACTGCGTCCCCTCTTCGATGCGCACACGCACCTTTATTCCACGGTGAATAAGTCCCTGAGGGATAGTTCCTACGCTGAAGGGATTGCGCATCTGATGGATCGTGCGCAAGGGGCGGGGCTCGTTGGCGTGTGCACAGTGGGGGATGGGCTCGAAGAGACCGAGCGGGCCCTTGAGGCCGCCCACCTGCATCCGAATGTGTGGGCCGCCTGCGCCATTCATCCGACCCGCGCCCATGAACTCGACGCCAGTGCGCGCGCTCGCCTGAAGGAAATGGCTGCGGATCCGCGCTGCGTGGCGATCGGGGAGACGGGCCTCGATACCTATTGGATCGGCAAAGACGAAGACACTCCTGCTCTTGAGGTTCAGGAAGAGGCCTTCCGCTGGCATATCGATCTGTCGGTGGCTTCCGGCAAGGCCTTGATGATCCATAACCGTGAAGCGGACGATGAGCTGCTCCGCGTGCTGGCCGATGCTCCCCGGCCAGAGACGGTGATCTTGCACTGCTTCTCCTCACCGTTGGATGTCGCGAAGGAGGCGCTGGATCGTGGCTATGTCTTGTCTTTTGCGGGCAATTCCACGTTCAAGCGCAACGAGGAACTGCGAGAGGCAGCGAGGATCGCGCCAGCGGAGCAGATTCTTGTAGAGACGGATGCACCGTACATGACGCCGGAGCCTTTCCGTGGTCAGCGGAATGAGCCGAGCTTCGTTGGCTACACCGCCCGGGTGTTGGCGGACGTGCGAGGCCAGAGTGCGGAAGAGTTTGCGGAGATGGTGACGACGAACGCGCACCGTGTCTATGGCATTGGGGCATGACACGTTTGTCATTCTCTTGCCGCTGCCAGTCCTTTGTGTAACAAAACCGTCTCAACGTAAAGGTTGTTGGCTGGTGTGAACTTCTGTGACTATAAGTCACTGTTGTGTTCTTGCAGCTCGTGGCAGGTTCTGTGATTTTTCTGACAAAATGTGCGTGCTTTTGGACGAGCGGGGGTTGTTACCGTATTGTGACAAAAGATTGTTGATGGCCGCGGCATGCGCCTCGTGCCACAGACAAACTCAGAGGAAAGACTGCCTTTACCCAACCCCCAAACGCAGTCGCACGATAGCGAGAGGCAACAACCGCGTGTCACCGAAGAAGAAGTCCAACCTGCACCGCATTAATAACACCAACTCCACGCCACTGCGCGTGGCCACCGGTGGCATGCTCGCCACCCTGGTTGTTGGTGGCGGCGCGGCCGTTGCTGCTCAGAAGGATGTCACTGTTGATGTCAATGGTGAGATCATTCAGGCTTCCACCATGTCCTCCGATGTGGAGGGTGTGCTGGAGTCCGCTGGCATCACCGTTGGCGACCGCGACCAGGTGACCCCAGCGCTCAGTGAGAGCGTGGGGAATGATGACACCATCACCGTCCGCTCTACTCGCCAGGTTGCGGTAATCATTGACGGAAAGCAGCAGCAGATCGATACCACCGCGCTGACGGTCGGCGACCTACTGGATCAGCTCGGTCACGGCGAGGAGACCTCTGCGCTGTCCTCCGCTCGCAACCAGGAGATCCCACTGGACGGCCTGGATCTGGAGATCACTTCCGCAAAGAAGTTCACCATCAACGATGGTGGCAAGCCAGGCACGATGAGCCTTCCGGCCGCAACCGTGGGGGATATCTTCAAGCTCCGCGGTACCCCGCTGGGCCCTGAGGATGTGGTGAATCCTCCGGCCGATACGCCAGTGACCGAGGGCATGCACGTGGATGTCTTCCGTGTGACCACCGACGAGGTGAAGGAAGTCCGCGAAATCCAGGCCCCGGTGCGTGAGATTGAGGATCCTGAGGCCCCAGCTGGCGAAGAGACTGTCGTGGAGGAAGGCGCAGCGGGCAAGGAGCGCGTGACCTTCAAGGTCCGTAAGGAAAATGGTGTCGAGGTCGGCCGCGAGCAGGTCGCTGCTAAGGAGCTGCAGGCGCCGAAGGAGCGCGTCGTTCGCGTTGGCACCAAGAAGCCTGAAGGGCCAGCCGGCAACACTGGCGCAGCGGCTCCTGCTGTGGGCGATGGTTCCGTGTGGGATCAGCTCGCGCAGTGCGAGGCTACGGGCAACTGGGCCATCAACACCGGTAATGGCTTCTACGGTGGCCTGCAGTTCACCCAGCAGACATGGGAGGGCTTCGGCGGTGGCGCTTACGCGCCTCGTGCCGACCTGGCGACCCGCGAGCAGCAGATTGCCGTAGCCCAGAAGGTTCAGGCAGCCCAGGGTTGGGGCGCCTGGCCAGCCTGTACCTCCAAGATGGGACTGCGTTAAACACTCAAAGTCCCATTCCTCTCACGCAGTAGTCCTAAAGGACTTACCGCGACACCTAGCCCGGCCTCTGGCTGGGCTATTGTCATACGCAGACTCTTATTCGGCCGGTTCAGAAAGTTTTCATGACGGAGAACAGTGATTCCCACGCCCAGCTCTTGGGGCCCATCCAGGTCCGCGAACTCGCGGAGGAACTGGATGTCTCGCCAACGAAGAAGCTGGGGCAGAACTTTGTCCACGATCCCAACACGGTGCGCAAGATCGTCGCCGCAGCGGATGTGACGGAGAATGATCACGTCCTCGAGGTCGGCCCGGGACTCGGATCCCTGACCTTGGCTTTGGTGGATTCCGTCTCTTCCGTTACCGCCGCGGAGATTGATCCGCGCTTGGCAGCGAAGCTCCCCGAGACGATTCAGACCCGCGCCGCTGGCTTTGCCGAGCGTTTCCATGTGATCCTCAAGGATGCGCTGGCATTGAAGAAGTCTGATTTCCAGGCCGCCGACCGCCCCCTGCCGACGGCGCTGGTTGCCAATCTTCCGTACAACGTATCCGTCCCCGTGCTGCTTCATGCCCTGGAGGAATTTCCCACGATCCACCGGGTGCTCGTGATGGTTCAGCTGGAGGTCGCCGATCGCTTGGCCGCCGCGCCGGGGTCGAAGGTGTACGGTGTGCCTTCCGTGAAGGCTGGCTACTACGGCCGGGTCGTCCGTGCTGCGACGATCGGCAAGAATGTTTTCTGGCCGGCCCCGAAGATCGATTCTGGCCTGGTCCGAATCGACCGCTGGGACGACGCCACCAGGCCTTGGGCCGTGGATGACCTGCCAACGGGAGTAGGGGAGCCCGAGCTCCGCAAGGCCGTGTTTTCCCTGGCCGATGCGGCGTTCCTCCAGCGCAGGAAGACGCTGCGTGCAGCACTGTCAGGCTGGTTCGGCTCTGGAGCCCTCGCGGAGGAGGCGCTGACCGCGGCGGGCATCGACCCGAAGGAGCGCGGTGAGAAGCTCTCAACCGCCCAGTTTGTGGACCTGGCGAAGGTTGCTCTCAACAGCGAGTTGAAGGCTGAAAAGGAGCTGCGATGACCGAGGAACAGACGCCTGAGGAACACGCGCCGCTGAACGGTCGCTCCTCCACTGGTGAATCACGGGAGCGAGTCTCCGTCACGGCAGTGGCTCACGGCAAGATCAACCTCCACCTTGGGGTCTCCGATCTGCGCGAGGATGGCTACCACGATCTGCACTCGGTCTTCCAGTCTGTGAGCTTGAAGGAACAGGTGCGGTTGGTTGAGGTGGCGTCGGGCGAAGAAGAGACGATGACGGTCGCGGGACATGACGCGCACCTCGTGCCGACGGATAGAAGCAACCTCGCGTGGCGCGCGGTCGAGGCCGTGCAGCAGCTCGTGTTCGACGCTGGCGCGGAAGTGGCACCGGTGAGCGTCCACATCGACAAGGGCGTGCCCGTCGCTGGCGGTATGGCGGGAGGCTCGGCTGACGCTGCAGCGGCACTAGTTGCTGCGGTGGAGTTCTATTTTCACCGCCACCCGGCGAGCAACCACCTGCCCGCCCCTAGCCAGCAGCAGCAACATGCCATTGCCAGTGGCCTCGGGGCTGATGTTCCCTTCTGCGTGCTCGGCGGTACCGCCCTCGGGGTGGGGCGCGGCGATGAACTGGCGAGTGTAATGGCAGGCGGGCAGTTCCACTGGGCGCTGGCCACGGACAAGCGTGGGTTGTCCACCCCGAAAGTCTTCGCCCAGCTGGATAAGCAACGCGAGCAGTCCTCGCAAGGCATGCGACCGGACGTGCGTGCGGGCGATACCGCGGAGCTCATGCGCGCGCTGATTAGCGGCGACCCCGAGCAGTTGGCGCCAACGCTCATCAACGACCTGCAAGCACCGGCGATCAGCCTCATGCCGAGCCTGCGTGCCACACTGTTGGCGGCGAAGAAAGCCGGGGCGTTGGCGGCGATCGTTAGTGGATCCGGGCCGACAGTGGCAATGCTCTGCCGCGATGCGGAGCATGCAGTAGATGTGGCCACTACCGTCAGTGTCGAAGGGAAGGCCAGCGCGACGACCACGTGCAGCTCCCCGGCAGGAGCGGCGCGCCTCCTGGATGGACACGACGAGACTTCAAGCCATTCCTAATAGGAAAACGCCCGACACAAAGACGACAACGAAGGATAAGAAGCACAGCCCGTGAGCAACCTCATCAATCTGGAAAACGTCACCAAGTCCTACGGTCTCAAGACATTGCTGGACAGTGTGAGCCTGGGCATCAACACCGGTGACCGCGTAGGCGTAGTTGGCCTCAACGGTGGTGGTAAGTCCACCCTGCTGCGCATCCTCAACGGCGCTGATACCCCAGATTCTGGCCGTGTGTCTCATAACAATGATCTACGCATGGCCATGGTCACCCAGGATGTGCTGCGCGAGGTCGTGGTCGATGATGCACTGGCCGATACGACCGTGGCCGATGCCGTGCTCGCGCCGCTGGGCGTGGAGACCTACGAGTGGGCCTCCAATCCGCGCATCCGCGCAGTACTGCACGGCCTAGGCGTCGCAGAGCTGGGGTTGGAGACCCCGGTGCGCTCCCTCTCAGGTGGTGAGCGCCGCCGGACAGGACTTGCTGCTGCACTAGTGCAAGACCTCGACCTGTTGATCCTCGATGAGCCGACGAACCATCTGGACGTGGAAGGCGTGGCGTGGCTGGCCGAGCACCTTCTGGGACGCAACACCTCCCTCGTTGTCGTCACCCACGACCGCTGGTTCCTCGACACCGTCGCGACGACCACGTGGGAAGTCCACGACGGCGTGGTGGATGTCTACGAGGGTGGGTACAACGATTGGACCTTCGCCCGTGCAGAGCGTGCCCGCCAGGCCGATGCCGCGGAGCAGCGCAGGCAGAATCTGGCTCGTAAGGAGCTGGCATGGCTGCGGCGCGGAGCACCTGCCCGCACCTCCAAGCCGCGTTACCGCATCGAGGCAGCGGAGGCGCTCATCGCTGATGTTCCAGCTCCGCGAGACACTGTGGAATTGATGAAGTTCTCTGCCCGTCGGCAAGGCAAGAAAGTCATCGATCTTGAAAATGCGCAGATTGCCACACCAGATGGTCGCACGCTCGTCGAAGACCTCACCTGGCGTTTAGGCCCAGGCGAGCGCATCGGACTCGTGGGCGTGAACGGCTCCGGTAAAACCACGCTGCTTCGTGCCCTGGCAGGGGAGCACGAACTGACTCACGGCAAGCGTCTCGAGGGAAAGACCGTGCGAATGGGGTGGCTCCGTCAGGAGCTCGATGACCTCGACCCATCCCGTCGCCTGCTCGACGCAGTGGAGGACGTTGCTAGCTACGTGACCTTGGGGGATAAGGAGCTTTCTGCCTCCCAGCTCGCGGAGCGCCTCGGCTTCTCCGCCAAGCGTCAGCGCACTCCCGTCGGCGACCTCTCTGGTGGCGAGCGTCGCCGCCTGCAGCTGACCCGTGTGCTGATGGCTGAACCAAACGTGTTGTTGCTCGACGAGCCAACGAACGACCTCGATATCGACACACTGCAGGAATTGGAATCCCTGCTGGATTCCTGGCCGGGCACCCTCGTGGTGATCTCCCACGACCGGTATCTGATCGAGCGTATCTGCGATTCCACCTGGGCACTGTTCGGCGATGGCAGGCTCACAAACCTCCCCGGAGGCATCGAACAGTACCTCGAACGCCGTCAGCAACTCGGGGCGGGAGCGCCGGATCATCGTTCCTTAGGCGACCAGGCGGCGGCGTCGGAGAAAAAGAAGGCAGGGAATGACCCAGCGCTAGGCGCGGAGGGGGCGAGCACGCAGGCATCGAGCAAGCCTGCACTCAGCGCCCAGGAAGACCGCGAACTGCAAAAGGAAATGAACGCCCTGGAACGCAAGATGGATAAGCTCAGCCAAAAGCTAGAGAAGATCACTGCACAGATGGCAGATGTTGCCGAGACGATGGTCAGCGACCCCGGCGCAGCGGAGAAACTTACCGCGCTGGACGGCGAAGCGCAGGCCTTGCGCAGCGAGCACGAGGAGCTGGAAATGGCGTGGCTGGAAGCAGCGGAGAAGCGCGAAGGATAGGTCTGCAACCCCGCGCCGGTTACACCGCAGTTCACAGCGCGACCCCGTGCCTGCAACCGCGGTGCCCACGGCAACATAGGTTGAGGCTGAGTAGGGTGGGCATAGTCCCAGCGCTCAATCCAGCGCCCAACCCGGGTGCGGACGAAAGAAGGAGTAAACAACAATGATCCTCATCAACGTGAAATTCAAGCCATTGCCAGAAAACGTGGAGAACTTCCGCGAGATCGTCTCCGAGTTCACCGAGGCCACCCGCGCTGAGGAGGGCTGCCTGTTCTTCGAGTGGTACCGCAGCACGGACAACCCTGATGAGTACCTCCTGCTCGAGGGCTTCAAGGACGACGCCGCTGAGGCTCACGTCGGCTCCGAGCACTTCAAGAAGGCCTCCGAGCTCTTCCCAACCGTGCTCTCCGAGACTCCAGAGATCATCAACACCCTCATCGAGGGCAAGACCGAGTGGGACCGCATGGCGGAATTCCAGGTCAAGTAGAAGCCGTCAAGCAGAAGCCTAGGTCGAGGAGAAACTCGGAGGAAAAGGACCCACGTCCGAAACATCGAGTCATCGCTCTGGAAACGTTTGGTCGGTACGCTGGCTGCCATGACAGTCTCCGTATTCGACCTTTTTCAGATTGGTGTGGGACCATCCTCATCCCACACCGTCGGACCGATGCGAGCAGGGCTCGCCTTCGCCAAGACTTTCAAAAAGGCCTTAGGCAGCGATCTGGTGGCGTCGGAAATCGGGGCACAGGGGGACCTCGAGCCGTTGGATGAGGGGGAGAAACTGGCCGGGGTGGTGACGCCGCGGGGAGGGGAGCGGCCGAGCATCTCCGTCATCCTCTACGGATCCCTCGCCGCCACCGGCTTGGGGCACGGCACCCTCGATGCGACGCTACTCGGACTCGATGGCGCTGACCCAGGGCAGATCGACCCGGATTTCATGGAGCAGCGCATCGCCGAGATTCGTCGAGAGAGCACCATTAGGGTCGCCGGTGACCAGAACCTAGTTGCCGATTGTGGCTTTGAGGACATCATTCTGCGCCCCGCGGTTCGGCGCAGCATTCACACCAACGCTGTCACGTTTGTCGGATCCCTTGGCAGCGACGCCACTGGTCAGCCGCGCGGCAGCGTGAAGCAGACGTACTACTCCATCGGCGGCGGCTTCATCCGCACGGAGCAGGAAGTGCCCCAACTGGTGGCACTTGGTGGGGACTACCTGTACGACAGTGGCGAGAAGCTGCTCCAGCTCTGCGAAGCGGGCTCGAACAGTGTGTCGCAGGTGCAGCGCGCGTGCGAGCGGTCGATCCGCACGGACGAGGAGATCGACGTTGCGCTGGACACCATCGCCCAGGCAATGGAGGATTGCGCCAAGCGCGGCATGTCCAGTGACGGGCTGCTGCCAGGCATGCTGCAAGTCCGCCGCAGGGCAAAGCGGTGGTACGACCAGCTGATCGAGGAGGATCCTCACAAGCGCGCCGAATTGTCCGAGGACTGGGTGAACCTCGTGGCCCTAGCGGTGAACGAGGAAAACGCCGCCGGTGGTCGGGTGGTGACTGCGCCCACGAATGGTGCTGCGGGGATCATCCCAGCAGTGATGTTCTACGCGCGCACCTATACGAAAGCGGGGAAGGCCGATCCGCGGGATGTCAACCGTCGCTTCCTGTTGGCTGCGGGGGCGATCGGTTCCCTGTATAAAGAGCGGGCCTCCATTAGCGGCGCCGAGGTCGGGTGCCAAGGAGAGGTCGGCTCGGCAGCGTCCATGGCTGCGGCAGGCCTGGCGGAGATTCTGGGAGGCACGCCGCGGCAGGTAGCGAATGCGGCGGAGATCGCCATGGAGCACTCCCTTGGCTTGACCTGCGATCCCATCGGCGGGCTGGTGCAGATCCCATGCATCGAACGCAATGCCATTTCTGCATGTAAGGCCATCAATGCGGCGAAGATGGCCCTGCGCGGGGATGGCGAACACCACGTGACCTTGGACGAGGTTATTGAGACGATGCGCCAGACCGGTGCGGACATGAATGACAAGTACAAGGAGACCGCCGGCGGAGGACTAGCGACTAACGTGGCCGTCAATGTCCCGGAGTGCTAGCTGCAAAGGGATTCTGGCTCGGGGAAGCGTGGCGTCGTGTAGGAAAGAAGGAGGGGAAAGGGAACGGCGACTATGCGGAAACGCATAACGCCATGACGGGGACGGGGGAACGTCGGTGCGTGAGCAGGACGGGCTGATAGAGACGCGGCGCATGACGGCGGCCGGGCGGAAACTCGTTCGGCGACGCGCGGAAGCCGGTGAGCTCGAGCAGATCGCCCGGGGAGTGTATTGCCGGCGCACAGCGTGGGAGCAGGCGAAACCGGCCGAGAGGCTGAGGCTGCGCATTGTGGCCGAGGCTCATCGGAGGCCTGCCGCTATTGTCGTTGGGCTCAGCGCGGCATTCCTGTACGGGTTTCCGCGGTCAACGGGGAGACCGCTGCCGGAGGTGGTGGAGCTTGGTTCCTTCAGCGGAGCGAGTGCGAATCGTGAGCAGGGCGTGCACATCAAGCACGTGGGAGCGTGGATGAAGGGGCCATCAGCAGAGTCTGACCACTGCATACGGCGATGTTGCCGTGAGTAGCCCGCTCGCCGTGTGCGTTCAGCTGCTCATATGGAGTGATATGACGACGTCAGTGGTCGCGATCGAAGGCGCCCTGCAGAAGAAGGTCCTGCCGGTTTTTCAGCTGCCTGATCTGGAGTGGCAGATCCTGGAACTTCCCAGTGCCCGGCGTGTCAGGGAGGGGTTGGGGCTCATCTCACCGTATTCGGAAAGCCCGCGTGAGTCCGAGGTGAAGCTGAGGTTGTACATGGAGGGCTTCTCAGCTCCATACCAGTAGGTCAGCATCTTCACGGGGCTGGGGTGCTGCTTGGGAGGGTGGACTTCATGTTCGAATGCGGGCTGATCTTGGAGTATGACGGCGAATCGAAATACTACGTGGAGGATCAGTGGTGGCTGGATACGGTCAACGCGCAGGCGCTGTGGAACGAACGGATGCGAGAGAAAAGTATCCAGAATGAGGGATTTGAGTTCTTCCGGGTGACCAAGGGGACTTTTCGTGACGGGCGTTGGTTGCCGCTGCTCAAGCGGCGCTTGGAGGAGTTGCAGGAGCTGGGGAAGAAAGCGCCACAGGGTAGGTGGGCGGCTCGGGGTAGAGCATGGGGAAGTTTGGGACATTGCTTGGTCCACCCCCCGTCTGCGTCGATATTTACTGAGTGGGGTCGCGCTGCGAGGCCGCCCGGATGTTGGCAGCACTACGGGGCCACCCGGATACAGACAGTCTGCGAGGTGCGGAATCTCACTCGTCAAGAATTAATTGTTCTCACAGCTTGGCCACTAACATTAGTACCCATGAGCAGCAAAGAAGCCCAGTCGACTAAGCATGCCTCCGGCCAGTCTGCATCTGCAGGTCGCGTAGCCACCGGAGCATCCTCCAAGACATCATCCGAAGTCGCCAAGAACGGCCCCACCGAGCAGTACTCCAAGCCGCCGAAGTTGGATAAGAAGGCCTACGAGGCTGAACTGGTACGCCTGCAAGCGGAGCTCGTGGAGATGCAGCAGTGGGTAGTGGAGACGGGTGCCCGCGTCGTCATCATCATGGAAGGACGCGACGCCGCTGGCAAGGGCTCTGCCATTAAGCGCATTACCCAGTACCTCAATCCGCGTACATGCCGCGTGGAAGCTCTGCCTGCTCCGAACTCTCGCGAGCAGGGTCAGTGGTACTTCCAGCGCTACATCGAAAAGCTGCCGACCGCCGGCGAAATCGTGATTTTCGATCGCTCTTGGTACAACCGTGCTGGCGTGGAACGCGTCATGGGCTTCTGCACCACTCAGGAATACCGCCGCTTCCTCCACCAGGCCCCAATCTTTGAGCGTCTTCTGGTCGAGGACGGCATCATCCTGCGCAAGTACTGGTTCTCCGTGTCCGATGACGAGCAGGTCAGGCGCTTCACCTCGCGCCGGGAGGATCCGCTGCGCCAGTGGAAGCTTTCTCCAATGGATCTGCAGTCCATCACCCGCTGGGAGGATTACTCCCGCGCGAAGGATGAAATGTTCGTCCACACGGATATCCCGTCGGCACCGTGGTACACCGTGGAATCCGAGGATAAGAAGCGTTCCCGTATCAACGTGATTACCCACCTGCTCAACACGATTCCGTGGGAATACGTGGAGAAGCAGGTGCCGAAGATCCCTGAGCGCCCAAAGACGACCTCCAACTACGAGCGTCCTCCGCGCACGCAGTTCCGCCACGTTCCGGATGCCGCTGCCGAACTGGAGCGCGATAAGGTCGAGGCGCGGAAAGCGGGCAAGAAGGCTGCGAAGAACGCAAAGAAGTCCGGGAAGAAGTCGGAGTCCTCCTCCAAGGGAGCAAAGTCCAAGGGCGATAAGAAGGACAAGAAGTCCAAGAAGAGCTCGAAGAAGAAGAAGGATAAGAAGTAGGGCTTCTTCTCCCTGTTTTCCGGGACTGCCCCGGCCCCATTACTTCTCCATCTTTGCGCTGCTTAGCTGCTGCTCCGTTGCTGCAGCCCCCTGCATTTCATGTGATTCAGCCTGGTGCGCTCTATGGCACGGGGCTGATCTTTTTGGCACTCTGGGGTGTATGTCAGACCAGACTTTTATCAAGACGCGTGTCGAGGGTCGCACCGGCATTATTGAGCTGGATCGCCCGAAGGCATTGAATTCCCTGACTCATGAGATGGTTCGCGCGATTGATTCCGCGCTTGAAGAGTGGGCTGGGGATGATTCAATTGCGACGGTGATTGTGCAGTCAACGGCGCCGCGTGCGTTCTGCGCGGGTGGGGATGTGCGCAGTGTCCGCGAGTCGGATTTGGCGGGGGATCTCGCTGCTGGCGACGCTTTCTTCGATGATGAGTATGCGATGAATCTGCGTATGGCTCAGTACCCGAAGCCGATCGTCGCTCTGCTTGAGGGCGTGGTGATGGGTGGTGGCTTTGGCATTTCCGCACACGGTTCTCATCGCGTGGTCACTCCGCGTACTGTCGGCGCGATGCCCGAGGCTGCGATCGGCTTCGTTCCCGATGTTGGTATGTCTTTTGTGTTGAATAATCTGCCTGTTGATCGTGCGATCGGTTTGTTCATCGGTTGCACGGGGTGGCGTCTGACCCCTGCGGATATGCTGTTCACGGGGTTGGGCAATGTGTTGGTCGACGACGTCACCAGCGTCGCCGACGGTTTGCGCACCGAGGCGATGAATGATGTCCTGGCAAGGTTGTCCATGGAGCGTTCCGAGCTCGAGGAGCCCGAATCTTTGCTGGAGAAGCACCAGCAGTGGATCGTGGAGACGTTCTCCGAGGGCAGTTGGGTGGAGATCGAGGAGCGCATTGCCTCGGCTGAGCCACGGAATGAGGACGAGGAAGCCTTCTTGGAGAAGGTCAGGGAGTGCTTGAAGGCAGCGAACCCCGCCAGCTTGGTGGCGATGGTGGAGCTATTCCGGCGCAATGCGGAGACCGATGTGGCGACGGCTTTGAAGAACGAGCTGGAGATCGGTTCGAAGCTGCGCCGTGAGCCCAACTTTGCTGAGGGCGTGCGGGCGGTTCTGGTGGATAAGGATCACGCCCCACACTTCGAGCCGGATAGTGCCCGGAACATTAATCCGCAGGTGTACGCGGGTCTCCTAGATTAGGCCTTGCCACCCGAGGCCGTTAGGCCTCAGCCTTCGAGGCCTCGGTGCGCTGGACCTTGAGCCACACGAAAAAGCCCCACAGCACGAAGCTGCCGTAGACGATGTAGAGCACCGCCGAAGGATAGTAGCCCGCGGTGAGTAGGAGCGGCACGCCGACAATGTCCACGCCGATCCAAATCAGCCAGAACTCGGTCCAGCCGCGAGCCATGCCGTAGGTGGCGAGCATAGAGCCGGTGAAGATCCACGCGTCTGCCCACGGGCCCCAGCTGCCGAGGGCGTCGAAGATCATGGCGAAGACAATAGTGCCCGCAAGGGCAGCCACGACGAGGCCAATCCTTTGCCTGGTGGTGGCCCAGTGGGGTTGCACAGCGGCGGCGTCGTCATGGGGTTCGGTGACGATGGAGCGCGAGGGGTCCGTCTCCTGCGGTTCCCGAATGCCGGCATTGCGGGCCTTGGACCACTGCCACCAGCCGTAGACGCTGACGATGAGGAACATGATCTGGCGCCCGGCTTGGCCGTAGAGGTCGAGATTCTGCGGGGTGTGGAAAACTCCGCCGAGGAAGACCGTGAACAGGATGATGTTGCCGATGATTCCCACTGGCCATGCCCACACAACGCGCCTCATGCCACCGATGGCGGAGGCGAGGCCGAATCCGTTGCCGATGATTTCGCGCCACAGGATGGGGTAGCCGCCGATGACAAGGGTGGCATTGAGCAGGGTGTCGAGCAGGTTCATGGGAAACAGTATGGCACGAGCCAGACTGGTGGCCGTGCCCGCGTGCGTCTTTCAGTCAGTGCTCGCTTGGAAGGTCTAGCCGAGGCCGCGGTGCAGTAGGTCGAAAGCTTCCTCGAACAGGGACTTCAGGTCGCGTCCGCCGGTGACGGAATTGGTGACGTGAGCTTCGATAGCGGTGGTTGCTGCGGCGAGTGCCAAGTGGACGGCGAGATGCGATTGGTAGCGGGAGAGCGCCCCGTCGGTCTTGCGGAAGAGGACGTCGCTGAGATTATCGAAAATCTCGTTGGTGCGGTTCTTTTCCTCCTGTGGCAGGGACAAGCTGAGTTGTTCTGCCACGGCGATGATCTGGCGCGCGGAGTCCAGGCCCTCGTCTGGGGTGTCGATAAACTTCCACAGAATGTTCTTCAGCATCTCCACCACGGGGGTGGGTTGTGGGTATTCTTCGATTGTCCTGCCGAGCTGCGCGAAGAATCCTTCGATGTAGTGGAGGAATGCATCCTCGCGGCGGGCGAAGTAGTTATGGAAGGTGCGGGTGGACACGCCTGCGCGAGCGGTGATCTCGGCGACGGTTGTTTGCTCCACGCCTTGCTCTAGTAGGAGTTCGACGGACGCGCGGGCGAGCCTATCGCGTGTCTCCGCCTTCTTACGCTCACGGAGAGACAAGTTCTCACGGCCCTGAGTGGCAACGGACGTGTGAGGAACGTGCATGACAGCCATGGTGGTGAAATCCTTCACGAACGAACAGAGTATGTATGGGACCTTGTGGGGTTGGGTATGTATGGGGCCTTGTGGGGTCGGGGTATGTAGGGGACCTTGTGGGGTCGGGTATGTATGGGAACCCTATGGGTCAGGTGGTGATAGCGGGGTGATTGCGCTCCGCTATGTAAAGAACATGTTTACCGTACCGCACCTCTGTCTAAGCTTCTACGCAAAATTTCCTGCGCATGGAAAAGCGGCCGCGGATTGCACGATCCGCGGCCGATGGAGTGAGGGTAAACCCTCTAAACAGAGGTGGAAAAACCCCGCTTGAGCGCATCAAATGCACTGTTGAGCAAAAGGAGTTCTTCGTCCTCGGAAATGTCCTCGTTGTTGAGGAGCTGGAGTTCCAGGCCCCGAGCCACGCCTATGCAGGCGTTGATCAGGGTATAGGCTTCACTGCTGCCTAGCTGTCCGTGTGTATAGCGGCTGAGCGCGTCCGCTAGTTTTTGTAGATCCATGTAAGTCTGGACGATGACGTCCAGATGGGGGGATTCACGAATGCTGATAAACAAGGTATCGAGCTGCATGAATGGCTGGTCGTGCTCTCGACGCTGTTGGAACTGGCGGACGGTCATCGACTGAATCAGCTCCACGGGGTGCATGCCCTCCGGCATTCCCAGGACCTCCTCGCACAACCGGTCGATGTACTGCTCGAAGAAATGGCGAATGGCGGCATCGCGGTGGGGGAAGTAGTTATGAAAGGTCCTGGAGGACACATTCGCCAGCTCCGCGATTCTTGCAATGGTCGCGGATTCCAGTCCTTCCGTCATCGTGATAGTCACAGCGGACATTGCCAGGGTGTCCCTGGTCTGCTGCTTCTTTCTCTCCCGGATGCCCGCGACGTACTTTGCCATACCGCTACCGTGCCTCCTGGTCTGCCGAGGATGCTCCGGTGGCGGATGTTGCTGCCGCGGTGGCCGAAGCTTCGGAGGATGGGGTGGAGATGGACGTGGATCGCAGCTTTTCGCCTTCGACATCGACCGATGGGATCGCCTTATCCAACCACTTCGGAATGGCCCACGCCTTGGCGTCGAGCAAGAACATCACGGCGGGAATGAACGTCATGCGCACGATGAAGGCGTCGAAGAAGACCGCGACGGCGAGCGCGAAGCCCATCACCTTAATGAACGGCTCGTCCATGAGGATGAACGCCGCGAACACAGAGATCATGATGAGGGCCGCAGCCGTCACCACGCGGGCGCCGTGCTTGAAGCCATTGGCCACGGCGTTGCCCGGGGTCTTGCCGTGGGCCCACCCTTCGCGCATGCGTGTGACGAGGAAGACTTGGTAGTCCATGGCGAGGCCGAAGACGATGCCGATCAGCATGATCGGAAGGAAGGAAATCAGCGGCTGCGGGTCGTCGATGATGCCCAGCGCACCCTCCTGCCACAGCGCCACGGTGACGCCGAACGTCGCAGCCACGGAGAGGCCGAAGCCCACTGCGGCAATGAGCGGCACCCAGATGGACCGGAAGACCAGCATCAGCAGCAAGAAGGCCAGGAGCAGGACGATGCCCACGTAAGGCAGCAGCACGTCGGAGAGACGCTGGGAGATGTCCTCGTACATCGGGGAGACTCCCGTGATGGAGTAGTTCGCGCCCGTGGCGGAGGAGAAGCCCTCCTCACCCGCGCGCACGCTCGCCAGCAGGTCTGCGGCGCGTTCATCGGTGGCGCCGAACTCTGGTGTGATGAGCACCTGCGCGGCGTCACCCATATCGCGCGGATCCTTCGGATTGCCATTAGTGGTGACGACCTGCGCGTTGACCACGCCCTCGGTGGACTGGAAGGTCTTCAACGCCTCCTGGATGGCGGCGGGCTTTTCTTTCGCGCTGAGATCCTTGTAATCAACGAGCGCCAGCATTGGCGCGTTGCGGCCTTCACCGAAAGCATCGTTGGTCATCTCATACGCAATGCGGTTCGGAGAATCCTGTGCCATGGTGCCGTCCGTCGGCATGGCCAGGCGCAGATTGAGCGCCGGAATGGCCAGGAGGATCAGGACGACGGCAGTGCCCAGCATGTAGACCACAGGGTGCTTGCGTACCTGGCGTACCCACTTCAGTCCCATGGTCGGCGTGTCATTTTCTGGGTCCGGTGCCTTGACGATCGGTGCGCGGCCAGCGAAGACCTTCGTGCCGAAGGCGCCGAGGATTGCCGGCAGCAAGGTGACGGCGACGATCACGGCAATGGCGACGGTGCATGCCGCTGCCAGAGCCATGGCGGTGAGGAATGGGATGTTGATGATGGACAGTGCGGCCAGTGCGATGAGCACGGTCAGGCCAGCGAACACCACTGCGGAACCCGCCTTGCCCACGGCGAGGCCTGCGAGGTGGCCACGCTCCTCGCGCGGGATCTTCTTCAGTTCGTCGGCGAGTTCCTTTGGCTCCATATCGGAGGCCCCGGCGTGGGCGACGAGCTCGTTGCGGAAGCGAGCGAGGATGAACAGTGCGTAGTCGATGCCCACGGCCAGGCCGATCATGGAGGCCAGGGTGGGGGTCATGGTGGAGATCGTGTCGGTGAAGGCGGTGGCGGCGAACACGCCGGCGATGCCAATGCCCAGTCCCACGACAGCGGACAACAGTGGCAGGCCGGCTGCGACGAAGCTGCCGAAGGTGACGATGAGCACGAGTGCCGCGACTGCCAAGCCAATGAGCTCTGCGGTGCCGGAGATCTCGCTCATTTGGAAGGCATTGCCGGACCATGCGACATCCAGGCTGCCCTTGTTCTCTTCGACGGTCTGCTCGAAGTCCTCGATGTATTCGGCGGGGATGTCCATGTTGGTTGGGGCATCAAAGGTGACATCCAGCGTGCCGGTGGTCTTGTCTTCGCTCAAGGGGCTGATGGCGCGAATGTTGGCGTCGATCTGCTCCTGCGGTATGCCCTGGGCCTTGAGCGCGGGCACCATCTGCTTCTGCAGGCCTTGCGCTGCCATGGCTGGAGGGACGAGGGCCTCTGTGTCGGTGAGGCCCTCGACGTCCTTCAGAGCCGCGGTGAGTTGCTGTACTTCCTTATCGACGCCAGGATCTGCCAGCGTGGAACCATCTGGTGCCTTGATGACAACCTTACCGGTGGGGGCTTCGATCTGATCGCCGCTATCGCCGGGGAAGCGTTCCTTGATTTTCTCCTGGGTTTCCACGGATTCGAGTCCGGGGATGCTGAAGTTCATTGAGGTTGTCGTGGACATGGTTGCGGCGGCGGTGCCCATGCCGACGATGAGGAGGAGCCAGACAGCGATGAACCGCCACCGGTGGAGGTAGGCGGATCGCCCGATGCGATAGAGAAGTGTAGCCATGGGCAAATCTTTTCACAGGGTTCGAAAGTTTTCGAATTATGCGCCCCATGCGGACGCTCGTGAAAGTTTCTGTCCCAACCGGCATGTTGTCGCAGTAGAGCCGTTGATCCCAGCGCAGCCGTTTTTTCCACCCCGCCCGGTTCAGAGCACAGCCGGGCGAGCAGGGCCGGGATCACAAGGTTCTAATCGGCGACGAGTGGCTCCAGTGTGAACTCTGGATGCTCCTTCTCGACGAAGGCCAGCTTCCACTTGTCTCCGAACAGGGCGATGAGTTCGCCATCAGTGCGGGTGAAAATTTCCACACCGCGCTGGCGGCCGAGTTCCGGTGCGGACTCGGCGTCTGTACGGCGTGCCACGGAGTACGGGATGGGCTCGGTGACCGTCTCCACGTTGTACTCCACCTCCATGCGGGCCTGCATGACCTCGAACTGCATGGGGCCGACGGCAGCCATCACCGGGGCGGCGTCTCCGCGCAGGTCGTTGCGGAGGATTTGCACAACACCCTCCGAGTCCAGCTGCTCCAAGGCCTTGCGGAACTGCTTGTACTTGCCCAAGGACTTCGCGCGCAGCGTGCGGAAATGCTCCGGGGCGAACTGTGGCATCGGTGGGTACTGTACCTTCTTGCCGGCGAAGATCGTGTCGCCAGGAGCCAGCGAACCGGCATTGACCAGGCCGACGATATCGCCAGGGTAGGCAGCTTCCACCGTGGAACGAGTGCGACCGAAGACGGTCAGGGCATACTTGGTGGAAAAACTACGGCCCGATTGTGCGTGCGTGACCTGCATGCCACGGTCGAATTCGCCGGAAACCACGCGCATGAACGCCAGGTGGTCGCGGTGGTTCTTATCCATGCCAGCCTGCACCTTGAAGATGATGCCGGAGAAGTCATCGTCCGTCTCACGGAACTCCTGCACCGCGGCACTGGCTCCACCAGCGGCTTCGAGCACATTCGGGTCGGAGGGGCGACCTGCTGGGGCCGGAGCCAAGGCCACCAGCGTGTCCAAAATCTGGTGCACACCGAAGTTCAGCATCGCGGAGGCGAAGATCATGGGGGAGGTGATGCACTGCTCGAACAGCTCCTGGTCGTGGAGTGCACCATCAATCGTCAGCAGCTCCACCTCCTCGGCAGCCGTGGACCAGGCATCGCCCTCTCGCTCCTCCGCCTGATCAGGCGAGTAGTTTTCTTCTGGCGCGATGGTAGACCCACCCGCTGTGCGGATGAAGTGAATGTATTCCTCGGCCTCGCCGTCGTCGTTGATGCGGGCCAGACCACGGAAGTCGCCAGCCTCGCCCACAGGCCAGAACAGGGGAGTGGGCTGGAGCTGAATCTCGTTGACGATCTCATCCACGAGCTCCAGCGGAGTGCGGCCAGGGCGATCCCACTTATTGACCACCGTGATGATCGGCAATCCGCGCGCCTTGCACACACGGAACAGCTTCAGAGTCTGCGGCTCCAGACCCTTCGCACCGTCGATGAGCATCACTGCAGCATCCACGGCGGAGAGCACACGGTAGGTGTCCTCGGAGAAGTCCGCGTGACCTGGGGTATCGACCAGGTTGATCATGTACGGCTCGCCCTCGTGTCCCTCCGGGGCGTACTCGAATTGCAGAGCCGAGGACGCAATGGAGATACCACGGTCCTTTTCCATCTCCATCCAGTCGGAGACAGTGGATTTGCGGCCAGCCTTGCCGTGAACGGCGCCAGCCTCAGCGATGACATGCGCGTGCAGCGCCAAAGCTTCCGTCAGTGTCGACTTACCGGCATCCGGGTGAGCAATAACGGCGAAGGTGCGGCGGCGACTGGTTTCGGCGGCGAGGGACGGTGAACTCATAGCTTCCAAGACTACTGGTCGCGCCGACCCGAAGCCGAACTGGCGTGCACTAGAAGGACTGCTGCTGGGAAAACTGTTCGAGGCGCATGGGGCTGCCGGAAACCACAATCAGGTCGGAAACCTGCAGCTGCTCGTGCCCGAGGAACGGGCGCCACGAGCCACCGGGACTCTTCACGGCCACGATGTGCACGCTGCACCTGTTCCACAGCTTCTCCGCGTCGATCTCACGTCCAGACCGTAACTGGTGAGTTCGCGGGCCAAAGCGAGGCCGAAGCGACCGAGGCCGATGACCATCACCGCGGAGTCGAGGGGCTTATGGGACGGGGTGTGGGCAAATAACTTAGCCAATGAGGGGCCTTTCTGCGGGGTAGCGGAAGTGGCGCGCGCTATTTATCGCGGCCAGTGCGGCTACCAAGGTGATTGGACCAATACGGCCGAGGTACATCAGGAGGCACAGGATGATCTGTGATGGGGCATCCAGCAACGCGGTGATTCCCGTGGAAAGCCCCACGGTGCCGAAAGCGGAGAACACCTCGAAGGTGACCCGGTCGCCATCTATGTGGGGGTTGAGCGTGCGCAGAGCGATGACGGACGCGCCCACCACCAGCACTCCAGCACCGGCGACGGTCATGGCCTGGCGCACCACTCCATCGGGGATGCGACGATGGCCGAGGATGACCTCCCTTTCGCCGATGAGTTCCGTCCACATCGCAGCCAGCAGTACAACGAAGGTCGTGATCTTCACACCACCGGCTGTGCCCGCACTGCCGCCACCGATAAACATCAAAGCGTTGGTGGCCAACAGCGTGGGGTCCGATACTTGCGCGTAGTCGATTGCGTTGAAACCTGCAGTGCGGGCGGTGACGGACCCAAAGAGCGCATTGAGCACCTTCTGCCCAACACTGAAGCCTTCGAAGGCTCCGTGCCATTCGGCGATCAGGTAGACGAGAAAACCGATGAGTAGCAGCGCGCCCGTGCCCCACAAGGTCATCTGTGAGGTGATGGACATCCGGCCTCGTGCCCAGCGCTGCCCCTCAACACGCTCGCGCTGACTGCGCTGGAGGCGTCGCACTAGTTCTACCAGCACCGAAAATCCGAGGCCGCCGAGGATCACAGCAATCATCAGCGGGGAGAGGAGTAACCAGTCGTTGTTGTACTCCACGACGTTTTTGCGCACCAAAAGCATGCCGGTGAGAGTGGCAAGCGTCATGATGCCCAGGCCACCGATTTGGATCAGGGCGAAGATCACGGCTTGTCCAAAGGGGGTCCAGTAGGTGGCGGTATCCACCACGATGAGCCCCGTGAGGCATACGGCCGAGGTGGCGGTGAAGATGCCGGTGAGGAGGGGTACGGACCCTTCGGCATGGGTGGATATGGGGAGGGAGAGCAGGAGCGCTCCGATTACGATGAGCAGGAGGAATGCGCCGGCGGTGAGGCGAGCCGCCTGGAGGCTCGCGGAGTGTTGTCGCTTGGACTTTCCAGTCACCAGCGAAACACTACGCCGATGAACGGGCTTTGCCTAGAGTTAGGGCAAAACTCGTTGAAAAATCTATTCCATTGCGGGAAATGCCTGTTCAGAGCGATTTTATCGCTTAGTGTTGACAGTATTTTGCGCAGCGCTGAGCCCTTGAGTTGCGATGATGTAGGCTCCTTCCGCAGCGCGGTCCACCGCCTCAGGTAGCCACGTTGCGGCCTCCTCATCTGTGAACGACGCCAGCACGTGCTCCACCACACCCGTTCCCTGAGGGGGCCGTCCAATGCCCATACGCAGGCGGACATAGTCGCGGGTGCCAAGGGCCTCAGTGGTGGACTTCAACCCGTTGTGGCCGTTCTCGCCACCGCCGACCTTGACGCGCACCTGTCCCGGTGGGAGGTCGAGCTCATCGTGGATGACCACGACCTTCTTCGCAGGGATGGAGAACTCGCGGGCGATCGCACCGATGGATTCCCCAGAGAGGTTCATAAAGGTGTTGGCGCGTGCCACGATAACGGGCTGATCATCCAGCCGGGTGGCAAAGATCAGGGAGTTGAGAGATTCCTCGGGCAGCAGCATCACCGCGGCGCTTGTTTTCTCCGCGATCGAGTCCAAAAGCCGGTCAACAGCCATGTAACCGATGTTGTGGCGCGTGGTTTCGTAGCGGTCTCCGGGATTGCCGAGGCCAATGATCAGCCATGGAGTTTCGCCTTCGGAAAGGTCGAGAGTGTCGGCGAGGCTTGTGGGGGTGACTGGTGGCGTCGCCGGGAAAGAGGAGGAGGACGCTCTGGGAGAGGCCGAAGAAGCAGTAGACGGCGACTTGCTCGCCGAGTCGCTGAAGGGCGAGCCACCAAAGAGCTTGGAAAAGAGATTCTTGAACATTGCCACGACCACTAGTGTGCCATGAGGGTGGGACAGCGGGCGGTGGGGCCGGGTGAGTGTGGTGGGGCCGGGTAAGCGTGCAAAAAAGGGGCTAGTTGATGAGGCGCTCGATCGCGTCGGTGGCATCCGCGCACATGATCGCCACATCGGCTTCCATGGACTTCGGGAAAGGTTTGAGGACATAGGCAGCCGGATCCATGCGACCCGGCGGGCGACCAATGCCGCAGTCAAGGCGCTGGTAGTCCTTGGTACCCAGGGACTTCGTGATGTCCTTCAGCCCGTTATGGCCCTTATCGCCACCACCAAGGCGCAAACGGACCTCGCCGGGGTCCAGTTCCAGTTCGTCGTGAACGACGATGATGTGGTCGGGGGAGACCTTGAAGAAGTCCGCCAGGGCCTTGACCGGGCCACCGGAGACGTTCATGTACGTCCGGGGTTTGGCCAGAATAATCTTGCGCGGCGAGGGTGCGGACGCGCTGGGCGGGAGGGTGATTTCCGCGATGTTGGCGTTGCTGCGCTTGTGAGCGCTGAAGGTAGGGGTGGGGAACTGGCGGGAAGCGAACTCATCAATCACCATGAAGCCGACATTGTGGCGAGTCGACTCGTACTTCGCGCCAGGATTGCCCAAGCCCACGACGAGCCACGGGGAATTGGCGGATTGTTTGTCGGCGCGTGAGTTCGGTGCCTTGGAACCCTTCTGCACTGGAGTCTTCTTCGCGGAATTCTTCACGGGACACATTGTCCCACAGAAAATGACCCGCCCCACGTGGGTGGTGGGTGCGGGTCCTTGTAGCGTGACTCGGAGGTGGGTCTCAGCGCGGGGCACCGGAATCCTCGGGGTGCCTCAGAGGTGCTCAGTTAGATGGCAAAAATTGTCGGAAGACTAGTCTTCCGCCTCCGGGGGATTAGCGGGACCGGCGGCTGGTGGCGTCGGACGGGAAGAAGGGGCCGAGGAGGTGGAGGGTGGCATTTGCTGGAACGGCTGCTGCGGCTGGGCGGGTTGACCGTACTGGTTCTGACCGTACTGGCCCGGCTGAGGCTGGCCACCAAACCCCGGAGCGCCCTGGACCTGGGCCTGGCTGGAACCGAAATGAGGCAACGCTGCCGTTTGAGCCGGCTGGCCGAAATGCACGGGGCTCACGGTTTGGCCCATCTTGCGAGCCTTTCGCGCCTTGACGATCCACCAGATCAGTAGGCCAGTCATTGCCGCGGACACCAGGAAGGATAGCCACAGCGGGAAGGTGCCGCCGGCATCCGAAGAGTAGGTAGCGGCATCGGCAGCGGAGAAGCTGAACAGGATAAAGCCGAAGGTGAACAGCGTCTGAAGTGCTACGCCTGCCAGTGCAAGGTACAAGCCGACGTTGGTCCTCGTATTGCGGAGGAGAAACACCGCACCCACGATGAGCAGGATCAACACGATTGCCGCGGTGCCGAACATCAGCCCACCGAAGCTATTCATCGCATCTTCGGTCTCGGAGTCCAGGTTGTCCAAGACGACCTGGGAGCCGGAGGCCTTCCAGCTACCCCAGCCGTTGATGGACTCCTTGAAGTGGATGGTCGTGCCGAAAATGGATGTGGATGTGGACGACGTGAACCAGGGGAAGGAATTGAAGATCACGCAGAACAGGGCGAAGATCGCGGTGCCCCAGCCGACGACAATGTTCCATGGCTTGGTGCCTAGATTGCCCGCGGCGTTCCGAACCGACTGGATGGCCTGCGTCGCTGGGCCGGGGCCTTGCTGGCCGGGCTGCTGGTAACCCTGCTGGTAACCGCCCTGAGGCTGGCCATAACCCTGAGGCTGGCCATAACCCTGAGGTGGCCGGCCCTGAGGTGGCTGGCCCTGAGGTGGCTGGCCCTGAGGTGGCTGGCCCTGCGGAGCGCCGTAGTGAGGTTGACCCTGAGGAACCTGCTGGCCGTACCCGTATTGTGGTTGGCTGGCCTGCTGGCCAAATCCTTGCTGAGGCTGCCCGACATTGTTCTGCTCGTACTGAGGCTGCCCGAATTGAGCTGACTGCTGTTGATCTGGCTGCTGGCCGAAGGGGTTCTGTGGATCCTGAGCGCCTTGCGGCTGGTTATCCATCGTCATCTCCTGAATGCGTCTGTAAAGTTCGGCTTTGACTTTACGCCACGGTTGGGACATCCATGCAGTTGGTGGGGAGTGTTCCCCGTCTTATCTTCGATGCTCAACGCCATCAGCCAGCGCACCGCGAGAGTGGCAGAAGCTGACCGCGTGTCAGAAATGACCACACTTTTTCCTCCCGTTTTATTTGAAAAACGTGGCCAAATTCGACGGGGGTGCAGAAAATGCCAGATTCCCTCCCGCGTCAGGGTGCTCTCGGCGGGGGATACCCACCCACCGATTAGTTGCACACTCCCTCCCGCACCACGAGTCAGTCCCCGCGGTGCTCACACCGCACCGCGAGCAGATGCACGAAACCCCACTTCGAGGAATGTCGAAGTGGGGTGCGTAAAGAGAGAGTGGAAGGGAGGATTTACTCCTCGCCCTCGCCCTCGGAAGACTCCTCGTCGCCACCGTTGTCAGCTGCTGGCTCCTCGGTGTCGTCCTCGCCCTCTTCGCCTGGCTCAGGGAGCTCCTCTTCCTCTGGCTCAACAACGTTGATGACCAGGGTGTCAGCCTCGGAGACGAGTTCACAGTTAGCTGGCATCTGGATGTCGCCGGCGGTGATCTGGGTGCCGATCTCCAGGCCCTCAACGTCCACGGTGATCTCTTCTGGGATGTTGAGCACGTCAGCCAGAACGGTGATGACGTCCGCATCCTGGGTCACCAGTGCGCCCGGAGCAGCCTCGCCCTCGAAGACAACTGGGATGTCGACCTCAACCTTTTCGCCACGCTTAACGTGCAGGAAGTCAGCGTGGTCAACGTCCAGGGTCAGAACGTTCTGATCCACGGCCTTGACCATGGTCAGGTGCTGCTCGCCATCAACCTCGAGCTCGAGCACAGCGTTGGTGCCTTCGTTACGCAGCACAGCCTGCAGCTCCAGGATGTCCACGTGGACGTGCATTGGCTCTAGGCCCAGGCCGTAAACGACAGCTGGGACGCGGCCGGAGCGGCGCAGGCGGCGGGCAGCGCCCTTGCCGAACTCGTTACGTGGCTGAGCTGCAAGCACAGTCAGATTAGTAGCCATGATGTTCTCCTCAATGGTTGAACGTTGCGGTGTGTTCTTTGGGGAATCGCGGTCCACCGTGGCAATAAAAAATGCCGCGGTGAGTCGCGGCGTGTCAACAAACCTCCCGCAGCGTGCGATGGGAGCTTGAGGTGCTTTGCGCTGTTTTCAAGCCATCGTGGCTGGGAGTGGGGTTCGCGCCGATAACGGCCAGATCAGCACGTCACTGCATGCATCTCCAGCCCTCGCCGAGATTCGACCGTAGATATTAGCACGCGGCACCTAGCCACCCCTAATCTTCTTACTCGGTGTTGCTGCGTCCCGTTCCCGCTCACAGCTGCTCCCGGGCGACTGATGACGGAAGAAGGTAATGATGAACACCCCGCCAACTTCCGGGGAGGAAGTTCGCGGGGTGCTTCAAGTTTGCTGGGATTTTGCCGAGTGGCTCCGGGCAGCTACTCGAACAGGGTGGTTACGGAGCCGTTTTCGAAGATCTCGTGGATTGTCTTCGCAACCAGTGGGGCGATCGGCAACACCGTGAGGTTATCCCAACCCTCGGTATTCTGCGGCAGGGTATCGGTGGTGATGACCTCGCGGGCACCGCAGGAGCTCAGGCGCTCGCGGGCCGGACCGGAGAACACACCGTGGGTGGTGGCGATGATCACGTCGCCAGCGCCAGCCTCGCGGAGCACGCCCACAGCACCAGCGATCGTGCCGCCGGTGTCGATCATGTCATCCAGCAGCACACACGTGCGGCCAGCAACGTCGCCAACCACGCGGTTAGCGGTGACCTTGTTGGCCACGTCCACGTCGCGGGTCTTGTGGATGAATGCCAGTGGAGCGCCGCCGAGTACATCGGCCCACTTCTCTGCAACCTTCACGCGGCCAGCATCAGGGGAGACCACGCAGATGTTCTCGAGGTCGTAGTTCTTCTGGATGTGGTCGGTGAGGATCGGCATGGCGTGCATGTGATCCACTGGTCCGTCGAAGAAGCCCTGGATCTGGTCGGTGTGCAGGTCCACGGAGACGATGCGATCCGCACCTGCGGTCTTCAGCAGGTCTGCGATGAGGCGGGCGGAGATCGGCTCGCGGCCGCGGTGCTTCTTGTCCTGGCGGGCGTAAGGGTAGAACGGCAGGATCGCGGTGATGCGCTTGGCGGAGCCGCGCTTCAGGGCGTCGATCATGATGAGCTGTTCCATCAGCCAGTTGTTCAGTGGCTGTGGGTGGGACTGCAGCACGAAGGCGTCGGAGCCACGGACGGATTCTTCGAAGCGAACGAAGATCTCACCGTTGGCGAAGTCGCGAGCCGTGGTGGGGGTCAGCTCCACACCCAGTTCGCGGGCCACTGCCTCACCCAGTTCAGGGTGTGCGCGGCCACTAAACAGCATCAAGTTCTTCTGATTGTCAATCCAGTGGGTGGTGGACAAGAGTTAGCCTTCCAGACTTGGCGACGGAATATTTGTTGGCGTATCCAACGATAGTTGCGAGGGAATCGATAGAACAAACAAACGCTCAGATTTTTCGTTCTATCTGGGGTTAGTTTCCCGCGTTATTCTGTGGTTTTCAGTTTTCGTTTTCCTCCTTAGCCGTCCTCGCCAGCGTCCTCCTCTGTGCCGGTGCTCGCAGCAGGGCCGCCCTCGGCAACTCGCTGTGCCGCACTGGCCGCAGCGTCGGCAGCTGCGGTACCCGGCCGCTTGCGCTCCACCCAGCCGTCGATGTTCCGCTGGTGCCCCTCGCGGATGGCCAAAGCTCCCGGTGGCACGTCGTCCTTGATGACTGTGCCGGCGCCGGAGTAGGCGCCATCGCCGACGGTCACTGGTGCGATGAACATCGTGTCGGAGCCGGTGCGCACGTGCGAGCCCACTGTGGTGTGGTGCTTGTTCACTCCGTCGTAGTTGACGAATACGCTGGAGGCACCAATGTTGGAGTACTCGCCGATGGTGGCATCTCCCACGTAGGTCAGGTGTGGAACCTTAGAGCCGCGACCGATGGTGGCCTTCTTCGTCTCGACAAAGCCGCCCAGCTTGCCTTCATCGCCGACCTTTGTGCCCGGACGGAGGTAGGTGAATGGGCCGATCTCCGCCCGCGGGCCGATCTCGGAATCCAGTCCGTGGGTGCGGAAGACGTGGGCTTCCTCGCCCACTGTGACGTTGTCCAGCGTCGTGTCCGGTCCGACGACAGCGCGATCGCCGATCACAGTCTTTCCCTTAAGCTGCGTGCCCGGCAGGATCGTCACATCCTGGCCGATACGTACCTCGGAATCGATCATGGTGGTGCGCGGGTCAACAATCGTCGCGCCACCGCGCATCGCAGCCTCGAGGTTGCGTGCGTTGAGCACAGCGCCCGCCTCCGCTAGTTGCACCCGATCGTTGACGCCCGACAGCTCACCTGCGTCGCTGGCCATGTAGGCGCGCACTGGGTGCCCCTCGGAACGGGCGATGCCCAGCACATCCGTGAGGTACAACTCGCCCTGCGCATTGTCAGTATTGAGCTGGCTCAGCGCGGTGCGCAGAATGCTGGCGTCGAATGCAAAAACGCCGGAGTTGACCTCGGTGATGGCCTTCTGGGTCTCGTCGGCGTCCTTCTCCTCCACAATGGCGGTCACCTCACCATCGGCGGTGCGGATAATGCGCCCGTAACCCTTTGGATCGTCCTGGTGCACGGACAGAACCGTGACGGCGGTAGGCACCTCAGTGTGGGCGGCATGTAGCTTCTGCAGGGTGTCGGCGCGAAGCAACGGCACATCGGCATTGGTCACGATGACCGTGCCTTCGAAGTCCTCGAGGGCGGGCATCGCACACTGCACAGCGTGTCCGGTACCGTTCTGCTCTTCCTGAACCGCCTGGTTAATCGTCGTGCCCAGCTCATCGGCGATGGCCTCCACTGCAGGGGAGACTTGGTCGCGGCCGTGACCCACCACGGCCACGATGTGCTGGGGGTCGGTTCCCGCCGCGGCATGCAGGGAGTGGGACAGCAGCGTGCGGCCACCGATGGCGTGCAAGGTCTTCTGCGTGGCGGACTTCATACGGGTGCCGGCGCCGGCGGCCAGGACGATGATCGCTACAGGCTGGGAAGAACTAGTCACAGGTTGTGCACTCTTTCTTAAAAGGTTGTATCTCCGTGGGATGTGGAGAGAAATATCGTTGATGTGCAGGTGTATTAATCGTTATTCATGTGCGCACTACTGGCGGACCCGTGCACTGCGCACGGCGGGATCCAACGCGCACCAAGGTTTTTCAGTCTACCGCGCGGCAAGGAGCGCGTCAGTGGGCGTGTCGCGATACATCGGGCAGGCGACCCGCCATGACCGCGCCCAGCAGACCCAAGGCAGCCAGGACACCCAGCGCCCACAACGTTCCCCACATTGCCAGCAGCGACGTCACAGCACCCACGCCCAACAAGATGATGCCCATCATCGTGTTCGCCACCGACACGTAGCGCGTGCGCAGATCGCCCTCCGCCATATCGACCACATAGGTGGACCTGGCCACGCGAATCGCCGCGTGGGCCACCGAAACCAGGAAGAACGCCAGCGGCAGCCACCACATCAAGGCGCTCTGCCACCACTGCGCGACCGCGATCGTTGCCACCAGCACCAACGTCGCAAACACAGCAGCGCCCGTGAGCGTGTTCTTCGAGGACGTATCGGACAATGCCCCGGAAACGCGCCCCGCCGCCAGGGAAGCCAGGCCACCTGCCAGCACGAACAGACCCAAACCTCCAACGGAGGCGGAGGTGAGGCTGCTGGCGTCGGACGAAGATTCGGTGGAGAGCACGACGAGGAAGGACGGCGACAGGGCAGAGGCGAGCATGAGGGAACGCACGCCCACGAAATGGCGGAAGGTGGCATCTGAGCGGATGAGCTCCACAGCATCGCCCACGATCGCGCGGAGAGAAATCTCAGCCTCCACGGGCTTCGAGGCAGGTTCGCTAATGCGGCTGAACACCGCCGAGCTGAGGAACCAAGACGCGGCCGCCGTTGCGAACAACACCGCGAACAGGCCCGGAGTCAAGCTGCCTTGGAGCAAAGCTAGTACGATACCGACGCCAATAGTCACCGCGCCGGAGACCGTCGTAGCAAACCCGGTGACTCGCCCGCGGAAGCCCTTCGGCATCGTGCGGCCCTGTACATCCTTGGAAGATAGAGAAACCAGCGCGCGGAACAGGGATAGTCCAGCCAGAGCGGCGAGGAAGATCAGCCCGGCGGACAGTCCGGTGGTGAACAGTGCTGCCAAGGCCATGATGACGCAGCATGCGCCCTGGCCTATCGTGCCGAGCTGCATGAGCGGCAGGCGGCGGGCTTTGCGTTGCAACCACGGGCGGAGAGCGGCCTGGGGGAGCATCGAGCCGGACTCGCGGATGGGGACGAGTAGCGGCATGATCCACGCGGGCGCGCCGACAGAGGTGAGGAACCAGGGGAGGGTGGATTTTGCGGAAATGATCTGGTCGCCGACATTCTGCGAGCCGAAACCGAGGGAGAAGCGGGCGGCGTTTTCGGGAACATTGGGCAGATCGCTGGCCGGGGGCTCGCCGAGTACGCGACGGGAGAAGCGGGCGAGTGCGGTTGGTCGGGGAGGAGTGGTGTCGTGAGCAGTGAGGTCTTGCTTACCGCTGGGGTTATTGGTGTCTTCCACGATGACTCTTCTCTTCAGCTCGTCTGCGCTAGCTCGTTAGTGCTTTTTCGTCAGCGCTAGAGCCCTTCCTGGTGGGCAGGTGACGGTGATGACTGTAGTGCTCGTCTGTTGATTCTCCGAGTAAGCGAAGGTTTAGCTTCCTTCGCTGTTTTCGCCACTCTTCCAGCCTCCTTTTCCACCTCTCTACCCGCTACTTTTTCCCATCTCGGTCTGCCGTCACTTCTTTACGGTCACTTACCGGACTGTCACTTACCGTCCTATTCAGGCTCCGCCTCGCTCTGTTTCTGAGGAATGTCCTGCCTCTTTGGCTAGTCCCAGCTTGTTATGGCCAGCTCGGGGCACCCTACTAGCTGCATGTCCTACCTTTCCGCGGTCTATCTCCGGTCTATCCCCCGGTCCGCCCTAGCCCGCCCCGTCCTGTCAAGGGCAGTCCTCCTCAAGGAGGTGGCGAAATTTCTCCCCTCTTTGAAATTTCGCCACACAATGAGTGGCTAAATTCCCTTTTAGCCGCCAAGATGGTGGCGAAATTCCAGGAGGCGCGGAAATTTCGCCACCTGCCCCCGCTGGCGCGCAGCCCGGCTATGCTTCCGGGGCTGCAACCTGCCCTGAAACTTGCGAGTGGGCTGGCCTCTGCCTACTGCTCCTTACGAGCGGCCCAGCGAGAAATCCCTATCCGTGAAAAGAAAAGGCAAAGAACAAGTAAACCCGCAGGCTAGACGCTCAAAACGCTGGCTGCGGGTTTCGTTGAAAAGCTCTCCCACCAGGACTCGAACCTAGAATGACGGTACCAAAAACCGCAGTGTTGCCAATTACACCATGGGAGATTCGGAAAGAACTCTACCGCATGCGCGTGGGAAGTCGGAAACCGGCCTCTCGAATCAGGCCACCGCAACCCAGCCCGGGAAGTTGTCCCGCCGCCCGATACACTGGTGCACCATGAGCCCTAAAGCTTCGCCGTCCTCCTCATCCACTACCGCTACCGCGAACACTTCAGCCAACTCAGCAGGGAAAACCCCCAGCTTGGCTGGTGTGTTGCGTGCCGCTGCGCGCGATTCGAAGCTGAGGGGCGTCACTACCCATATTGGCGAGCCGAGCCTTCACATGCAGGCACCGGAGGGCGTGTGGCCTTTTGTGGCGGGCACCATCGCCCAGCACGCCCCCTTGCTAGTGGTGACAGCCTCGGGCCGGCAGGCGCAGGATCTGGGCGTGGCGTTGCGCAACATGCTCGGTGATTCGGTGGAGGTGTTCCCAGCATGGGAGACCTTACCTCACGAACGCTTGAGCCCCGGGGTGGAAACCGTCGCCCAGCGCATGCGTGTTTTGCATCGTTTGCACGCCGTCTGCTCTGGTCATAACGACGCCACCGGCACCCCACTTCGAGTTGTCGTCGCTCCGACACGTTCCCTGGTGCAGCCGATTCAGTCACACCTCGGTGGGGTTGAGCCGATCCGCTTGGTGGAGGGCGAGGAACTGGACTTTGAGGCACTGCAGCAGCGGCTTGTGCTGCTGGGGTATTCCCATGTGGATGTGGTGGCTAAGCGCGGTCACTTCGCTGTGCGTGGCGGCATTGTCGATATTTTCCCTGCGACGGAGGAGCTGCCGGTTCGTGTGGAGTTCTGGGGCGATGAAATCTCCGAGGTCCGTGCCTTTTCACCGGGTGACCAGCGCACCATCCCGGGTGAGATTGAGCGTGCCGTCCATGTCTATCCGTGTCGCGAGCTGCTTCTGACAGATCCCGTGGCCAAAAAGGCGGCCAAGGTGGCGGTGGAGCGCGCCGGGCAGCCAGAGCTCGCGGATCTGCTGGATAAGTTGAGCCAGAAGGTCGCGGCACCTGGCATGGAGTCCCTCATTCCGCTCCTTCATGAGGGCAAGTTGGTGACCCTGCCGGAGCTCATGCCGGAGAAGACCCACACCCTCATTACTGCTCCGGCGACGGTGTACCGCCGCGCCCAGGACCTGATCGAGACTGGGCAGCAGTTCATGGAAGCCGGGTGGGATGCGGCGGCCATGGGTGGTGCAGCACCGATGGAGGGCGTGGCGTACGTGGAGGTCGATGAGGTGCGCGATGCCCAGCACGGCCGTCCGTGGTGGACGCTATCTCCGACAGGCATGGCGGATGCGGATTCTGGTTTTTCCGCAGATGTCTTAGAGCTGGATTACGCGCCCGCGCCGGCACCTCGTGGTGATTTGGATGCGATTGGCTCTTTGATGAGTGAGATTCGGCGTCGGACGGAAGGAGGAGGGCGCGTCGCATTCGCCGCTCCCACGCCTGCCGTGGCCGGCCGCATGCTACGCCGGATGCAGGAGGCGGGCATCCACGCGGAGGCGATCGGCGTGGACCTCACGGGCCAGCGTGGGCTAGGCAGAGTGCGCAAGAGCACGCTGACCTGCGCTGATGAGCCGCCAGCAGGCGCCGTGAGCATCTATCACGCTGTTGCTTATTCCGGCGTGGACTTCCCGTTTGCGGGGGATGATGCTCAACCGCAGATGCTGTTCCTCACGGAGACGGACCTCACCGGTAACCGCGTCGATGCAGCCGCCACCGGCAAGCGCAAGCCAGCGAAGAAGCGCAACCGGGTGGATCCGCTCGAGCTGAAGCCAGGTGATCTGGTGGTGCACGATAGCCACGGCATCGGCAAGTTCGTGAAGATGACGGAACGCACCGTGGGTAAGGGCCCGGACGCGTCCCGCCGGGAGTACCTCGTGCTGGAATATGCGCCGAGCAAGCGCGGCGGTCCGGGTGACCAGTTGTACGTGCCGATGGATCAGCTGGACATGCTCTCCCGCTATGTCGGCGGCGAGCGTCCGGCCCTGTCGAAGATGGGCGGTGCGGACTGGAAGAACACCAAGCGCAAGGCCCGCGGAGCCGTTCGTGAGATCGCGGCTGAGCTGGTGCAACTGTACGCGCAGCGCCAAGCCGCGCCGGGATACGCCTTTGGCCCGGATACCCCGTGGCAGCGGGAGATGGAGGATGCCTTCCCATTTACGGAGACCGAGGACCAGTGGAATGCCATCGAGGCCGTGAAGTCCGATATGGAAAAGCCCGTGCCCATGGATCGCGTAATCATTGGCGACGTGGGCTACGGAAAGACGGAGGTCGCGGTGCGCGCGGCGTTTAAGGCCGTCCAGGCCGGCAAGCAGGTCGCCGTTTTGGTGCCGACGACACTACTGGCCCAGCAACACTTCTCCACCTTCTCCGAGCGGATGCAGGACTTCCCGACGACCATCAAGGAGCTTTCGCGTTTCACGAGCGCGAAAGAATCGAAGGAGGTACTGGCGGGCATGGCCGACGGCACGGTGGACATTGTCGTCGGTACCCACCGCCTGCTGCAGACAGGTGTGCAGTGGAAGAACCTGGGGCTTATCGTCGTGGATGAGGAGCAGCGCTTCGGCGTGGAGCACAAGGAGCACATCAAGGCACTGCGCACGCATGTGGATGTGCTGACCATGTCCGCTACTCCGATTCCGCGCACGCTGGAGATGTCCATGGCGGGCATCCGTGAGATGTCCACGATCCTCACACCGCCAGAGGACCGCCATCCGGTGCTGACCTACGTCGGTCCGCAGGAGGAAAAGCATGTGGCAGCGGCCATCCGCCGCGAGCTGTTGCGCGATGGCCAGGTGTTCTACGTGCACAATCGCGTGAAGGACATTGAGAAAACAGCAGCCGCTGTGCGCGCGATGGTGCCGGAAGCGCGCGTGGTTGTGGCGCACGGGCAAATGTCCGAGGAACAGCTGGAAACCACGGTGAAGGGCTTCTGGGACCGCGAGTTCGATGTGCTGGTGTGCACCACGATCGTTGAGACCGGTCTGGACATCTCCAATGCGAACACCTTGATCGTGGAAAACGCCCACCACATGGGTCTAAGCCAGCTGCATCAGCTGCGCGGCCGTGTGGGGCGTTCGCGTGAGCGCGGCTACGCCTACTTCCTTTACCCGAAGGGTGAGGTGCTGACGGAAACCTCCTACGACCGCCTGAGCACCATTGCCGCGAACAACGACTTGGGCGCTGGTATGGCCGTGGCGATGAAGGATCTGGAGATGCGTGGCGCCGGCAATGTCTTGGGCGCGGAGCAGTCCGGGCATATCGCTGGCGTGGGCTTCGACTTGTATGTGCGCCTTGTCGGAGAGGCTGTGGAGGCTTTCCGTGCGATGGCCGATGGTGAAGTTGTCGATGGCCGCGAGGAGGAGAAGAAGGAGATCCGCGTGGATCTTCCGATCGACGCGCACATTCCGGCTGAGTACGTGGCTGCGGAGCGCCTGCGCCTGGAGGCTTATCGCAAGTTCGCTGAGGTGCAGACTGATGAGGATGTGTTGACGGTCCTCGACGAGCTGCGCGATCGCTATGGTGAACCGCCGGTTCAGGTCACGCGCCTGGCAGCGGTGTCCCGCCTGCGCATGCTGTGCCGTGATCTCAAGGTCGGGGAGGTGCTGCAAACGGGCCAGAAGATTAGCTTCAGCCCGATCGAACTGCCGGATTCCGGGCAGGTGCGTTTGAAGCGCCTGTTCCCGTCGGCGATGTACCGCGCGACTACGAAGGTGGTGCTCATTCCTGCGCCGAAGGAAGGTGCGGGCATGCGTGCGGTGGCATTGCGCGATATGGATTTGGTGCAGTGGTGTGCGGATGCTCTGACGTCGCTGGCGGGGATTCCGCAACGCAACATGAGGGGCGAGACGGCGGTTACGAGGTAGCGGCGGGCGCAGGCAGGTAGACTGTTACACCATGTCTGTCGTTTTGCTCGATCCCCGTTTCCCCGCGATGATTCCCGTGGAGGCTATCCCGCTGCTCAGCGGCGATGTGGCATACACGGAGGAAGTTCCGGTGCGTGTGCGCTGGACGATCCTGGATTTGGGTGGGCATACCGACGATGACGCGGATGTCCTGGTTACGACCGACGTGTCGAATCCGCTGGTGCGCGAGCGCCTGGATGCGGGCAAGCAGCTGATCACCGCCCCGTCTTTGCTCGTGGAGATGGAGCCGCAGCGCCAGCTGGAGGGCTCTGATTCCTCTTCTTCTGTATCCGACGCCACCAGCGCCCAGGCCGACGCCACCAGCGCCCAGGCCGGGGCTGCCGCCGCGAAGGCTCAAGGGGTCGCTGGCGCAGCGGGTCCGCAGATGCCGAGCGCTGCTGCGGTGAAGGGGGACTTCACCAAGCCCGGGGAAAAGCCCGCTGACGAGGGCGCGGACGGTACGAGTGTCTCGGGTGATGGCTATGTGGATGGCCAGATCGTGGGTACTGATGAGCACACGGCCGCTGTCGCCGGGATGCGGCGCACGACCCGCACTGAGGTTCCGGCTTCCGTGATGGATGAGATCGAGGACGCGGTGGCGCTGATGGCGCGGGCGCTGCGGCAGGGGGAGTGGGAGCAGGGCATGACGCACGCTTCCCTGGTCAAGTTCCTGCGTGAGGAGACGGAGGAGCTCGCGCGCGTCATTGATGCGGTGGAAAGCAAGGGAACTGAGGTTCCGCAGTGGCTGGAGCAGGAGCTGTGCAAGGAGTTGTCTGACGTGCTGCTGCAGGTGCTGTTCCACGCGGAGATCGCGAACCGTCGTGGCGCGTTCGATATTGGCCACGTGGCGGGTGCGTTTACCGCGAAGCTGCAGTCTAGGGCTCCGTACCTCTTTGAGTCCGTCGAGCGTCAGGTGCCGAAGACGGAGCAGGATCGGCTGTGGGAAGAGGGCAAGAAGCGCGAGCGTGCCGAGCGCGAGCAGTCTTTGGGCAAGGAATACACGGATTTGGTGGATGCCAAGGAGGGCGCTGCACAGGGCTCGGAGTCCTCGGCCCAGGATGCTCAGGGCGGTTTACCTGCTGGAGAAGGCGCTGCACCGCAGTCCTCGTCCGGCAAACACAGTGCAAAACACAGTGCGGAGGGGCAAGCCTCTGTTCCAGAGCAGCGGATTGAACCGCACGCTAGTACTTTTGCTGCACAGAAGCCTGCCTCAGAGGGTGGCACGTCCGCCGCTGACAACGGAAATGCCGTAGCGGAGAGTGGGGCATCCGGCTTGCAGGCCGCAGAGGAAGTGATCCGCGAGGCTCGCGAGCTCGGGATTGCCGATACAGACATCCCGATGGATATCCGTTACCCCATGGTGGGCTTGGAAATGGATAAGCCAGGTGAGGCGGATCGCCGCCTGAAGGACGCGGTCGCGAACTTCCGCGAGGTTCTCAAGAACAAATCGCAGAAGTAATCGCCGAGCGCGGTCCAAACAGGTAGACCAGCGCGAAGATTCCCGACTGCACCAGCACGATAGTGCCACCACTGGAGATGTCCAGGTGGTAGCTAAGAAGGATGCCGCCCACACCGCTGATCCATGCAACCACCGGAGCGAAGAACAACATCCGCTCGAATTTCGTGGTCAGCAAATACGCCGTGGCACCCGGCGTGATCAGCAGTGAGACGACAAGAATGACACCAACGGCCTGAACACCGGAGACGACGACCAAGGCCATCGCCACAAGCAGCAAGCCGCGAACCAGCATCACTGGGAAGCCCAGCGAGCCGGTGTGGATTGGATCGAATGCCCACATGGTAAAAGCCCGGCGGCACGCGAGGGCGATGACAATCGCCGCCGAGCTGCAGATCGCAACCTGCACGAAGGAGGCATGGGAGACTCCCAGCAGATTGCCGAAGAGGATCTCCTGGGTGTAGCCGGAGGCGGGTGTGATGGAGATCAGCACCAAACCCAGGGCGAACAGGGAGGTGAACACGATGCCGATGCTCGTGTCCTCCTTGAGTGTTGTCCGGCTCCCCACGAGATGCACGAGCCCTACCGCGACCAGCGCGGCGATTAATGCTCCGACCGCGAAGGGCGCGCCTAGGGCAAAGGCGATCACCACGCCTGGTAATACGGCGTGGGAGATCGCATCGCCCAGCAGTGACCACCCGACGAGCACGAGCCAGCAGCTCAGCAGCCCGGCAGCCAGTGCCACGAGGGTCACCACGATCAGTCCCTGCTGAATGAAGGAGTACTGGAAAGGCTCCAGCAGTATGACCATCATGCTGCACCATCCCCAAATGCCGCCAGCAGCTTATCCGGCTGCAACACATCATCGACACTTCCGTGAGCGATGACGGAGCGGTTGAGCAGCGTCACCTCGTCGGCAAGTTCGGACAACCGCGCTAGGTCATGCGTGCTGACCAGGACTGCAGTCCCCTCGGCACTGATACTGCGGAGCAAATCGGTCATGTGCCGCTGGCTTGTGGCGTCGACCCCGGCAAAGGGCTCATCGAGCAGGAGGACACGCGTCTGCTGCGCCAAGCCACGCGCGACGAACGTGCGCTTCTTTTGCCCACCGGATAGTCGCCCGATCTGGCGGTTGCGGTAGGGGGTCAGGCCAGTGCGTTCGAGGGCTTCCTCCACGATCGCTGTGTCCTTGCTTCCCAAACCGCCCCACCAGCGGCCCCATCGACCAGCGCGCCGACCGCAGGCGACCACATCCTTGACGCGGATGGGGAAGTTCCAGTCCACGGCCTCAGTCTGCGGAACATATGCCACCGATCCAGGGGAGTGGTCCGTGAGATCCACTCGGCCAGAGTTGGGCTCCAACTGTCCCATGAGGGTCTTAAACAGCGTGGACTTGCCGGAGCCGTTCGTGCCGATGAGGGCGTGGATCCTGCCGTAGTGCACGTCGATGTCCACGCCGTCCAGTGCCTGGACGGGTCCATACGTGACGCTTAGATTCCGCGCGCGAAGGGCGATGCTCACTTCTTCAGGCCTTCTACGATGGTGGTGACGTCGTGGGTGATGAGGTCCAGGTAGGTCGGCACGGGGCCGTCGGCGGGGGAGAGGGAGTCTACGTAGAGTGTGCCGCCGTCAGCAGCCCCGGTTTCGCGCATGAGCTGTTCCTGCGGTCCCCGTTCCACCGTGGATTCGCAGAACACGGATGGGACTTCGTGGGCTTTGACGAACTCGGCGGCTTGCTTGACCTGGCCTGGGGTGATTTCGCCTTCGGTGTTGACCGGCCAAATGTAACCCTCCTTCATGTCAGCTTCCTTAGTGAGGTAGCTGAAGGCGCCTTCGCAGGTGACGAGGGTGCGCTTGATTTTAGGCAGCTCGGATAGGCCTCGGTTGAGTTTGTTGTCCACGTCATCGAGCTTCTTCTTGTAAGCCTCAGCGTTGCTTTCGAAGGTTGAGCGTTGCTCAGGTGCGATGTCGCTGAGGGCGCGGACGATGTTGTCCACATAGGTTTTCGCCAGGACGGGGCTCATCCACGCGTGGGGATTGGGGGTGTCTGTGCCTTCGATGTTGATGGGCTGGATGCCGTCGCTGACGGTCACGCGCTTGGCTTGGGAGTTCTTCAGTAGTTTCTCCGTCCAGTGCTCTAGCCCGAGGCCGTTTTCCAGGATGAGGTCGGCACCGGCGGCGTCGGCGATGTTGGACGGTGTGGGGTCGTAGCCGTGGATTTCGGCGCCGGGTTCGGTGATGCTGTGCACGTCGGCGGCATCTCCGGCGATTTCCTGGGTCATGTCTTCGAGAATGGTGAAGGTGGTCAATACCTGTGGTTTGTCACTGGCTTTGGCGCCGTCATCTGTGCTGCAGGCGGTGAGGCCGGTGCTTGCGGCGAGGAGGGTGGTGGCGGTGAGTGCCACGGTGAGTTTTCTCATGTTCACATTCCCGTTTTTAAAAGTTCAATGCCTTGAACACTTAAACTCATAAGTGGAATGGTTGTCAATAGTTCATGTGAAGCTGGAGCTGCGGACCCCGGTGGAAAGCGCCTGTTTAGAGTGTCTGATCTGCGTGGTTCCGAAAAATGTGATGTGCATCCCGTACACTGTCGAGCATGCATGTGTTGGATCTGCCCGAGAAGTCTCAGGACTACCTGAAGGCGATTTTCGACCTCCATGAGTGGGGTGAAGGCCGGGCGACCCTAGGGCGCATCGCGGAACGTCTCGGCCAGCGGACCTCCACGACGTCGGAGGCCATTAAGCGCCTGGTCAAGCAAGGGCTGGTCGAACACGCACCCTACGCGGATGTGCAGCTGACGGATGAAGGCCAGAGCCTGGCGCTGCAGATGGTGCGCCGTCACCGGTTGATAGAGACCTACCTCTTCCGTGAGCTCGGCTACGCCCTCGACGAGTTGCACGAGGAGGCGGAGGTCCTCGAACATGCTGTATCTGACACGTTCCTTGAGCGCATCGATGCGGTGATGGGCCGCCCCCTCCGCGATCCGCACGGCGACCCGATCCCTTCGCCCGCCGGCGTGGTGAACGTTCCCGATGTTCTTTCCCTATCCGACGCCACCATTGCCTCGACCTACCTCATCGACCGCGTTAGTGATCGCGACCCGGAGCTTCTGAGTTATCTGTGCGATCGGGGTGTGCTGCCCGGAGCCAAAGTTGTGGTGTGTGAGCGGCCTTACCCGGAGTTGGCGGAGTTGGAAATTATCGCCGCGCCGGAGGCATCGGCGGTGGGTTCGCGGGTACAGTTGCCTGCGCAGTCTCTGGGTGCGGTGCTTGTTGAAGTAGCGTCCAGTGGCAGTGCCGATGAGTATGTAGCAGGCGAACGCGGTGCGGACGAGCCTGAAGCAGTTGAGCGCGGTGCCGATGAGTGCACTACAGACAGCACAGTGGATAGGACTTCCGACAAGGTGGAGGGTTGATGGCGAATAACGCGAAGCGCAGTGTGGGGAAGATCCCTACGCCCAAAAACTCCGCCAAGTCCACCAGCAGATCCGCCAAGTCCACCAACAGAACTGGTACCGGCTCACAAGCTTCTCGTCCGGTGCCATCGCGCCCCCAGCGGGTCAATTCCGACTGGGAACGGATGAGCGCACACCAGCAGCCCAACCGCGGCATTCTCGGCGGGTGCGGACTGTTCTTCGTCGTCATTGCACTGCTCGGGATTATTGCGCTGGTGGGGTTCCTCGTCGCGGGTGCCGCCTCCCGTGATTCTTCCGGTCCGGAGCGCATCCCGATTCCCGATGACGTGCCTCCTGCAGCAGCCAAGCCCGCGCCGGGTATCAATATCCACAGCCCAGGTCGGACGGCGTTACAGCTGCTCGACTGGGCGCGCCCCATCAGCGAGAAGACTGGCATTCCCACGCAAGCCCTCATCGCTTATGGCAACGCGGAGGTTATCGCCCGCGATTCCCGTCCGGAATGCGGTATCACCTGGAATACGCTGGCGGGCCTTGGTTACGTCGAAACCATTCACGGCACCTACGACGGCAAGCGTTACGGTGTCGCGGAGCTGAATCGGCGCGGTACGGTGGAGCCGAAGATCTACGGGCCACAGCTCAACGGTGACGGCTTCGCCAAGATCACGGACACGGACGGCGGGCGCATGGATGGGGACAAGGAGTTCGACCGCGCCATGGGGCCGCTGCAATTCATTCCTGAGTCCTGGGAGCGTTACGGCGTGGATGCCAACGGTGACGGCCGTTCGGACCCGCAGAATATTGACGACGCCAGCGCGTCCGCAGTCCGGCTCCTCTGCGATTTTGATCGGGATTTGTCCACCCCAGATGGGTGGACTAGGGCGATCCGCTCCTACAACTTGAGCGATGAGTACGTGCTGAAGGTGCGCGACGCGGCAGCGAACTACGCCCTCGGCCAGGCACCGGTGGGCTCTGCGCGCTGAAGCCAGCGATAACTCGAGCACTGAAGCTCGCGATCACTCGAGGGCTGAAACAAACGGCAACTAGAGCATGGAAACAAGCAGTAACGAAAAGGTTGGTGCCCAAGCCCCCGCAACGGGGGCAAACCTCGCGGTAAAGGTTGCCGATTAGTGGAACAATAGGGGGCATACCGCGTGGCTATGCGCGGACGCGTCCACGCCTTCACTCTGTAGGTGGAGGCTGCGCCCCGCCAGAGCCCCGTGAACTACACCAACGTACGAGCCCGAGGAGGCTTATTCCATGGCCGAAATCATGCAGATCATCGCCCGCGAAATCCTGGATTCCCGTGGTAACCCAACCGTCGAGGTGGAGGTGGGCCTGGACGATGGCTCCATCGGCCGCGCGGCCGTTCCTTCCGGTGCCTCCACCGGTGTCCACGAGGCCCACGAGCTGCGCGACGGTGGCGACCGCTACCTGGGCAAGGGCGTAGCCAAGGCAGTAGCCAACGTCATCGATGAGATCGACGATGAGCTCGCAGGCTTCGAGGCCGATGACCAGCGCGCCATCGACCAGCGGATGCTTGAGATCGACGGCACCGAGAACAAGTCCCGCCTGGGCGCGAACGCCATCCTCGGCGTGTCCATGGCCGTGGCACACGCTGCCGCTGAGTCCGCTGGTCTGCCACTGTTCCGTTACGTTGGCGGCCCTAACGGACACGTGCTGCCAGTGCCGATGATGAACATCCTCAACGGCGGCGCGCACGCTGACTCCGGCGTAGACGTGCAGGAGTTCATGATCGCCCCAATCGGTGCCGACACCTTCTCCGAGGCTCTGCGCATGGGCACCGAGGTGTACCACTCCCTGAAGAAGGTCATCAAGGACAAGGGCCTGTCCACCGGACTCGGCGACGAGGGTGGCTTTGCTCCTTCCGTCGAGTCCACCAAGGCAGCCCTCGACCTCATCGTCGAGGCCATCGAGGCTGCGGGCTACAAGGTGGGCGCTGACGTGGCGCTGGCCCTTGACGTCGCATCTTCTGAGTTCTACAAGGACGGCAAGTACCACTTCGAGGGCGGCGAGCACACCGCAGAGGAGATGGCGAAGGTCTACGAGGAGCTCGTCAGCGCTTACCCAATCGTCTCCATCGAGGATCCACTGCAGGAGGACGACTGGGAGGGCTACACCAAGCTCACCGCTGCTCTGGGCGACAAGGTGCAGCTGGTCGGCGACGACTTCTTCGTCACCAACCCTGCTCGCCTGAAGGAGGGCATCGAGAAGAAGGCTGCGAATGCTCTGCTGGTGAAGGTGAACCAGATCGGTACCCTCACCGAGACCTTCGATGCTGTGGAGCTGGCTCACCGCAATGGCTACCGCACCATGATGTCCCACCGTTCCGGTGAGACCGAGGACGTCACCATTGCTGACCTGGCCGTTGCTCTGAACTGTGGCCAGATCAAGACGGGTGCTCCAGCCCGTTCCGAGCGCGTGGCGAAGTACAACCAGCTGCTGCGCATCGAGCAGATCCTGGGCGACGCTGCGGTCTACGCTGGCCGCTCCGCTTTCCCACGCTTCCAGGGCTAGGATCCGCTGGCGCTTAGCCGCCCGCTGTTGTCCCTCCAACGGGCGCACGCGGGCGGCTTTTGCTGTGTCCGGGTGCGGGCCGTTGTGAAGTGGGTTGATGCAGGGGGATGAGGTGCTGCGTGCTGTTGTGGCGTGTGCTGGTGCCGCCTCGACACAGTTGCACATTTCTTCTGGAAGCCATCGAGAGCTCAATCAGCTGACCTGTGGAAACGTGTAGTTGCATGTAGCCGCTTGGGGCGAAAACGTGCAACTGTGTCGGCAGCATTGCGTTGGTATCATCTGCCTTATGAATAAGGCTGGGGGGGCCGCTGATTTCTACGGCGGGTTTATCAAACACGGAGAAGTGCGCCATCTACCGGAAGGCCAACGCAGGGGAGCTGGTAAAGCTCCATCCTGGGGTCTTCATTCCACCCGAAGAACGAACGGTCGTGGCGGAACCGCGCCTCATCCAGGACATCGTCGCCGCGGCGGTTGCCAAGCCGCGCAGTGTGGTTGTGGGTGAGAGCGCGGCGTTCCTGCATGAGCTAGCGCGCACAACACCGCGGCTCAGACTGCACAAGCACAGCTCTATCGATCTCGGTTTCACGTATGCGAAGCACTATGCGGTGTCGGATCGTCGGCTTGCCCGCTCGCTTGCTTTTCGTCGTATTTCGACGGGTGAGGAAGAACGGGCCGTGAGGATACGGTCGTACTACGGCTCGGTGCGGGTCGCCAGCATTCCCGACACGTGTTTCCAACTGACCAAGTGGGTTGGGCTAGAGGAGGCGTGCGTGGCCGCTGAGTATGCGCTGCACCGTCAGATAGTTACTTTGGCTGAATTTGACCGTGCCGGCTTCACCACCCGCAAGGGCGCCGCCCGTTATCGGCAGCTCCGGAATCTCGTTACACCGTGGGCGGAGAGCCCGCGCGAAAGCGAACTCAAGCTGGCCATGTGGCGTGCGGGTCTGCCGGCGCCTTGCCAGCAGGTCAGCATTTACGAACCGGGTGCGCGGCGGTTTCTCGGCCGGGTGGATTTCATGTTTCCGTGCGGGCTCATCATCGAGTACGACGGCGCCAGTAAGTATCGAGAGCCTGTCTTCGATATTGACGGCAACTACCAGGGCGAGGAGACGATCGCCGCGGAGTTGTCTCGGCAGAAAAGAATCGCTTTGTACGGGTACGAATTTCTACGCATCGACCACGCGGCGTTCACTGATGGGATGGGCGTGAAGGCCATTGCGGATCGCCTTGATTGGCTGCGCCAGTATCCGCGCGATAATCGACGCTGGCTGTGGAAAGCTAAGGGGAAGGCGTGGAAGGAGCCGGGCGATGCAGGTTGGCTGAACCCGGGTGGAGTCCCTCAACAATCTGAGTCGTAGCTGGGCGGGAAGCGACTCGGCGCAACCGCCTGTAGGATCTGCGCGACACAGTTGCACATTTCTATCTGCAGCGGCGCTATTCAGAAGATGCCGACCTGCGCTTTTGCAGGATGCCGGAAGTAGAAATGTGTAACTGTGTCGGAGGCTGCACCGCGGAGGTCAGCGGGCATCGCAGTACCCCGCATAAACAAACACCAGCGCCACCGAAGCACTCTGGCGCGCCAACATCAGCGACCACCGCTGGAGCGGGTATGGTCGTAGAAGTATGAGTGCCAAGGAGTCACGCGGATCCGCGCGTAAGTCCCCGTCGAGGGACACCCGCCGGTCCACTAAGCCTGACCAGGACATGGAAAGCGCTTCTGACCAGCAGCCACGTCCTGGGATTCCGCGTGCGCGCAGCATCGAGCGCCAAGATCGGCGCCGGGAACGCGCCCAGGCCGCCCCAGCCCGTTTGGCCCGCAGTTTCGTGCAGTTGCCTCAGCGCGTCAGCCCCGCGATCCTCATCTTCGCCGCGTTGATGGTGATTTTCCTGGCACTGTCCATCGCCCAGCCTCTGCGTAATTACTTTGACCAGCGTTCTCAGCTGGCGCAGCTGGAGCAGCAGATCGACGCCCAAGAGCAGGAACGCGACCGCCTGACTGGCGAGCTCAACCGCTTTAACAACGAGGACTACATCAAGGAGCAGGCCCGCACCCGCTTGGGCTTAATCGAGCCCGGCGAGTCCGCGTTCCGCATTTTCAGCCCGAAGATTGACGCGAATTCTTCTGGTTCCACCCCTGGCGTGGAGACGGATGTTCCGGAGGAACCGGGGGAGTGGTACCAGCAGTTGTGGGATGCGATCTCGACTCCGGAGGAGGAGAAGCCGACTGGCGATCACGTGGTCGATCACAACCTCCCGACGGTTCCTGATCCCGATGCCCCGGACTCTGCGCCGGACTCTTCCCCGGAGGGCGCCCCAGCCCCGGATTCCGCTCCTGATGGCCAGCCTGCTCCTGCACCGGAGAACACTCCGGAAGGCTAATTTGGTCTAGACCTCGTCGGTGCGACGCCGTTGCCGACACAGAGTAACCTCTATGCTCCAGCTACAATCGGCGGTGACTGTTTTTCACGCGGACTTCACTTCCACTGCCGCAGCCACGTCGCCGTTCCTGCTCGGCAGATGGAGGGGAAGTGTCGCTGCGCCTACTAGTTTCAAGGAGCATTCGTGGCCGTTTCTGAGGCTGATCTGGACATCATGGAGACCCAGCTGGGGCGTCGACCGCGCGGCGCGGTGGAGGTGAGCTACCGGACTCCGGATGGCGAGCCTGCTGTGGTGAAAACGAAGCCACGTTTGGACGATGGCACGCCGTTTCCCACGCTGTACTACCTCACGGATCCGCGCCTGACCGCGGAGGCTTCCCGCCTGGAGGTGGCTGGCGTGATGAAGACGATGCAGGCTCGTTTGGCTGAGGATGCGGAGCTGGCGGCGGATTACACGGCAGCTCATGAGCATTACTTGGCGGAGCGCAACGCGATGGAGGACCTGGGTACGGACTTCTCCGGCGGTGGCATGCCGGACCGCGTGAAGTGCTTGCACGTGTTGATCGCCTATGCGTTGGCGGAGGGACCGGATCGCGTGCGTTTGGGCACGGAGGCGGTGGCGCTGGCGTGCGAGAATAACCCGAAGCTGGTGGGGACGGCGTTGCCTGCGGACTGGCCGACGTCGGCGTCTTTGGGCACGTCCATGGCCGCCGCGAGCACCGAGGGTGGGGAGGAGAGCTAGATGGACGCCACCACGCAGACCAACGATGGTCCAACCAGCGCTTCCGCTCAGGCAGCTCAGGGTCGCCGTTTCGCTGGCATTGACTGTGGTACGAATTCCATCCGTTTGCTCATTTCTGAGGTGCTGCCGGACGGCACGCTCAACGAGCTGAATCGCGATAACATCATCGTCCGCTTGGGCCAGGGCGTGGATGCGACGGGGCGGTTCGCGGATGAGGCCCTGGAGCGTGTCGATGCCGCGCTGTCCACTTACGCCGACCGGATGGTGGAGTTCGGCGTGGAGGACGTGATGATGGGTGCGACGTCCGCCACCCGCGATGCGGCGAACCGGGAGGAGTTCTTTTCCCTGACCCGACGCCACCTCTCCCGCATCAAGGATGGGTTGCAGGCGGAGGTGATCTCCGGCGAGCGGGAAGCGGAGCTGAGTTTTAATGGTGCCGTGACGGACCTGGGGGAGCTCGGCCCGCAGGAGCGCGTGTGCGTGATCGACTTGGGCGGCGGATCCACCGAGTTTGTGGTGCGGACGGCTGACGGGAGCGTTAACCAGGCGTACTCCGCGAACATGGGGTGTGTGCGCCTGACGGAGAGGTACTTGCATGGGCAGCCACCGGCGTCGGACGAGATTGAGGCGGCGCGGGGCTACGTGCGTGAGCTGCTGGGCGACGTGCGGGAGGTTGTGGAGCTGGGCGCGGTGGACCGGGTGGTTGGTGTGGCCGGCACGATGACCACGATGAGTTCCATCACGCTGGGGCTGACGGAGTACCAGCCGGAGCGGAACCACATGAGCGTGCACCGGCTGGAGGACTTCCGGGCGACGGCGCGCGACTTGCTGGGGCGGACGACGGAGCAACGCATGGAGCTGGGGCCGATGCACCCAGGCCGCGCGGATGTGATCGGTGGTGGCGCTGTGGTGGTGGACGAGTTCACCACGCTGTTCCTAAACCAGGGGCTGGAGACGATCACGATCAGTGAGAAGGATATCCTTGACGGTATCCTCGCGGAGGTTGTGAAGCGCAACAGCTAGTTCAGGCTGGTTGTGCGCGGTACAGTGACGTGAGGCGCGCCCGGTAGAGCACGGGCGCGGACGTGCCCGCCATGGGTGATTGCGATTGCGATCGCCGTGAGTGGTGGGCGAGGCCCCCATAGCCCAATTGGCAGAGGCAGCGGACTTAAAATCCGCCCAGTGTCGGTTCGAGCCCGACTGGGGGTACAGGTCAACTTGGCGTTAAGGGGTGAACCGACACGCCTAAGGTCCGGTCCACTGCAATGAGGCGGCGAGGAAGTCATTGCCAAGAAGTTCGTTATGGAATCGACGGTAAAAGCCACCTCCGTTTTGGCGCATGAGCCGAACATTGAGTTCGTATGAGGCTTCCAACAGTTTGTGTAGATGAGGGAAGTCGAGCTCGCCCTTGAGAATTCCTACTAGATTCTCCAATGGGAACGACCACCGAAACGTGTCACCGTAGTTGTAATGGATCTCTTCACAAATCCAGCATTCGGTTGGGCTTGAGTATAAAGATGCTGGGCCGGTCAGGGGAGTGGTGTTGATAAAGGCTTGGATGGATACTTCATCCTTTCGTTTCGTGAATTCGTATATCCATAAGCCTTCGAGTACTCCCACACTTAAAGTGGTGAGGCGTCTCTGTCCTTTCAGCTTGCCTGTGGAGGGCAGAGCAGAGGAAACCCAAAGATGCTTTTGCGTATTGAAGGGATCCGGAACTGTGTTATAGAGGTACCAGCCGGCGATGGAACGTTAGTCCGAATAACAAGGGATCTGGGACCGTTCGAAGAAGCTTGAACGGAATCCCGAAACCGACGAGTCACCGGGGCGGACGCGCTTGTTACGATCCCACGGTAGCAAAATCGTAGCCCCTTCGGAAACCTCGATCTCGAGTGAATTCTCCCCGAGTGGTTTATGCGCCAGTGCGATGTTGCGCACATTGCCGTTGGCCTCAGTGAGATGGATCAAGTCCTTTTCGGGCTGATTGAGATCGCCCTCTGGTATGGGGAAGAACTCGAACTGTGTGATGTCCTCCCAGCGCCGTCGATGTGAAGTGAAGCGGTTCGCAACATTGATGGCCTGACCAACGTAGGCGTCACCATTGGCGAAGGTCAGTCGATACAGGCCTCGGAGCGAAGGTTGGTCGACGAGGATGACACTGACGGAATCGAGGTGTCGGACGTCGAAGCTGGTTCCCTTCAACGTAGCCAGAGAGGGGAGCTGAGCCGTTTGTTGTTTGCCGGAGGATGACACGAGACCAATTATCGCAATTCGTGGGCGGGGAAGTGGATTAGTTCCACTTTCGACGCTGTTGTCATCCTTGTTGGGCTCGAGAATGACGGTTTGGAATCGACGAGCCAATGTAGAGCTCTTGGGAAGGCTTGCTCCAGCAGAAAAGCCGGTAATTATCCATGGGATGAGTGGCGATAGATAGTGCTCGTTTGTTGGCACAATCGCCTAGACCCTTAAACTTCTCATGGGGAGCGATTGCGTGGAAAAGTTGCGACAAAATATCTTCAGAATCAATCTAGTGAGCCTTCCCCGTTTTACCTCTCCGTGGAATAAGCTAAGGGGGTTTTCATTCTTACAGTTTTAGGTGGAGAATTATGGGTTTCGGAAAAGCCGCTGTGGCAGTCGTAGGCACGGGGAGCCTTGCATATGCTGCGCTTAATCATTTCGTTTTCACAGAAGACGATCCACAGGTTGAGAACACAGCAACAATATTGCGCGTCATTGACGGCGACACTGTTGAGGTGGACAAGGGGGATGGAGTGGGTACCCGGGTTCGATTGCTCAATGTGGATACTCCGGAGATTGGTAGAAACGGTGAACCGTCCGAATGCTTGGCTGAAGATGCGAAGTCTTTCCTAGAGGAAACACTTCCTCCAGGAACCGAGGTCAGGCTGGAACATGATGCGGAGATCCACGACCCCTACGATCGCGAGCTGGCAGGCATCTTCAAAGGAGACCTTCTTGTCAATGAGGCTATTACAGCGCGAGGTCTCGCTGATGCCAAAATCTTCAATGGAAATGATCGCTTCTATCCGCAGGTGAAGGCGGCTGCCGATTCGGCTAAGAGCAAGAGCCTGGGTGTCTTTGATGTGCCGGTTGATTGCTTGATTCGTAATCCTGAGGCTCGCCAGGATTTCCAGAATGCTCAACGAGCAGCACAGCAGTCGGGCGCCGCCGACGGTGCTGTAACCGTTTCCGCTGTCAATATCGCCGGAAAGTTCCTCGACGACTTGCCAGAGATTCGGTCTTCCTTGAAGGCCGCGGTATCAACTCACCTCCTATCAGACTTTTACACTTCCCGGGAGCCGGAGAGGTTGAACATTGAAGTCGATCGCATTGAGGGGGACTTGGATGAGTTGGAGCGAGACTATAAGCGTCTCCTTAAGGACTACAAGGATGAAAAGGACAACGACGTTCCTGAGCTGAAGGAACCACCAGAGCCTGGATCAACATCCGATCTAGACGCGCTGTTCAATGACTTGGAGAGTCCAAGTGATGACTCAGCGTATGTGCCTGCACCGGCTCCGGTACCCCGACCTGCGCCACAGCCACAACCACAGCCAGCACCAGCACCTACTGCCGGTGGTGGAGGCGGATATGATGGCTACACGGGTTGTCGTGCGTACGGTGGTAACTACGCCATGACGAATACCGATGACAAGGGGCGACCCTACGCCAAAATCGACTGCGTGACTAAGGCGCAAATTGGGTAGTGAATTGGGGATGCCCGTGGCCTTGCCTAAGGATTCGATGCGCGAAATCAGGCACTCTGAGCGACCTCTTCGGTTAAATTCTACTGAGCACTGTCGAAGAACGTACTCGTGAGTGCAAGGGGAAGGCGATTCTAAATGGCTATCGCCACTTGGGGTGTGGCAGGTGAGGTCTCAATCGGTTTAAGGTTCACCCTATTGGACCGCTCTGCTCACCGCGGTTACCGCAAGCGTCACCAGTGTCAGTGGGGCGGGGCTGATTCGAATCGTCGATGGCTCTAATTCGTCGGATGCGCGGCGGAATCTGTTGCCTCTTTTAGGCGTGCACGCAGCTCTGGGTCTACCGCATAAATGTAGAGGCCGTGAACGCCACGAGTCAGCAAGACGTTTAGCTCGTTTCTTAAGAGGTGTTCTGCAACATCTGCTTTCGAACCGTCTGAAAGGGTTCTCTTGTTCTTAGCTGCCGAATTCTTACTCTCGGAAGGAACGTGGACGATTCTTCCATCCCGCCATTGAACTGAAGGGCCAAGGATTACGCCTGCGACGTTGAGGTCGAAGCCTTGGATGGTAAAAGTTGAGCCGACTTCATCAATCGTCTGCGGTTGTTCCGCCCAAGACAGACCACGGTAAGCTCGCTTTTCTTGGGGTGATAGCTCAATTTCTCGGTTCCAGGGCATGCAGAAGTCGCCAAACTCGACGTTCCAAGTTCCCCCGGGGGGCTTTCTAGCGCTTGAATACTGCCAATCGAAAGTTGCAACTAGGCGAGAGAGTCCTCGATCATCATTCGCTGTGGCTTTCTGCTTAATAGCGTCGCGGAGTGCGTGGGGGTCTTCGAAAATCTTGATCTCGTAGTTTCTAGAGTCCGGAGGGATTTGCCCAACAGTTCCCTGTTCGATGAGTTGCCTAATCCACTGGACAGTGCTCGGATCTGCATCCATTCGCATCTGGTTCGTTAAACGGATCGTTTGGTCGGCCCTTGCCCTTAATTCCTTGAGTCGGTCTTGTTCCCAGAACTGGTTGCCCGCGAGTACTTGCTTTTCGTCGAAAACCGCAACCACGACCTTGGACCGCTTGAGAAGATCCTCGAGCATATTTTTGCCACGATAGCTTTGCTTGCCTTGGGTCCAGAGAAGATGCGCCTCATCCACGAGCACGACGTCGGCGAGATCGTCCGACCTAGATGGGTCGTGCTGATTTATGAATCGTGTAGGCCGGCTAACTCTATCCTTGTCCTTCTTTAGGACACCCAGTCGTCGAGCGATGGTCTCGTACACGGTGAGCTGTTCGAGGTGATTAACTAGCAAGTAGGCATCAAGATCTTGGAAACTCATCGGATCGTCTGGCGATTCTGATGCCTGAAAGAGCTCGAAGAAAAGGCTACTCAGAAGAACAGTTTTTCCTGCTCCGGCATCTCCGGAAACCAAAATGAGCTGACCGTTCATTTGGTTTTGAAGCGCTTCTGTGATGCTGCCGAGAATGGCACTCTTAGCGTTGAGTTGCTGTTGGGTTAGTTTGTGAAATGGGGAAGCTTTGAAGAGAGCAGAGTCTCTGATGACGGACTCTGCAGGAAATAAGCGCTTATTCTTCTTACGCAGGCCTCGCCAAATCTTGCTGAAGATCTCATCGAACTCATCCTGCGTGTAGTACTCCAGCTGCTGGTTCATGCGTCGATTGTTGAGCTGCTTCACACAATCAACGCCCACCAAGTAGGACATCAATCGATTCTCAATGTCTAGGGTGAGGGATTTGTTGAAATGGTCGTGGCCAATGACGAACATTTTGGGGTTCTTTGCCCGAGCGAAGGCTTCCCAGTCCGCACGGGCTTTGGAATCGGCATTCAAGTGCTGAAGCGTTCGACCTTCGATATTGCTAGTCTCGCCAACGTAGACGTCGTAAGAAGACTCTCCGTAAGACTGCTGCGTATCGTTATGGACGATGTAGACAGTCGGGAACCGAAAAAGATGGCGGAGCTCGGCCTCACTCTTGGATCTGTCAGGAGATTTTTCAAGGTCGCTGCGCAATTGAGTCAGCGACTCCTGTGAGTAATCGACCTCACGGATGTAAAGCTTCGTTCGCGCCATTGCCAGTCTTTCTCATAAAGTTTCCTACCTTTGACATTGTGCCATGGGATATCTCGAAAAAGTGCGATTTATTCATCCCGAAAGGAGTACTACGAGGCACTCTAAAATCGAACAACACCCGCCACGCTGTCCCGGGCCTGTGAGACTATGAACGGGAGTTCCGGTCATCACCGCGAATGACCACAAGTTTGAACCCAAGGCAGGTACCCATGGTCGCTCCCAAGAAGTTCGCCGTCCTCGACTTCGAAACAACCGGCTTCGGTCATACCGACCGAGTCATCGAAGCGGGCGTGGTGCTACTCGATCACAATCACCAAGTCGAGCGCACATGGGAAACCCTCATCCAGCCCAACCGGGACATCTCCAACAGCTTCGTCCACCACATTACTGCCGGCGACGTCGTCGACGCTCCCACCTTCGAACAAATCTCCGGAGAACTCGCCGGCCTGCTCAACGGGCGCACCCTCGTCGCGCACAATGCGCCCTTCGAGGTGCGCTTCCTTCGCCGTGAATTCGGCCGCGCTGGCCTAGCGTGGCCCGCCTACGGAGCCTGGATTATCGACACGATGAGGCTGGTCAAGCAACGTTTCCCCGGCGAACCCAGCACCCTCACCCACGCCCTCGAACTCCTCGGCATCACCAACACGCGCCCCCACTCCGCACTCGCGGATGCGAAAGCCACTGCAGAGCTCTTTACCCACCTCATCGAAGATGGAGCCGACCTCCTCATAAGCAGCGCTGCCCTGGACCTGCCCGCGTTTGAGTACCCCGCGTCCGGTGCGCTGTACGCTCGCCCGTCATCTACGTCGACGCCACAAGCCACCCCAGGACAGTGGCTCGCGAACATTTCCGCGCGTATCTCCAAGCGGGGCACTGGTGGTGTCGAACAATATAGAAAGCTCCTTACCGCGGCGCTGGCCGATAAGGAACTCTCCCGCACCGAGATCCACCAACTGGGACAGCAGGCCGAACGCGACGGGCTCGGGCGGGATGACCTGCTGAGCATGCACGAGGAATTCCTCCGTCAGATAGCTATCGAAGCGTGGTTGGACGGCATCATTACCGACGAAGAACGTGCCACCATCACCACTCTTGCGGAACAGCTCGGACTGTCAGAATCGCTGGCCAGTGAGCTCCTCGCTACCCCTCAGCAGGGTGATAGTGGCCCCGGCATTCAGCTCAAGGTCGGCGACCGCGTGACCTTCACCGGACAGCTGGACCTGCCGCGCGAGGAATGGGCCAAGCGTGCCGAAGCGGTGGGGCTCAGCGTCGGTGGCGTGACGAAGAAGTCCGCGCTGCTCATCGCGGCGAACCCGGACAGCATGAGCGGCAAGGCGCGCAAAGCCCGCGACTACGGCGTGCCCATCGTGGGGGAGAAGACTTTCGCGCAACTCGTTCGCGCCATGACCGAGGACACGGTCGCCGTGGAGGAAGACCTCACCGCCGTAGAGTCCGCGAATGAGGCGACCGACTACGCCGCCATTTTCCCGTGGAGCAGCCAGAACAGTCAGGCCGCAAAAGCCCAGGGCACAGAAGTTCAGGGCGCTACGGATCAGGCCGCAGGAGATCGCAGCCTCCAGCTGGCCATCGAATGGTGCGACACCCACGCCCACCTGCCGCTTGTGGAGCTGTCCCCACAGCTGACAACTACCACTCCCGTCGAAGTGCAGAGCTCGTTCAAGAGTGGATACACACAATGGTTCGCCCGGTTTGAAGAGCCGCTGACGGCTGCGGTCAACGACCTGCGGGATCTGCGCGGGGTTGGCGAGCATAAGCTGCACAAAATGGTTGAGGCGGTGGTGCTCGCAGCAATCGATTCGCACGCCAGTGCCTCGACCACCGACGCGGAGCATCTGGATGGTTTCTACGAAGACGAGCAGCACGCAGAACACATCGAGGAGTTTGCCGGGACGGTAGAAGATGCGCCTCACAGCGGCTGGGCTTCCGGTGTGGGCGGTGGCCGGACTGGCAGTGAGTGGGTTGGCAGTGAGTGGGCTGGCAGTGAGTGGGCTGGCAAAGCACGGGCTGGCAGCGAGTGGGCGGAGATCACGCTGTTCGCCGGATGGAACAAGCTGATTAATGTTTGCGCTGACATGCACGAGATCCCAGAAGCGGTGCGGGCGACTATGCCTGCGCTGGTGGAGCGCCTCAGCAGCATGGATCCGGTACTCGAAGTGTTCAAGCGAGCGGCAGAGGACGTGCGCGTGGCAACTGAAGCTGATCCTCGCAAATTGACGATCGTCAGCAAGCGTCTGATCGGCGGTGCCTCGCTGGAAGAGGTCGGCGCCGAATTCGGCGTAACGCGCGAACGTGTGCGCCAGCTGGAAAGCCAGTGGAAGCAGCGCTTTCAGGAGGACAACGGCTTTTTCACGGCAGTCGTGGAAGCGATCCACCAGCGGGTGCGTCCGGTCGCACGCGTGAGCGCCGTGCGGGAAAACCTGCCCGCGCTAGCGAACGAGGTGGAGGGGCTAGGTTGCACCTACAGCGAGTTGTTCGTGGCCCTGGGCGAGCGGTGGGACATCGCGAACGGATGGGCCACGGAGCCTGGCTTCGCGCAGAAACTGGGTGACACTTTGCAGGAACTCTCTGATGACTACGGAGTGGCGACAGTCCATGAGGTTGCCGACGCGCTGGGAGTTCCAGCTGAGGTGCTGGAGGGGTACATCGTCACCAGCGACGAGCTTAAGGTCATCATCGTGGACGATAAAGTGCTGACCAAAGTCAGCAGCCACCAGGACCGGGCCGTGAGCGTGCTGGCGATCAACGGTGAACCTATGCAGGCACAGGAGATTATCGAAACCACCGGTGGCGGCAATATTCGCTCCGCGCAGAACCAATTCGCAATCGATCCGCGCTTGGTGAAAATCTCCGCCGACCAGTGGGCACTCGCCGACTGGGGCATGGAGGAATTTAAGAGCATCGCGAGCTGGATCGGCCAGCGCGTGCGCACCAGCGCGCGGACCTACGACGTCACAGAAAGCGATGGAACACAGCGCAAAGTTCCCGCAGTGGCTCTCAGCGACCTGCTCGCGGAAGCTGGCAGGCTGCAGGTCTCCGAACAATCCATCCGGCAGTACGCATCCCTCGGGGACTTCGAAACCAGGGATGGCATGGTTTTCGAGCGCATCGATGAAACAGGCAACACGATCGAGGGAGACATCGAAGACACCCGCGACGTGTACCTGCGCGGCGACGTTTGGCACCTGCTCGTCACGGTCACTAAGGATCACCTTCGGGGAAGTGGATTCCCGGTGCCTCTTGGCGTCGCCGCATTCTACGGCTTGAAGGTCGGTGAGGAACTCGCACTGGACAGCAGGCTGGGCGAGCAATACGTGCGCGTGAACCGGCTCAAGCAGGCCTCGATGTCCACCATTCGGCGCTTCCTGGAGGACCTCGGAGTGCGCGAGGGCGAGCGCGTGTGGCTCCGGCTCGGCGAGGATAAGACGTTCGACGTCACCAAGGCGCCCGACAACCAACCAAACCTGGAAGGTATGCAGTGGGTCTACAGCAGCATGGGTCTGGATCCACAGTTGGTGGTGGACGGCGAAAGTGTGGAGGACTCGCTGGCCCGCGTGAACGCCGCGCTGGGCTTGGAGCCATCGGCGCCACGACGCCGAACAGTGGCAATGTTCCGGCACCGGCGCCAGGACGACATCGCGGATGTGGTGCGGGAGCTGTAATCCCTAGTCGGGGAAGACATCTGGCCACTCCGAGGTCAAATAAGCCCCGACCGCACGGTGGCGGAACGTGTAATTCCTCCCGCGCGAGATAATGCCCCGCTCCGTGTCCAACCGTCGCGAAATGCTGCCCGCCTGCGAAGTCTTCGCAAACCCGGCCGTTGCGGCGATGTTAGTGAGCGTCCGCTGTTCTGGTTCAAGCCCGGCCATGGCCTCCAAGAAATCCAGCTCCTTGGAAGGGAGTCGATCCAAGATGCGTTGGACATGAACCGCTGCTTCGTCCGCACCATGCTTCCAGCCGGTCAGCACGTGCTCGCGGGTGATCACGGGTTCTGTCGAGGCGTACCAGGCCTGCTCGCCGGCCAGTTGGAACAGGAAAGGTTCCCCGCAGCACAGCATGGCGATTTGATCCTGGGCCTCCGGTGTCATGCGAATCTTTTCAGTACTGCCCTGCCCATCGCTGACATCCCAACCATTGATCACGAATGGCTGAAGTGCTTCGAGGACTTCCGTGTGTTCAATTGGCTTAAGCGTGGTGGTTTGGAAACGCCGCGCGAAGGTTGCGCCTTTGGCAGCCCCGGCCCTCGCGGCGAACTCGGGCAGTCCAGTGAGGTATACAGCGATGGGAAGAGCCCGGCGCACCACGTAACCACCGGGCGCCTCGATTTCCTCCTCATGTGTGATCGCGTCGCCCAGAGCGATAAGGAGCTGGGAAAGCGCATCTTTTGAGCTGATGTTCTGCACCTCGTCGATGTGAATCAGCACCACGACATCCCCTGAACGCAGGGCCGCTCGGCCCAACTCCAGCAGCAGCTCGGTGAGAGTCGAATATGGTTCGGGCCCGTCGTGCTCCCGCAAGGTCAGGGATATACCCGCAGCGGCGACGGTTTCTACCCGGCTCATCAACTCGCCGACCTTTTTGTTGCGCGACGTCGGCAGTCCCGCCGTTCTCGCGACCTCAAGGAGAGCGGAGGCCACGCGCTTGAGCGGGTCGGATCCGGAGGGGATGCGCAGCTGAGGAGTGACCCAATCGCCTCGGGATGCGGCATCTGCGGCGATTCTGCGGACGAGTGAGGATTTTCCTAGGCCCGCCTCGCCGAGGATCGTGCGCCCGCGTTCGGGTATTCCCGCAAGCCTGCGTGGTCGGAGCACTGTGCTCCAGTCGTTGAGTTGTCGCGTTCGACCCGCCCAGACTTGCGGGACATTGTCGGAGCCGGGGCTGAAAGGGGAGTCTAGCGGAATACGCATGATGGTAAATTTACCAACTCCCGGGAGTCTTGGTAAATTTACCGAACGAATGACGTGTTGGTAAATTTATCAACTCAGGGGCGTTTACCTGGGGTGCGTCGATAGGAGATTGTGCGGCGGTTGGGTGTTGTATGCCGGTTGGGGGCGGGCGTTAGTAGGGGGCGAGCGTTAGTAGTAGGGGGCGGGCGTTGGTTGGAGCGGGAGATGGCGGTTGTGACGCCGGCGGTTGCAGCACGAGCTGGTCAAGGGTAGGGCTTGGGGGAAGAATGCAGTTGAAAATGTTTGCAGGAAGGAATTCGAAGCATGACTGAGGTTTCATCCATCACCGAGTTCACCTTCATCAACGAAGTACCGGTTCCCGAAGACATCGGGCGGGTGCTCGTGCCGGGTGAGCAGCCACAAGCCGCTTTCAAGACTTTCCGCGACAGCGCGGTTTTCACCAACAAGCGCTTGATTGTGCGCGATGCTCAGGGCATCCGCGGCAAGAAGATCGAGGTCTACTCCATTCCTTATTCCACGATCAATATGTGGTCTTCCGAGAATGCCGGCACGCTGGATTTCAACGCTGAAATTGAGCTGTGGACTCGCTCGGGGAAGGTAAAGATCAAGGTCGGGCGCGACATCGACGTGCGGCGCATCGACGCGCTAATTGCCTACGCTGTCTTGGCTTAAGTCCTGGCCTAAGGTGCGCTTTCAGTGCCCTATAGTGCGCCTGGAGGGCAGAGCGTCGCATCGATCTGCCGTTCGATTATTGGGTTAGGTTTTGCCAGTCGCTGTCTCACCCACTTTCTAGAGTGTGGATCATGACCACACAACACACACCACACTCTGTACAGTCAGCCACCAATCATGGCGGTTATGCCGAACTCTCACCGGACATCGCGCAACCAAGTATTCAAGGCAGCCTCCTCCAGGAATTCATCAGTCTCCAGCCAACTCCTGCGGCCCAGCTGGATATGTGGAATCGCATCATCCGCTACGTGCGAACGAACCGGTGGGCCGCGCCGTTCAATGTGGCCATGGCGTATATTCAGCGCCCTGAGGCGGGGCCGTGCCTGACTGCCCAACGGTGGGCGCAGCTCGGCCGTCGTATAGCGCCCGACGCCACGCCACTCATCATTATGTGGACTCGCGGACCGGCAGCAGCGGTGTTCGAATACAGGGATACGATGCCTATGCCTGGCGAGGAAGAGATCGCAGTGGATTTGGATGCGATCTTCATGAAAGCGTACCCCACTCGCAGCATTGACGGCCTCGCCCAGCACCTCATGGATATGGGTCGCTACGTGGGAATCCGTGCAGAGGATCGCGATTACGGGCGAGGTCTTGCAGGAAGGGCGCGAAGGATGGCCGTGGGGGATCTGCCGTCTGTCATCAGTGAGCGCGCGGGTCGCAGAAAAGAGCACAAACAGATGTTCCTCGTGACTGTCGCGAAGAGGGCAAGTGAGGCAGAGCGGGTCAAGACCTTGCTTCATGAATACGCACACGTGCTGCTCGGGCATTGCGGGCCGCTGAATGTGGAGCCGGAAAGGGACTGGACAGGCCACCAGTGGGCGCGCGTAAAGCTGTCGCACGCTGCGAAGGAGTTCGAGGCGGAGCATGCGGCGCAGATCGTTGGCCGTTGGCTGGGCATAGTGGACCGCAGCGAGGACTACATCAAGCTGCACACCGGCGGGGCGACCAGTGAAGGTGAGCTGCCGTATGGCGCTCAGATGGACAAGGTGCTCACGGTGGCGAATCGGTTGTGGGGACTCATCCATAGCGAGAAGCGGTGGGAAAAAGCTTTGACCTTCGACGCTCCTCAACGCGCTAATCTCGCTTCACTGCCAGTTGGGGAACTCGGTGTTGGCTCCCCGGACCAGAAGCCACGACCGGAGGTGCAGGCGGAGACTCAGCCGGAGTATCGACCGGAGCTGACTGAGTCCGGACAGCTGCCCCTCTTCCGATCCGCGTAGGAGCCGTTGATGACGGATTTGCTTTTGTGCGGAAGCGGTACTCGCCTGGCGGCGATTAGTTAGAATCCCAAGAATGATTCTCGACTTCATCAGTGACTTGATCGGCGATGTTTTCTTCGACACTCTTGAAGAGCTCAATCGCGAGCGTAAGAAGGGTGACCCGCAGAAACTCTTTGAAGTCACCCTCACCACTAGCGAAGGCGTCGAGCGTGCTGTCAGCCGTGCCACACTCACCATTGCGAATAACCACAAGCGCATCAACTCGCGGAACACCGTAGCCGTCATCAACGGAGCTAGTTACTCGCTCGGACTCATCAAAAAGGGAGGTACGGGCACAATACAGGTTGTGCTACCCGGAGTTGCTCTCGGCGGGAGAATCGACGTAACGCTTCGCTGGAAGGTCAGATCCGCCACCTGGCCTTTCAAGAGCTATCAGCGGGAACATACCTTTAGCGTCGCCGTCAATGTGTAGGGGGTCACCACCCTCTGTTTATGCAAGTTGCAATCTGCCTATAGCGGCCATCAGCCTCTTTTGCACGAATTGCAATTTTTCTAAAGTGGTTGGTATGAGAAACAGCAACCACATCACCACAACCACCATCGCTGCTCTCATCGGCCTTGCCACACTCAGCGCATGTGGCGCCGAAACCGACGAACAGTCTGCAGATACAACTTCCTCCACAGCAACCAGCGCAGCCACCGAAACTGTCACCACCACGTCTGCCGATGACGCTATGTCCTCTGGTGATAGCACCTCCGCCGGAGAGGATGAAACCGCCGGGGTTTTCACCCCACAAAGCCCCGCGGATTTCACGTCGAGTATGCGGTGGATTGCTCCCTAGTCGCTGCCAGGGTGCTAGGTCTACTGCAGGACGAAAGTGCCGCCGGTGTCGCTGCTGGTACAGTTGCCGCTCCATCCCAGCTCTTCGCTATCGCGAAGGCTGCGGTATGCACAGCCCCAATTGTCGATGGTTTGAATATTGCGTTGCCCGTAGGTTCCATCGTTGGGAGAATTCACGTACTTTTCAGCGATCTCCATTGCTTCCTCGCAGTCGACGAAACCGTTGGCGACTCGGACTGTGACAGTACGACGGGAAGCAGTAATTTCTACTTCGCCACAGGTTGCGCCAACCTTTTCAGGGGATTCATCAATGTACAGGCCATCATCGTCGATGGCATCGAACTGGGACCCTGGGCCCTCACAGCGAATCCGGTCGCTGAGGTTGTAGCAGGTGAAATCCCGAATGGTCACGGACTCACCCTCCTTCAGGTAGGTTGGCTCACCCCTGAGGCCCCCTGGGCCACTTGGATGCGCAGTGGATCCTGATTCGAAGCGACCAGAGCCGGTTTTGTACACGACCTGGGAAATTGGTGCGGCTGCAATATCGAGGGAATTGCCCGTGAAACTCGCCTTCAGGTCCGTACTCAAGGCCTTAGGAGAACACAGAAGGGAGAAATCATCCGTGTAGTGCTTCGCCAGGCACCACCCGCGCTGTCCTTCGAATGGGATATAGAAAATATTCGGGTTGGTTTCGAAGGCTGCTGCGTCTACTTCAGTCGTCTTTTCCTCCGGCTTCGCCTCTGCCTCCGGGTCGAAGCTACCATTGCCGGTTTGGAAGCGTTCGCCGCCGGTGGGTCGTGCGTCTCCATTTTCTGCTGGTTTCATGCCCAGTGTGTTCAGGAGTTCTTCGTCTGGTTTGACGTCCATGTCGCTTGGAACAGTTTTAGGTGTGTCGTCGGTGACGGCGTCGGTGACCTTTGTTTGCGCGTCAATTTTGTCGTCAGAAATTGCGTAGTCTTCCGCGGAGCCGGTTTCGAGGTCGCGGATTTTTAGTTGTTTTTGGGACTCGCCAGCATCGTAGACTGCGACGACGTTGCCTGGGGTGTAGCCGTCCCAGGCGGTGTTGTTGGTGCTTGGTGCGGTGTAGCCGTTCCAGGCTTCGGCTAGTGGGTTGCCGCAGGCGCAGCGGACTCGGGGTACGCCTTTGGCGTCGACGAGAACGGCGGTGCCTCGTTGGAGGACGGCTTGGAAGGGGTTGGCGTGGCCGTTGTTGAAGCCGTGGTTGGTCACCCAGGTGTCTTGCATGAGTACTAGTGGGCTTAGTGCGTTGACGTAGCGCTCAACATCGTCGGCGTTGATGCCGATGCCTTCGGCGAAGGCTGTGTTGAGTTCGTCGTTGGCGTTGAGGTGGTCTAGTAGTGCTGCGGCGTCGCAGGTGGATAGTTCGCCGGTGCCGCCGTAGAGGTTGTCGGAGCTGCCGTCGACACCACCAGCCAGTCGTCCTTCGGGAATCTCTGCGGATTGGACGATGTCGGCGGAGTCGTCGTTGACGACGGTGTCCATGAAGGCTTCCGGTCCGGGGTCGGCGGAGGCGATGTAGCTCATTTCGGCGAGTTTTTGGCCGATGCCGGTTTGGGTGACGACGTAGATGCCGCCGGCGATGGCTAGTACGAGTGCTGCTAGTAGGGCACCGATTTTGAGCAGCGGGGTTTTCTTTTTCGGTTCGGTGGCCGGTGGTGTAGTGGGTGGTTGGTGTTGCCACTGGTGGGGTGGCTGACCCGGTTGTGCGGGGGATTGCTGGCTGGGCTGAGTGGGTTGCGTAGGTCGGGCGGAGTAGTACTGGCCGGGCTGCGTGGGTTGTTGTGGTTGACCCGGCTGGTTTGTTTGTTGCCCGGGGTGTGGCTGACCCGGTTGGTTGTGCCACTGGTTATCCCACTGGTTCGGGTAGTTGCGCCCGTTGGCGTTATTGTCCGAACCGCCGTTGTTTGTGCCGTTCACGAAAGTTTTCCCGTCTTCCTACGTCATGATTTAAGGAAAACTTTAGTTAATGGGTGGGGTCTGTAAGGGCTTGTTGAGAGTGTGGGTAGCCCTGGTTGTGGGTGGTTTCGGGGAGGAATCCCTGTGGGCCATGCCAGGTTTTCCAGCTGGGTTGAAGGACCCAGCCGAGAGTGTCTGATGGTTTGTGTGTGGGTACCTAACCCGCATAAGGAGAGGGAGTGGAAGCCATCGATTGGAAGGGCGGCGCTTGGATCAGCCTGGCACGGATCATTCTTACAGTCGCTGGGCTGTTCCTTACAGCCGCCGGGCTGTTCCTTATTACTGTGCTGTCGACTGAAGGGATCACCGTCCTTGTTGCCGTCGTTACCATTGCGGCGGCTGTCGTCAGCTTGCTTGCTCCTCCTTTCCCGCCGACGAAATCAGCTTTTCTCGCTGCCGGTGCAGTAACGGGAATCAGCGAAACTGCCACCGGTGTGGGTGGGCCGCCGATGGGGTTGGTGTATCAACACAGCAGGCCAGCGGTCTTGCGATCAACCGTTGCGACGTGTTTTTCGTCGGCGAGGTCGTTTTGCTCATCGCGTTGGTAGTGGCAGGGGCGACTCCGCAGGGCTGCCCCAGACTCACTGCTGCCCTCAGCCTCCGCTGCCGAACCTGTCAAAAGAAACCTCAGCCCCGAACCCCCACCACGGAGATTGCAAAGCGTTTTCGGCATCATTAACGTTCGATTTGATGAGCATCTTCGATTCCCCCGCGGGCAGCCGCCGTATCAAAACCGGCTTCGCGTTATCCCTAGTCACCACGGCCCTCACGGCCTGTTTCTTCCTCAGTATCGGCGAGTTGATCGATGGGCACATCGCCCCATTCTTGCCCCTTATCCTCGCGTTTGCTGCGGCTCTCCTCACCGTCCTCACCGGCTACATCGCCGAGGTCGGCGCCAAAAAAGAGGAGCTGACCCTCCGCGCCCAACTGCTGGACAGCTGGTGGAAGAAAATCGGCCTCGACAACAAACACAGCTCCTCGGGCCGCGTGGTGTCCCTCATGACGGACTCCGTCGAGCGCGTCACCAACTACCGCCAGGGTTTCCTCGCCCCCTTGATGGGCGCGGCAGCCTGCCCACTGGTGGTGCTGGTGATCGTCGCGATCGGCATCGATTGGTTCTCCGCGCTGGCCTTGCTGCTGTTCATCCCGATCATCCCGCTGACCATCAACGGTTTCCAAAAAGCTTTCCAAAAGGTCTCCAGCGAATCTCGCGACGCCCGCGAGGCCCTGGCCAACCGCTATTTGGAATCCATCCAGGGCCTGGAAACGCTCGTGATGCTCGGTGCCGCGGCACGTACGGAAAAGGAACTGGCGGATGTCGGCGAGCATAATCGTGTGGCTCTCATGCGCCTGCTGTCCCGCAACCAGCTCATCCTCTTCGTCTCTGACGCTGTATTCTCTCTGGCTTGCGTCACCGCCGCTGCAGCTCTGGCCGCCTGGCGCCACGCGAATTACACCTTGACTTTCGGCCAGGCAGTGGCGCTGGTCTTGTGCTCCATCCTGCTCATTGGTCCTCTGGAGATGATCGGTGCTTTCTTCTACGTCGGCATGGGCGGCCGTGCCTCCCAGAAAGCCATGGAGCGTTTCGGTCTGGGCTCGGAGCTAGTAGACCAGCCTGACGTCGAACAATTCAACGGCACAATCACAATCAACGGCGCGCGCCTCGGCTACGGCGAGGACGCTGTGCTGCGCAACGTGAACCTGCGCCTGCCCGCGAACTCCACCACGGTCCTCACGGGCCCTTCCGGCGGCGGCAAATCCACCCTGCTCGGCGCCATGAAAGGCCTGGTGTTCCCGCAGGCAGGCGAGGTGCGCGTGGGCGGCCGTGGCGCCTCGGACCGCTCGTCGCGCAGCATTCAGGACGCCTCCGCCCTCGTCGCGCAGACAACCTGGCTGTTCTCTGGCAGCGTCGCCGAGAACTTACGCATCGTCAAGCCCGACGCCACCGAGCGCGCAATGTGGTCAGCCCTCAAACTCGTAGACCTCGATGGGTTTGTGCGGGCTCTGCCGCAGGGTCTGGATACGGAGATCGGTGAGCGTGGCCAGGGGTTGTCTGGTGGCCAGGCGCAGAGGCTGTCGCTTGCACGCGCGTTGCTGAGTGGTCGCAAGATCATCCTGCTGGATGAGCCGACCTCGCAGGTGGACCTGGAATCGGAAGAAGTGATCATGCACGCACTGGGTGAACTGGCTGGCACCCGCACGCTGGTGCTTGTCACGCACCGCGCATCGGCGCAGCTCGAAGGGGCCGTGCAGATGCGCGTCGAGGGAGGCGAAGTGCGTTTGTTAAGCACCACAGATAACGACTGCGGACCTGATGGCGCCGAAGGTGAGGGAAACAATGACTAACACGACGAAAAAGGCACCCACCAAGCCTGTTGGAGGCCGCGCTCAGGGGACGGGGCACGGGCACTCGCGGCGGGAACTGTCGCGCTGGATGGTGCGCGTGGCGCGGCCGGTGATGAAGCCGCTCGTGGCATCGACGTTTTTCCGGATGGTGGACCAACTGGCCGGGATCGCGCTGTTTGGGTTCGCCGTGCTTTTTGTGGCGGACTACGGGTTCTGGCACGGATTCAGCGACAGCGACGCGCTGGCGGGTGAGGACATCGGCGGACTGTGGGGCTCCGGGGTGAGCCTGTGGCCGATGATCGGAGTACTCGTGGGGCTGAGTCTGCTGAAGGCAGCTGCACGCTACCTGGAACAATACCTGGGGCACCTTGTGGCGTTTCGGGCGCTGGAGCTGCTGCGCACGCACACTTTTGGCAAGCTCTGGCCGCAGGCGCCGGCGGTGATGTATGGTGCGCGGTCCGGCGACATGCTGGAGCGGCTGACCAAAGACATCGACCGGCTGGAAGTCTTTTACGCGCACACCATCGCACCTGCGATCACCGGCGTGCTGACACCGCTGATTGTGGTGGTCAGCATGGGATTCTGGGGAAGCTGGCCAATGGCTGGCGTGCTGGCGGCGGGGCTTGCGATGCAGATTCTGCTGGTGCCTGCGCTGGGGATGCGCGCGGCCCGGCGTAATGCTGAAAAGCAGGGCGAACTGCGCGGTGCGCTGGCGCAGAGCGTGACCGACAGCGTGCAAGGGCGGACGGAGGTCGTGGGCTACTCGCTGCAGGTTGAGCGTCAAAGCCAGTCGCGTGGGATTGGTGAAGAGATCGTGGAGGCAGTCGAGTCCTCAGCGATGATCACTGGTGGGCGGAAATTCCTATCTTTGCTGGTGAGTTGGGTGACGCCGCTGGCGGTGTTTATCGTAGGTGCGTGGGAGAGCCACGGGGGCTTCGGGTCCGGAGCTGCGACGCGCTACGTTGCGGCTGAGGGCACTGGCGTGCTGGGGATGTTCAGTGCAGTGACGTTGGATCCCACAGTGCTGGCAGCAGTGGCAATGGTTGTGGCGTTTCGCACCTTCCAACCATCGAAGGAGTTTGAAGAGCTGCAGCAGACGTTGGATAGTACTTTCGCCTCCGCAGAGCGCCTCTTCACTCTGACGCAGCAAGAACCGCTGGTGAAGGATGACGGCGCCGACGTGGCGAGCGGGGCTCGGCAGCTGCCGGTTGGCGCTCTGGGGTTCTCCATGCGGGACGTGACCTATGCGTATCCGGATTGTGATCGTGCGCCAGCGCTTGTGGATTGCTCAGCGGAGTTTCCGGCGGGCAAGCACACGGTCGTTGTGGGCACCAGTGGTTCCGGCAAATCCACATTGATGCAGTTGCTTATGCGCTACGCAGATCCGGATGCTGGGCGCGTTGTTGTGGTCGGTGGCGGTGACGGAGACCAAGCTGGTCAGGGTGCTGATGGTACTGGCCGCGCGGCCGGTGGCGGTCTTGAGTGCGCTGGCGAGGGTGCTACCGGTGGTGAGGTCGCGAGTGCTGGCGAGGGCGCTAGCGGTGGTGAAACCGCGAGTGCTGGCGAGGGCGCTAGCGGTGGTGAGGCCGCGAGTGCTGGCGAGGGTGCCGACGACAAAGTGTTTAACGGCAGTGATCGGAAGCTGGAAGAGCCTCTGACCACCGTGAGCCTGCAAGAGCTCCGCAGCACCGTGACCTACGTGTCTCAGGTTCCGTTCTTGTTCAACCGGAGTGTACGAGAAAACCTGCTGATGGGGCGACCCGAAGCGAAGACAAGTGACCTCTGGGCTGCGTGCGAAATCGCCCATATCACGGAGCATGTGGAGAAGCTGGAGAAAGGGATTGATACTCCGGTCGGTGAATTGGCTGGTTCTTGGTCGGGCGGTCAGCGCGCGCGGCTCGCGCTTGCTCGTGCCTTGGTTACCCGGCCGAAAGTGCTAATTCTTGACGAATACACCGCCCACCTTGATCCGGAATTGGCAGCTAAGGTCCGCCGTTCTGTGCGAGCAGCGTTGCCACACATCACGATCATTGAAGTCACTCACCGCGTTCAGTCGGCGATGGATGCCGACCATGTCATCGTTGTGGATGCAGGTCGCGTGGTGCAGCAGGGAACGGCCACCGAGCTTATGAATCCCGATGGTCGGCAAGACTCGGCCTTCAAGAGACTGTTGTCCCGAGACGTGAAGTAGCCTCTGCCTCCATACCTCTCTACCTCTGCCTTTGCCTATGGCTCTGCTCCTGGCTCTGCGCCTACCGTTGCCTCGGGCTCTGCTCCTGCCTTTGCATTCGCTTTGCCTAGTTTTGGTGTCGGTAATGGGGCCTTCTTCAGGCTCCATTCCTGCTTGCTACAAGCCCCCATGTCCAAAAACACCACCAAACGTTTGGAGGAGTTTGTGGACACTTTAGACCATGCCTGTTCACAGGGGTTTCGAATTGCGCTTGTGCGGTCGCCCCGGCGATCTTCGGAGGACTTTTTGGACCACCCTGCTTTGGCTCGATGGGCGAGGAGCGTCTAAGCCCCTGCCTGAGAGGCTTTGCTATCAGCGTTGCTCCAAGTAATTGGCGGAGTGGCAGCTGCAGAGTGGAACCGTCAACGGCCGAGCCCTGTCCACGCCAACGAACTGGCTAGCCTTGTATCTGCTGTGGATTGCTGGAACGAGCTCTTCCATCCCTGGCCAGCCCTACAGTCCCGTCAGCCCCAGCCAGTTCAGAGCCCAGCCCCCAAAAACTAGGTACTCTTGCCAGGCCTACAGCCCAGCCTGCCAAGCCAGCCCAACCTTAAACCCTACAGCCCGCTGGTCAGGATCTTTTCCTCAGATGGTTCCCCATTCTTTTCTGCAGGGAACGCCTTGGCCAGCGCGGCTGCAAAGCGGTGCGCACGCTGCGTGTTGCCCTCGGAGCCATAGTGGGCGTAGTCATCCACCCCGAACCAGTTATAGTCCACCTCGCTCGGCCAGTCGTACAGGCGCAGGTTCGGGTAGTCCTCAGTGGCCTCGCGCAGGGCATCGTTGAAGATCTCCATGTTGGAGCGGGCGTAATGACCGGAATCCGTATTGGTGGTCACCATCGGCCACAGCACCTTCGCATCCTTACCCAGGAGCTCCATCATCTCGTCGATACGCTCGCGGTGACCTAAGCTTGCACCTGCGGAAATATTCGCAGCATCGTTCACACCGGTCGCCACAACCCAGCATGTTCCTTCGGCTGGTACGCGCGCCTTGAGCTCGTTCACGGAATCAATGGCAGAAGGGTAGCTGGCGGAACCATCCGGAGCGTCCCAGCCTTCAGTAGTGGAACGGGCACCGAAGACACTGTCCACGACCTCTTTCGCCCCGTACTCAACGTAGGTATTGAAGGCGCTATCTTCCGGCGTATTGACCTGGTCAGTTGCAAACATGCCGATGGACGTGGAATCACCCACATGCACCACACGTTCACACGACATCTGTCCAGCCTTCTTATTCTTTCCGGCAGCTGCGGCCTCGGCGCCACCATCCGCAGCCTCCAAACCGCCTGCATCTGCAGAACCCTGGCCGCCACCAGCAGCGGTCGCCGCCCTCTTGTCACCGGAATCCAGCTCCATCGCTAGTGGAACGCCTCCCGCTGCGGCGGCTGTTTGCGTCGGATTAACGAACACAGGCGTGGCACCTACCGCAACAATCGCCGCTAACACCACGGCAGCGCCGGTGGCGAAGAACGCCGGGAACGGGCGAGTGAACGGCGATGGCTGAGCGTCCGTGACACCTAGCTCGCGGTTGGCCCTGCGGGAGCGCAGCCACTCGCGGATCGGTGGGATCACGCCGTGCTTGCGGATCGGATCCTCCACCAAAGACCAGCTCAGGGCGGCAATGGACACAGACACCGCAACCGTGATCAGGGTGGCCCACAGTTTGTGCTCCTCGAGCCACGCCTGCGGCATGAAAGCGATCACCGGCATGTGCCACAGGTAGATGCCATAGGAGCGCTCGCCGATCCAGCGAATTGGCCCCCAGCCGAAGACCTTCGACCACACGGTCCCTTCGTGCAGTACAGAGAAAATCGCCAGCAGAGAAGCTACCGACAGCAGCACCAGCCCGCCCTGGTACAGGAATATCGATTCCTGCGGCAGCAGCACCACCAGCGCCACAATGCCGGCCACGCCGATGAGCCCGAACGCGTTCGCGAACTTCAGATCAGGCTTGGTCTGCTTGCCCTTGTAGGCGCGGCTCGAAAGCCAGATCGCTAGCGCCGCACCGACCAGCAGGCCACCCGCACGGGTATCGGTGCCTTCGTAGGCGCGGGTGTTGTCCATCGCCGGGTCAGCGATGACCCACATCAACACGAAGCTGCCCACCGCGATCGCCAGGGTCGCCAGCGTCACCACAAATCGGCTGCGCAGCGCGAAGAGCAGCACGAGCAGCAGGATTGGCCAAACCAGGTAGAACTGCTCCTCAACCGACAGCGACCACATATGGCTCAGGGGGCTGGGGCCGCCGAAGTTATCGAAGTAGGACTTTTCCTGGAAGATCATGTGCCAGTTGTTCACGTAGAACAGGCTGGACAGCGCTTCCAGTCCGTGCTGCTTCAGGTTCTGCTTTTCCAGCGCGGCGGTGAGGATCAGGACCGCGATGAGCGTCAGGATGACGGCGGGCATGAGGCGCCGGAAGCGCCGCAGCCAGAAGGTTTTCAACCCGAGGTTGCCGCGCTTGTCCCAGGAGCGCATGAGGTTGGTTGTGATGAGGTAGCCGGACAGCGTAAAGAACACACCGACGCCCAGCAGTCCGCCAACGAACCCCGGCACATTCAGGTGGTACAGCACTACGACGGCCACTGCGAGCGCGCGCAGGCCGTCGAGGCCGGAGACGTAGCGATGGTTTTTGTTAATCGGCCGTGGCATTGGCGCTGATTACCTCACTGAACTGCGGTTGTGTTGGTCTTGCTGTCTGTTTCTCGACGCCACCAGGCGTGCAGAAAAGTTGTGCCCGTTATTGCCTAGGAGTTTAATATTAGCGCAGGTCAGTGCGCATTTTACGCTTTCCTAGGCTTCCGTCATTCGAGCACGAATCATCCTTTCACAAGTTACTAAATCGGTGGGACAAAACGTAATAGTTACTCCTGTGAGGTCTCTGTGTGAGGGATGGCTGAAGTTGGCGTTGCGATAGTTTGTGACGCGAGAGACGTCTCGCGCGTCATTAGACTTGGCTTCATGAGCTTCCTTTACTCAGTCGAACAGGTTCGCGCAGCGGAGCACGCGCTATTGGAGCAGCAGTCTGTGGCCGATGAGTTGATGCAGTCTGCCGCTTCAGAGGTTGCAGATGTCGCGCGCTCAATGCTGCCCGATCCTGTGGAGCTCACCCGGGCGCCCCGCGTTTTGCTGCTGGTTGGACCGGGAGGTAACGGGGGCGATGCGCTGTATGCGGGTCGGGATCTCCTCCTGTCTTCTTGCGACTCTTCCTTCCAGGTCTGTGCCTTCGCGTTCGCAGGTCCTGAAAAGACGCACGCGACGGCGCGTGCAGCCTTCGAGGAGGCGGGTGGCACCTTCCTGGATAGTCTTGACGGCGATCTGGGCGTAGGTACGTCTCAGGGCTATGACCTGGTTATTGACGGGTTGTTTGGTTTGGGGAGCCGTGGTGGCGTCGGTGAGCAGATCGCTGAGTTCCTGCATTGGTCGGACGCTCCGGTGCTTGCAGTGGATATCCCCAGCGGCGTGGCGGGTGACACGGGCGCGGTTCCTGAGCCTGTCGGCGCGCAGGTGGAGTTTGCGAATCACGTGCGTGCTGATGTGACCGTGACTTTTGGCGGGTTGCGACGTGCACACGGGTTGACTGTGGACTGTGGACGAGTGGTGTGCCGTGACATTCGTTTGCTGGATGGGCAGTGCCTGGCGGATGCGCTGCTGGAACAGAATCTGCAGACGCAGCGAGACGGCGGGCTGAGCGTGAGCCTGTACGGTCCGACAACTGGTGATTCTGCATTGCCCTTTGAAATGCCGGGTGAGCCAGGGGCTTCTAGTGATAAGTACTCAGGGGGAGTAGTCGGTATCTGCGCTGGCGGGAGGCAGTACCCAGGTGCAGGAATTCTGGCCACGACAGCGGCAGTGCGCGCGACGAGCTCCATGGTGCGGTGGATTGGTGAGGATCCGCTGGCCATTGTGCTGAATAACCCGGAGGTCGTTGCCCATCCGTCGGTGGAGGAGTGTGGCCGGGTTCAGGCATGGGTGTTTGGCCCAGGTAGGGGTACGGGGGCCGATGCGGCTCACGAGCTAAGCCTGATCCTGGACCGCGAGGAGCCCGTGCTCATAGATGCGGACGGGTTGACTCTGCTGGCGAAGAATCCTGAGCTGTTGAGGAAGCTTCGAGATAGGGGAAGTGCAGGCGTTTATGCTGACGATAGATCTGCGTCCGGTGCGTCCGCTGGGGTAAAAGAGGTTGCTCGCCTGACAATTCTGACACCACATGCTGGCGAGTTCGCGCGGCTATCGGAGGCTCTGAAGGTCAGTGGGGGAGAACCGGAATCTGGAGAGGAGCGCTTGGCAGTTGGAGAGGGGTGCATGGCAGTTAACGAGGGGTGCATGGCAGTTGAAGAGGCAGGCATGGCAGTTCGGGAGGGAGCTACGAAATTTGGTAGGGAAAGCTCGACAGCGGACGAGGAGCAGGACGCGATGCGTTTCGACCTCGCAGCGGGCCGTATTGAGGCTGCTTCGGCTATGGCGCGAGAGCTGAACTGCACTGTGCTTCTCAAGGGTCGATTCACCGTCATAACTGATGGTGTGCGGGTGAACGTAGTGGATGCTGGTTCATCGTGGGCTGCGACTGCGGGCTCGGGTGATGTGCTGGCCGGAATCATTGGTGCTTTGCTCGCAGAGCGTGGCCGGACTGCCGAAGCAGCGCTGGTAGGGCAGTTTATTCACTCTGTGGCGGCGTATGAGTCGGCGCGAACTCCAGTAGGTTTTGCGCCGACGAGTGCCTCGAAGATCGCAGAAAAGATTCCGAAGGCAATTGCTGTGCTCAATCAAGGTGAGCCCTGCCGAGTTGGTCCTGGCTCCGGTGACTAGGAGTTCGCAATGTGTCAGGGGCGGGGAGTGTGCGTTCGGGACAGGGAAGTGTCTGAGCGCTCGAGAAATGCTGCTCGGCGCAGAACCAAAACGGGTAGAACAGAGGGCATGACTACCATTAACCCAAATGAAGCCCAAGCATCCATCGATCACGCTTCCAGGAATAATGCCACGGAGCTGTCCAGCACTCAAAGTGCTACTACTGCTAGCTCGCGCCCTGCAAAAACCGCCTTCATCACAGGTGCGACCCGCGGACTTGGTCGAGCTATCGCTGAAGAACTATCGAAAGACCACCACATTATTGTCGGTGGCTCCAGCGAAACTGCTGTAGAAGTAGCGAAAGAACTACCCAGCGCCGAGCCATTCGTTGCCGATCTGACTGATCTGAAGAAGATTCAGCAGGAGGTGGCGCGCGTTGGCGTCGAGTCTTTGGACGTGATCGTACATGGAGCGGGAGTGGTGGCACACAAGGCGACCACTGAGACGAGCGCACCGGAATGGCAAAAAGCCTTTGATGTGAACTTTTTCGCCGTGGCCGAGCTGACAAGGTTGCTGCTTCCAGCCCTGCAAAAAACCGGTGGCACGCTGGTGGCCATTAACTCCGGTGCCGGCAATCACTCGGGTGTGGGATACGGGCCATATGCCTGCACCAAGCATGCGCTTCGTGCTTACACCGATGCTCTGCGTGAGGAGCAGCGCGGCAAGATCCGCGTCACATCAATTCACCCAGGTAAGGCGGACTCCGACATGCAGCGGCAGATTCAGGCTGCTCGTGGCAATGAGTACGATCCGAGCCAGTTCATCAAGCCGGAGTCTATTGCGCAGGCGGTGCGGCTGGCAGTGGACTTGGGTGACGATTCCGTGATTGAGGAGCTGGTTATCCGTCCAGCGAACGGTAAGTAAAAGCGCGTCAAGGTTTTGGCTTGTTGGGATGGTCTTTCCTTGTGGCGCAGAATTCCAACAGGACGCCTATCCAGCGAAAGCCTCGCTGTTAAGCAGTAGCTTCGCTGTTAAGCAGTAGCTTCGCTGTTAAGCAGTAGCTTCGCTGTGATGGGAATTGTGCGCACTGTAAGCGAGGCTGTCCAAAAAGAACCCCAAACCTTTAGGTGAAGTGTTGATACAGGAAATAGTGGGGACTCTGACCAGCGAAAAGGGTGAAGCTCCAAAAAATCCGCCGAACGTTTGGAGGACTTCTTGGACACTGCCGCAGTAAACCGCCGCAGTAACCCCGAAGTCACTGGATTTAGAAGAGCTCCGCGGTGCTTACCCCTGGCTGACGAAGATAGCTGTGCCGGGGAAGATTTGGCCACGCAGCTCTGACCATTGGCCCCACGTGGGAGTTCCAGGTTTCCATTCCGGCTCGATCACATCTACTAGCTGGAGCTTTGCCTGAGCGTGGGCGCGAACCCAATCTCCAACAGTGTGGTGGTACTCGGCGTACGTCCTAGCTGCTGCGTTGATAACCGGGTCATCGCTGGGCGGGGTGGGGTTATCCTCGCCAAACTCCTCGTAGACCTTCTCGAAATATGGCACCTGGGCGACCAGTCCATGGGCACCGGGATCGTCCAGGAAGCACCACGCCATCGGGTGGTTGGAAGCAATCACGCAGCGCCCGCCGGGCTTCAGAACCCGCTTCGCCTCAGCCAGCGCGCCGGGCAAATCGCCGATGAAAGGGAACGCGCCGAAGCTTGAAAACACCACGTCAAAGGTGTTGTCCGCGAAGGGCAGGTGCATTGCATCTGACTGAACCAGTTGTAATACTCCGCCAGTGCCAGTGCCAGTGCCAGTGCCAGTGCCAGTGCCAGTGCCAGTGCCAGTGCCAGTGCCAGTGCCAGTGCCAGTGCCAGCCGCATCAACGACCGTGGCTTGGCACCCATCGTCATCAGTAGCCGCAGTCCTCAGTTCAGTTCTGGCACGGCGCAGCATCTCGCCCGAGATGTCCTGCGCCACCACAAAAGCCCCCTGCTCCGCGACCCATCGTGAACACGGCGCCGTCCCCGCACCGATCTCCAGGACTCTCTTGCCGACGAGAGAGCTAGTGCCTTTGCGAGAGATCGTCGACTTGCCTGCCTCACTGTCATAACAGTCAGCACTAGTGATCTCAGCATGTCCAGCGCCACCGGCGCCGCCAGCATGTCCAGCGCCACCGGCGCCGCCAGCATGTCCAGCGCCACCGGCGCCGCCAGCATGTTCAGCGCCACCCGCGACGCCAGATTCGCCCACACTACCCGTCAAAAGCCCAAGTTCAGTCTCCGTCCAACGCTCCGGACACCAGTAGAAATCCCCCAAGTAGTCCTCGTGTTCAGCAACATACCGACCGGCATCGCTATCCCAGTGCGCGCGGGAAATGCTGGCGTCGGACGGTAAAGAAGACGAAAATGAAGAGGTCATGCAGCCCAGCTTAATGAGGCCGCACAACCTCTCCACGCGCCACGCACCTCGCATCACGAGGCATCGGCATCGGCGCAGCGTCACTGCACCTCGCACCACGCGGCACCGCGGCGTCACCGCGCGATGTCAGAGCTAAGCCGCTACGGCAGCATCTTCAGCTTCTTACCCAGCTTCAGCGCGGTCGACATAATCGCAGCGTAGTGCTTGCGCTTCAGCGACTCCGGGCCGCGCATTGACATCAAACGCTGCTCGGTGACGTTCTGGCCGGCGGTGTACTTCAGCAGGCCAGCGTCACCGTGGCGGGCTGCCATGCCGGACTCCTTCATGCCGCCGGAGGAGTTTTCGATGGCGGACCATGGCGCCACGTAACCGTCATTGAGCGCCACGGAACCAGCTTGGATCTGTGGCCCAACGTTCCACGCGGTCTCCGGCTTCGCCCACACACAAGAGTTCAGACCGTACTGCGTGTCATTCGCCAAGCGGACAGCTTCTTGCAGGTCAGCGACCGGCTGGATGTAGACCACCGGGCCGAAGACTTCCTCGCGCACTAGGCGCGCATCCTCCGGCACATCTGCGAGCACGGTCGGCTCGTAGAAGTATGGGCCCAGGTCAGGGCGTGCCTTGCCACCCGCCAGAATCTTTGCGCCCTTTTCGCGCGCATCCTCCACGAACTCGTCGACGGTCTTCAGCTGATCAGCGCTGGCCAGCGAGCCCATCTCGGTTTCGTAGTCGAAGCCTGCGCCGAGCGACATTGCCTTCGTGCGCTCGGAGAAGCGCCGGCTGAATTCCTCTGCTACGCCCTGTTCCACGTAGATGCGTTCGATGGACACGCATAGCTGTCCGGAGTTGGAGAAGCAGGCGTCCACGGCACCGCGTACCGTTTTGTCCATGTCGCAGTCGTTGGCGACGATCATCGGGTTCTTGCCGCCAAGCTCAGCGGAGAAGCCGACGAGGCGGCCACCCATTGTTTGCCCCAGCAGCTTGCCGGTCTTGGTGGAGCCGGTGAACATCAGGTAGTCGCACTGCTCGGCGATGGCGGTGCCGACCACGCGCCCGGATCCGGTGACCAGTTGGACGAGGTCGCGCGGCAGGCCGGCCTCGTAGAGCAACTTGAAGACCAGGAGCGAGGTAAACGGGGTGGAGGAGTCTGGCTTGGCGACCACTCCGTTACCCGCGAGCAGGGATGGAATCGCGTCGGAGATACCGAGCGTCAGCGGGTAGTTCCATGGCGCGATCTGTCCGGTAACGCCCAGCGGCTGGCGGTGTTCGCGGGAGTTGGCCAGCACTGGCACGGCGCTGCGCCGCTTCTTGGGGCTCATCAGCTTTTCGACCCGGTTGGTGTAGAAGCGCGTGTTGTTGGCGACATCGAGCACCTCGTCGAAGGCGCCGTTACGGGATTTGCCGGTCTCCAGCTGCACCATGTCTGCAAGTAGTTCGCGGTTGGCGAGGACGGCGTCGTGGAAGCGGCTAAAGATCTGACGGCGCTCGGCGAATGGCACGTGCTGCCAGGATTGTTGCGCGCGGCGGGCGCGTCGGAATGCTTCGTTGACAGTCTCTTCGTTGCCGGCGCCGACCCATCCGATGGTTTCGCCGGTCCATGGTGCTTCGATGTGAAGGTTGTCGCCGCTGTTAGCATCTAGCTGGTCGAGGCGGGCGTTCGCGGATAGTCCGCGCAGCTCGGCCGCAAAATCTTCGGGTAGGGGTCCCAGTTCGAGTCGCTGTGGTGTCATGTTTCGCGATACTACTGAATTTATGGTTGCGCGGTGCTGTGTTTCCGAGTTTCCCTTCCTGTTCGACGCCACGCTGCCGCTTTTCTCAGCGTTCTTTGTATGTCTGGGAACTTTTTGTACACGCGGTACGTTAAGGGGATGAAAGGTGCGGAAGCTTTTGGAACAATAGCTTTCGTATGTGAACTTCTCGTGATCAGAGACTGAGAACGATCACTCAGAGACTGTGAACGATCACACTGAGCACGATCTATGGAGTGAGTAAATAGTGCAAAGATCTTCTAACCCGTTTATGGGCTCGCTGGCCAAGAACGAGGGGCAGCACCCGTTCTCCCAGGGTTCTCAGGGCGGCCAGCAGTTCGACAATCCTTATGCGCAGGGTGGTCACGGTCAGCAGAATCCTTATGGTTCTGTGAATGATATGGCTTCCGCGCGCGGCGGCTTGGCTACCGCTGCTCATCAGTATGGCAGCCAGAACGCGGCTAAGGATGCTGCGAATTATGGCCGCGCTGGTGCTGCGGATCGTCCGATGACTATCGACGATGTCGTAGCAAAGACGGGCATTACGCTGGCGATTATTGTGGCTCTGGCTGCGGTGAATTTCTTCATCGGAGCTTCCAACCCTGGCCTGGCTATGATCTTGACCTTTGTGGGCATGATCGGTGGCTTGATCACTGTCTTGGTCGCTTCTTTCGGTGGCAAGTATGGTTCTCCAGCGGTGACCATGACGTATGCCGCGTTTGAGGGCCTGTTCGTGGGTGGTTTCACCTTCGTCGTTGCCGGCATGACGATCGGTGGTGCTAACGCCGGCACGATGATTGGCCAGGCAATTCTGGGCACGATCGGCGTGTTCGCCGGCATGCTCTTCGTGTACAAGACTGGCGCCATTCGCGTGACTCCGAAGTTCACCCGTTTCATGGTGGGTGCGATGATCGGTGTCCTCGTGATGTCCTTGGGTTCCCTGCTCATTGGCCTGTTCAGCTCGGGTGCGGGTCCGTTGCGTGACGGTTCTCCGATTGCTTGGATCTTCTCCATTGCTTGCATTGGCTTGGCCGCGTTTAGCTTCCTGCTGGATTTCGACGAGGCTGATCGCTTGGTCCGCGCGGGTGCTCCTTCCAAGATGGCTTGGGGCGTGGCAATGGGTTTGGCGATCACCCTGGTCTGGCTGTACACCGAGATTCTGCGTCTTCTGAGCTACATGCAAAACGACTAGTAGCTTGTTGCCGGGATAGCCGGGGATTGCAAAAAGGCCCCTGCTCCTACCTCTTAATCGAGGTGGGGCAGGGGCCTTTCGTGTTCCAGCTAACGGCTGCTTGGGGGCGAATGTCAGCAATCGCCAGGAAAAACTGAGTAATCGCCGGCCAAAGCTACATTTTCTTGGCGATTCCTTACATCCCTGACTTGCTTTCGATGACTCCTTGCAGATATCCAGCAAAAGCGAAAAGCCGGTGCCCGAGGGGTATCGGGTACCGGCTACTTCGCGAACCCCAGCGACGGCAGCGTTCGGGCTACCCCCAGCTGTTTTCAGCCTGTCGCTGTTGGGGCCCTACTGCTCAGCGCGTGGAACGTCGCGGTCTGGGTCGTAAGGCTCCGCGGTGATGAGGGTGACCTTCACGGTGTCGCCGTTAGGGGTCTTGTACTCTCGGGATTCACCGTTCTTCGCACCCACGATCGCAGCACCCAGCGGTGCGTCGGTGGAGTAGGTCTCCAAGTCTGGGTTGGAGCTCTCCAGACCACGAGTACCGAGGAGGAAGGTCTCCTTGTCGTCCTCATCATCATCGTAGTACACGTGCAGCACGGAGCCTACGACGGCGATGCCGGACTCCTGAGGCGCCTCTCCGATGGTGGCGCTGTCCAGCAGTTCCTCGAGGTATGCGATACGAGCTTCTTCCTGGCCCTGCTGTTCGCGTGCAGCGTGGTAGCCGCCGTTCTCCTTCAAGTCGCCCTCTTCGCGACGTTCGTTGATTTCAGCCGCGAGGACAGGTCGGTTTTCCTTGAGGGAGGTGAGCTCCTGGTTGAGGCGGTCGTAGGCTTCCTGCGTGAGCCAGCGAGTCTGGTCTTCAGCCATCGTGTTACACATCCTTCTGTTTCTGCAGCGTGCGTGTTCCCGCACGCCGTGAATAGTCCGAGCCAGTGTAGCACCCGCATCGCCGGATGAGCGCGTAGCCTCGCTCGTTTCTCTTCGACGTCACCAGCCCGCACCCGCACCCGCTCCTCCATGTCCGCGCTTGGGCGGGCTAGGGACTAGTGGCGAAGGGGAGTGGTACTGAAGGGATGAAAGCTGATGAAGCTATTGTGCTGCGATGCTCTCAGTGAGGTGCGGCGGGATAGCGTTTGAGCAGCCGTAGACCTTCGCGGCGTGGGCACGCTCGCGGGTGGGGATGTCCAGCTCTAAGCGTGTTACGCGTTCGCCACCTTCAGGGATCAGTACTTCGCGTCGCCCGACTTCATCCTTGGAGTAGTTCAGTGCGTTGACGATGCAGTATGCAGCCTTGGAGGTGTCATCGCGGGTGACATCGATTTGGCTAGTGAGCTTGTTGTCATTGACGATGCGTCCGCCGGTTTCCACGGCGGTCACTGTGGCTTCGTTCATGCGGGTGGCCATCGAGAAGATATAGATACCTGCTGCGATGATCATCGCGGCGAAGATGATGACGAGAATCCTGCCGGTGAAATTGCTGTTGCGGCTGTTGCCGTAACGCTCCTTGAGCACTGGGGTATCTACACTTTTCATGATGGCTCTATCGTATAACACCGGTGCGACAGAACCCAGACGTCGAAAGCTCAGAATTGCTGCGACGCTATCGCCTGACACCGGTGCGACAGAACCCACGCACTGAAGGCTCACGAATTAGCAAGTGGTGCAATTCGGTCTCGGCAACTCCGAGCGAGTAAGTTTGAAGAGTTAAGAAATTCATGTGAACTGCAAGGAAGGCGAGAATGCAGATGAGCACATCCTCGCGCTATAGGTTGCTCGCCATCCACGCGCACCCGGATGATGAATCCAGCAAGGGTGCAGCGACGATGGCTCGTTACTCCGACGAAGGCCACCAGGTTCGCGTTCTCACCTGCACCGGCGGTGAACGCGGAGATATCCTCAACCCGAATTACGGGGAAGTGGATGACATGATCGCCACCCGCCACGAGGAAATGGCTAAGGCCGCCAGCATCCTCGGAGTGGAGCACTGCTGGTTGGGATACGTGGATTCGGGATTGCCGGAAGGTGATCCCCTGCCTCCTCTTCCCGAGGGGTGCTTCGCCTTGGCAGACACCGATGAGGCCGTCCAAAAGCTTGTCTTCCACCTGCGTAGCTTCCGCCCTCACGTCATCATCACCTACGACGAGAATGGCGGATACCCGCACCCAGACCACATCAAGGTGCATGCGATTTCCATGCGCGCGTGGGATGCGGCTGCAGATCCCAACTACCATCCGGAGCTCGGTTCGGCATGGGAGATCCAAAAGATGTACTACACGCATGGTTTCGTCAGCCGGCGCTACGAGTTGATCGAGCAGGAGCTCAAGGCTGCGCTGGAGTATGCCGAAAACTCGGATATTCCGCGGGACGCACTCGCACGCGTCGCTCGGTGGAAAGCCCTGCCGGATATTTACCCGCGTGTCACCACACGGGTGGAGGTCGGGGATTGGTTCGAACGTCGCGATGATGCATTACGCGCCCACGCCACGCAGGTTGATCCGGACGGCCCGTTCTTCATCGCCGACCTGGACATTCAACGCCGCGTGTGGCCGACTGAGGAATTCGAGCTCGCGAAAAGTAGAGTGGAGACAGAATTCCCGGAGACCGACCTCTTTGCTGGGCTGGAAGCTATCCCAACCGTGGATAGCGAACCAGCGCCCAAGCTCGACGGGGCGCAACGGGGCACCACTTCCGATCACGCACCACAAGGACACTGACACCCGATGATGAATCTGCTGATTTTCGCCCAGGATCAGACCAACAAGGGCCCGATGGGTCCGGAGTTCGGCAAGGCTGCACCTGTTGGCCTATTTGTGATTCTTGCCCTGCTCGTGGTCGTCCTGCTGCTCGGTTTCCTCATGAATAAGCGCATCCGCCGCCTGGAGCGTCGTCGCGCGTTCGCGGAGAAGCACGGCATCGACCTGTTCGATACGGAACGCCTAGAGCGTGCGATGTGGGAAGCTGGTTACGACGAGACCCGGAAGGGCGGCATCATGTTCGCCCGTACGGAAGTGCCGATGACGGACGATCGCTTCCAGCCAGTCTCCGGAATCGCTACGGGTGCGGACGCCATTGACGCGGAAAAGCGCGCCGCCGGCCCAACCCCCACTGGTAAGGATCGTTCCTCCGGAACCAACCGCTCCACCAGCGCCAACCCTGGCGCCGAAGGCCGTGCTGCCCGCGACGAGGAAAAGTAGCGCTGCGGTTAGCGAGCGATCCATCGAGCGTTTCCTAAAGGGTTGAGATTTTCGTGAACCTTCGCATTCCCCAGTTTCTGTATCCGCTGTACGAGGCCCAATTGGCCCGGAGCTTGCAAGGCCGTCCGAGCCCGAAGCACATCGCGATCATGGCCGACGGCAACCGCCGCTGGGCCCGCGAGAATGGGTTCACTGATGTCTCCCACGGCCACCGCGTGGGGGCGAAGAAGATCGCGGAAATGTGCGGCTGGTGCGATGAGCTGGGAATTGAGACGGTCACGATCTACCTCCTCAGCACGGAGAACCTTAAGCGCTCCGAGGAGGAGCTGAGCCTGCTGTGCACGATCATTGGTGATGTGGCGGAGGAGCTAGCCAAGGATGAGGCGGGGTTCCGCCTGCGCACCGTGGGGCATTTGGATCTGCTGCCGGAGAGTCTGCACGAGCGCCTGCGAGCTAACGAGGAGCTCACTGCCGATCACGATGGCGTGCGCGTGAACGTGGCTGTCGGCTACGGCGGACGTCAGGAAATCGTGGACGCCGTGAAGAACTTCGTCGCGGAGTTGGCGGACGAGGGCGTACAGGCGCAGGACATGGCGGATCGGATTACGGCGGAGAAACTAGGCGATCACCTCTACACCTCTGGCCAGCCGGACCCAGATTTGGTCATACGTACCAGCGGCGAGCAGCGGCTGAGTGGCTTCCTGCTCTGGCAGTCGGCCTACTCGGAAATCTGGTTCACGGACACCTATTGGCCAGCTTTCCGCCGGGTCGATTTCCTCCGCGCGTTGCGTTCTTACGGGGAGCGGAACCGTCGCTTCGGCCTCTAGACTCCTTCCATTCGACGCCACCGCGCCCTCGCGCTAGGCTCATCCCTAAATCTTGCGCATGCGGACCTTTTGTACCAGGTGATCGGCGCCCTTCCGCAGCACGAGCGAGGCGCGCACGCGCGTAGGCAGAATGTTCTCCATCAGGTTCGGCAGATTCACCGTCTGCCAGATTTCCCGAGCCACGAACGTCGCCTCCATGTCGGAAAGCCCAGCAAAGTGGTGGAAGTGCGCGTCCGGCTTTTGGAAAGCCGTATTCTTCAGGCGCAGGAAGCGGTCGATGTACCAATCTTCAATGTCCTCGCGGCGAGCATCCACGTAGACGGAGAAATCGAACAAGTCGCTGACCATCAGCGTTGGGCCAGTCTGCAGCACATTCAAGCCCTCCACGATGAGGATATCCGGCTGGTCTACCACCACGGACTCGCCTGGGACGCGGTCGTAGGCCTCGTGCGAATACACAGGGGCCTCCACGTTGCGTGCACCGGACTTGACCTTCGTCACGAAGCGCAGCAGTTCCGCCTGATCGTAGGATTCCGGGAAGCCCTTGCGGTGCATCAACCGCCGTTCCTCCAACTCTTTCGTCGGCAGCAGAAAGCCGTCTGTCGTGATCAGATCCACGCGTGGGCTGGACTCCCAACGCTGCAACAGCACCTGCAGCACGCGCGCAGTGGTGGACTTGCCGACAGCCACCGAACCGCACACGCCGATGATGTACGGCACCTTCGTGTACTGCTCACCCAAGAAGGTGCTGGACACCTCATTGAGCTTCCGGTGCGCCTCAACACGCAGATTGATCAAACGGCTCAGCGGAAGATAAATCTCAGAGACCTCTTCCAAATCGATCTCATCGCCGATACCGCGCAGCTGCTCCAGCTCATCCTCAGTCAACACCTGTGGCATCGACTTGCGCAGCTTCAGCCACTGGTCACGCCGCATCTCGATATAAGGAGAAGAATCAGGCGAGGAGGAAGAGCTCGCCCCAGTGAACTCGGTATCCACAGACTGCCCCTGGGAGAAATCAACATGAGGGAACTCAGCCTCAAACCCCTTTAACGCCCGCTCCTCACCGGCTGATGCAAAATCCGCTGCAAAATCCGCCTCGAAATTGGCGTCGGACGAAGAAGAAAAGTCAGCACCAGATGACGCAGAAGGCGAGGAAGAAGGAGGAGTCATGCGAACCATTGTGCACCCTCTTTAAGCGGTAGCGGAAATTCCAAAGATTAACCCGAGGCCCCGAGGTGGCTATCATGGAGATACCCACATCACATTGAAGCATTCCGCCCGCCAAGGAAGGTACACACTTTATGTCCTCACAGCGCCAGCACAATCTGCCACTCGGTGAGCTCGACCCGGAAGTAGCAGAAGCCATTGCCGGGGAGCTGGGTCGCCAGCGCAACACCCTGGAAATGATTGCCTCCGAGAACTTCGTGCCGCGCGCAGTGCTGCAGGCGCAAGGATCCGTTCTCACCAACAAGTACGCAGAGGGCTACCCAGGGCGCCGCTACTACGGTGGCTGCGAATACGTGGATGTCATCGAAGACCTCGCACGCAACCGTGCTAAGGAAGTCTTCGGCGCAGAGTTCGCCAACGTGCAGCCACACGCAGGTGCGCAGGCCAACGCCGCCGTACTCATGGCACTGGCCAACCCCGGTGACAAGATTATGGGCCTGTCCTTGGCACACGGCGGCCACCTCACGCACGGTATGCACCTCAACTTCTCCGGCAAACTCTACGAAGTGGCCGCCTACGAAGTCGATCCGGAGACCATGCGCCTCGACATGGACAAGATCCGCGAGCAAGCCATCGCCGAAAAGCCACAAGTGCTGATCGCCGGCTGGTCCGCATACCCACGCCATCAGGACTTTGAGGCCTTCCGCTCCATTGCTGACGAGGTCGGGGCGAAGCTGTGGGTGGACATGGCGCACTTCGCTGGCCTGGTTGCCGCAGGCCTGCACCCATCGCCGGTGCCACACGCGGACGTTGTGTCCACCACCGTGCACAAGACCCTCGGCGGCCCCCGCTCCGGCATGATCTTGGCGAAGCAGGAGTGGGCGAAGAAGCTCAACTCCACCGTTTTCCCAGGCCAGCAGGGTGGACCGCTGATGCACGCAGTGGCTGCGAAGGCTGTGGCCATGAGGGTCGCCGGCACCGAAGAGTTCAAGGACCGTCAGCAGCGCACCCTCGACGGCGCGCAGATCCTCGCCGAGCGCCTCAATGGAGAAGACACCAAGGCAGCGGGCGTGCAGGTGCTGACTGGTGGCACGGATGTGCACCTGGTGCTGGTGGACTTGCGCAATTCGCAGCTGGACGGACAGCAGGCGGAAGATCTGCTGCACGAGGTGGGCATTACCGTCAACCGCAATGCCGTGCCATTCGATCCGCGTCCGCCAATGGTCACCTCCGGCCTGCGCATCGGCACCTCCGCGCTAGCATCCCGCGGTCTGGATTCCGCGGCGTTTACCGAGGTGGCGGACGTTATCGCCACTGCTCTTGCCGGGAAGGCGGACGTTGCATCTCTGCGCGCCCGCGTTGAAAAGGTCGCCGCGGACTTCCCGCTGTACGAGGGCCTAGAAGATTGGAAGTTGGTCTAAAAGTTATGTCTCGCCGCGCGCTCATTGTTGTTGACGTCCAGAAGGATTTCGTGGACGGTTCCCTCGGGACGGCGCGCGGTGCCGATGTGGCCGCCGCCATCTCTTCCTTTTTCTCCTCCGACGCCAACAGGTACGCACACATCGTTGGCACCCTCGATTGGCACATCGACCCCGCCGGACACTTTGCCGACGAGGGAGAGGAGCCAGACTACTCGGAAACGTGGCCGGTTCACTGTGTTGCGGGGTCCGAAGGCGCGGAGCCTTTTTCAGCACTGGATCTTGAGCCAATTGAGGCATGGTTCCGGAAGGGGGAGTACAGCGCCGCGTATTCCGGTTTTGAGGGGTCTTTAGTTCCTGCTACGAGCACGTTGGCTGGGATGATTGGTGGCGTCGCTGGTCGGGCTCTTGACGGGGCCGGGCAGGGACGCGGGTTGACCCTGCGCTACAAGACGGTTGGCCTAGAGCAATGGCTTAAGGATCGTGAGGTCACGCACGTGGACGTGGTGGGCATCGCGACGGATTTCTGCGTTCGCGCGACCGCTCTGGATGCGCAGAAGGCGGGCTTTCACACGACGGTGATTGAGTCGCTGTGCGCACCGGTTTCGGAGGAGGGCGCTGCGGAGGCGCTCGATGAGCTTCGCGCGGCTGGGGTGCTGGTCGGCTAGCTGGGGCTTGGGTTGCTGGCTGTGTGACCTGGGGTCTTTTGGCCGGTGGTTGGCTAGCAAGGATTGGGCCGCTGGCTAGCTTAATTCCGGGTTTGCGACAGGCGGTGTCGCGTTTCTGGAATTAGGCCGGGGGCTGGGTTGTGCGACCTGGGGTTTTGCGGGGTACGGGTTGGCTTAATTCCGGGTTTGCGACAGGCGGTGTCGCGTTTCTGGAATTAGAGTGGCGGAAGTAGGTACGGTCAGGCAGCAGAGCCGATACGCTGAGGCTATGAGCCAAGAACGCAACACTCCAGAGCAAAATGCTGCACCGCGGGCCCACCGCAAGGGGACCGAGGTGTGCCATACCGAAGGGAATACTGCAGCTGAGCAGGCACATGCGCGGAACACTGCCGACGAGCAGGCAGTTGCGCAGAACAATGCAGCAGGGACCGTAGCGGTGGGGAAGTCCTCGGCGGAACGGCAGGCAGCGGTGGGGAAGTCCTCGGCGGAACGGCAGGCAGCGGTGGGGAAGTCCTCGGCGGAACGGCAGGCAGCGGTGGGGAAGCCCTCCGCGGGGCAGGAAGGTCAAGAGGCGGAAGTGGCAGTGGTACTCGAGGAGACCTCAGACGGGATACGCTCGATTACTATCAATCGCCCCGAGGCCTACAACTCCCTCAACTACGAGCTGCGGGCACAGCTCATGGATGCATTCGTTGGTACTGCACGGGACGCCGCTCAAGGGCACGTGCGCGTAGTGGTACTCAAAGCTTCCGGCAAGGCTTTTTGCGCTGGCCAGGATCTCAAGGAGCAACTTGCTGACATGCAGTCTGGCACCGCGATCGGCAAGGTCGTGAACGACTACAACCCGATGGCCGCCGCCCTGCTCAGCATTCCGGTGCCGGTCATCGCCTCCATCCAGGGACCGGCCGCAGGTGCAGGGTGGGGTCTGGCGATGGCGTGCGATTTTCGCATTATGTCCACTGCAGGATCTTTCAAGGGAGCCTTTTCCGATGTTGGTCTCACCGCCGACACGGGGTTGTCCGCCACCCTGGTCCATGCTGTTGGTCGTGCCCGAGCCCTAGAGATCCTCCTACTAGACGAGAAGATCTCGGCGGAAGAGGCGAAGAAGCTGGGCCTAATTACCGACATGGTGCTGCCCGCGGAACTCGAGATTGCAACCCAGAAGTTGGCCCAGCGCCTCGCGGCAGGGCCGACTGCTAGCTACATCCAGACCAAGAAGTTGGTGAAGGATGTCGCAACAGTGATTTCGGCCGCCTCTGATGAGGGCATGGCTCAGGATGGGCTGGGCCTAACGAACGATCATCTCGAGGCGATTCAGGCTTTCCTCGACAAGCGCGCGCCAAGGTTCCAGGGGAATTAGTAGGTAGCAGGTCCCCGCTTCGCGTGGGTGGGGGCGCGCCGGGCTTTGTGGGGAGGTAGTTGGTAGCAGGTCCTCGCTTCGCGTGGGCGGGGCGTGCCGAGGTTTTGGGGAGAGTAGTTGGGCGGGCTGGTGTCGTAGGGCGGGGAGGAAGAGGAGGAAGAACGACGCCAGCAGGCCAGCGACCACAGCAGCCCTAGAAATTGGAAAGGCCGCGCCCCCTCAGAGAGAAGCGCGGCCTACTAGGCGGGGACTTACTTGTCGCCCTTGGCCAGCCTGCGGGAGATGATCTCGATCATGATCTCGTTTGGACCGCCGTAGATTGGCTGGACGCGGGAGTCCAGGTAGTGGGTGGCGATTGGGTACTCCATCATGAAGCCGTAGCCACCGTGCATCTGCAAAGCCTGGTTGACAACCTTAATCTGCAGCTCAGTGGTGTGGTACTTGGTCATAGCGCCGGTGACCTCGTCCAGGGTGCCACGCACCTTTTCCATGATGGCGGCGTCCACGAAGGACTGTGCAGCCTGGATCTCGGTGGCCATCTTGGCGAGCTCCCAGCGGTAAGCCTGGTGATCGATCAGGCGGTTGCCGAAGGTCTTGCGATCCTCAGAGTGCTTGATGACCAGGTCGAGGGCGCGGCGGGAGGTGGCGATGGAGCCGACAGCGATGGACAGGCGCTCCTGAGCAAGGTTGGTGCGCAGGTAGCCGAAGGCTGCGCCTTCCTCACCCAGCAGGTTCTCCTTCGGAATGCGGACGTCCTCGAAGGACAGCTCAGCGGTGTCCTGGGACTTCAGGCCGACCTTCTTCAGTGGGCCGGTCTTGGTGTAGCCCTCCATGCCGTCTTCGATGATCAGCATGGAAACGCCAGCGCGGCCAGCCTCTGGGTTGGTGACGGCCACAACGAGGGTGAAGTCTGCCTGCACACCGTTGGAGATGAAGGTCTTGGAGCCGTTGAGGATGTAGTCCCCGTTGTCATCCTTACGGGCGTAGGAGCGGATGCCTGCGAGGTCGGCGCCAGCGCCTGGCTCGGTCATGGCGAGTGCAGCGATCTTCTCACCGGCACACAGTGGCTTGAGGAAGCGCTCCTTCTGCTCGTCGTTGCCGAAGCGGTCGAGGTATGGGATGACCAGGTCATTGATGGTCTGGATTCCCACGATGATGGAGCCGGAATCGGCCTGGGTGAGCTCCTCGGTGAGCACGGCGTTGAAGCGGTAGTCGTTGGCCATTCCACCGCCGCCGAACTTCTCAGGAGCCATCATGCCGAGGAAGCCCTGCGCGCCAGCCTTCTGGAAAAGCTCGCGGTCGCAGTAGCCCTGGTCGTGCCAGCGCTCTACGTTTGGCTTGATCTCCGCGGCGACGAAGTCGCGGACGGCCTCGCGGAACATGTTGTGCTCTTCTTCGAAAATATCGCGTGGCAGGTAGTTCTTCATAGCTCCCTCTTAGAGAATTTGGAACAGGTTTATGGTCTAGGAGATAGTGCGACGTCAATGTGACGTGCGCCTCTCAATACTTATAACCATAGTTGTTCCTCACGGCGTGCGCGAATAATCGCGTCTTTTTGTGGGGGAGGGGTCGGGAGGCTAACAAATTTGCGATTTTTTATGTGCTTTAAGCTGCGACATTGGAATTAACGCAACTTTATTGTTGCGAAAAGGTTGACAGGCTAAGTGAGGTCTGGCTAACCTGATGAACGTGTCACAGGCTAGTCACCTGGGATGCACTGCAGTTGTGGATCGGCCGCAGACCCAGAACCCCTGGCTCTCTTCTCACCGGGTGTTCAGCTCACGGGTCTTTGTGGCGGAAGCGGTATCCAATTCGGCCGGCGGCCTCGTCACCCGTCGGGTTTCACGGAGATACCCCACCACTGGCGCATCGTTTCAGGCTCGTCACCGGAAACTCGGAAGCGTCATGGTCGAAGGCCCACCGCCGGATACGTCCGGTGGTGGGCCTTCTTGGTGCTTCACGTGATAGTGGATCTTCTTGGTGGGTTGCATTGTATGGGGCGAGGTTGGGTTGCCCGGGTGAGAAACTGTGGCTAGTGCTGCTGAGCGGAATCTTCGACGAGCGCTGCGAGCGGCGTGAATATAGCTTTATTTACGAAAATGGCACGAAGAATACAGAGTCATGCTTAGTTTTGAACTATGAATTCTTCACATATCCCCGCCGCGGCATCAGCATCTGGTGCGACGACAGAGACGTCCCTGGACCACACTGCCACCGCAGGAGCCTCCCCTCGTGGAACCACCGCCTCCGGCTCCTCGCCACGTTTCGCCATCATCGGCTCGGGCTTCGGCGGCCTCGGTGCGGCCATCGAACTGCGCAAGGCTGGCTACAAGCACATCACGATCTTCGAACGCGAGGGTGAAGTCGGTGGTGTGTGGCGCGATAATACCTACCCCGGCGCGGCCTGCGACGTGCAGAGCTACCTATACTCCTTCAGCTTCCAGCGCAGCCCGGAGTGGAGCAACATGTTCGCCAAGCAGCCGGAAATTTTCGCCTACCTCAAGGAAGTCGCCAAAGATCATGACCTCTACCGCGATATCCGCCTGCGCTGCTCTGTAAAGGAGATGCACTGGGATGCGCAACGCTCCGTGTGGCATTTGAGCACGGAGGAAGGCGACATGGACGTTGAATATGTGATCCTCGCAACCGGTGTTCTGGCCGATCCGATCATTCCGAACATTCCGGGTCTGGAAGACTTCGAGGGCGCAGCCTTCCACTCCTCCCGTTGGGACCACTCCGTTGACCACACCGGTAAGCGCGTCGCGATGATTGGTACTGGTGCCTCCGCGATTCAGATCGTGCCAGCGATCCAGCCGGATGTGGGCAAGCTCAGCTTGTTCCAGCGCACTCCAGCGTGGGTTTTGCCGCGCCGCGACCGGGAAATTACTGAAAAGCAAAAGCAGCGCCAACGCCGCTTCCCGCTGCTCAACTGGTTGAAGCGCTACTGGATCTTCTTCGAGCGCGAGTGGATGGTGGTGGGTTTCCAGAACCCGCTGATCATGCGCGTCGTGCAGGAGGTTGCCAAGGCTCACATGCGCAAGGGCATCAATAGCAACGGGAAGAACCCGGAGCTGATCAAGAAGCTCCTGCCTGACTACCGCATTGGCTGTAAGCGCATCCTGCTGTCCAACACTTACTATCCGGCTCTCGCGCAGGACAATGTGGATGTGGTCACCAGTGGCGTCGACCGGATCGATGCGACGGGCATCGTCGATAGCAGCGGTGAGCACCACGACGTGGACATGATCATCTTCGGCACCGGATTCCACACCTTGGGCCTGCCGCTAACGGACAAGATCTTCGATGAGCGCGGCCGTTCTATGCAGAAGGTGCAGGGCGAAAGCCCGACCTCATACAACTCCACGACCGTCCACGGGTTCCCGAACCTATTCCTGATCCACGGGCCGAACCTTGCGCTGGGTCATTCGTCCATGGTGTCCATGTTCGAAGCCCAGTTCCGCTACATCATTCAGTCCGTGAAATACGCCGATGGCGCTGGTTACACTGCCATTCAGCCAACCACCCAGGCGCAGCGCGATTACACGGCCATGGTCGATAAGAAGACTGATGGCTCCGTGTGGGTCGCCGGCGGCTGCAGCAGCTGGTACCTGGATTCCACCGGTCGTAACTCTGTGGTGTGGCCAGGCACGCTGATCGACTACCACCGCAGGCTGCACACTTTCCACCCAGAGCATCACGAACTCACGCCGCCTGCTTCCGTCAGCGCTCTCCCCGCAGGTGCTGTGTCGGATGCATCGTCCGACTCCGCCGCAGCGCTCGAGGGGAGCGAGCCATCGAAGGATGACGCACAGCAGCTCGGCCCAGTCATGTACCTGCACGGTCTGGGATGTTCGCCGAGCATCTTTAACCGCGTGCGTGCGTTGCTGCCTGCCTCTGCCTCATCCGCCCCGTTGCTGCGCGCACTCGAGTCAATTGAGTCCGACGCCACCGCCGTGCTCCCTGAACTCCGCGCTCTGTCTCGGGACAATGGTGGGCAGAAGGTGACGCTCATCGGCCATTCCCGTGGCGGGCTAGTCGCGACGGAGTTGGCGGCGATGGCGCCGGAACTGGTCGCTAAGGTCATTGCGGTCAATAGCCCCGCGACGACCGAGACCCGACTGGCTGCTGCCAAGTCTGCGGAGAAAATACTGGCCAAGCCCGTGATCGGTCAGTTGGCGTGGAAGGCGATGACTCCGGCGATGGCGAAGAAGAGCCTGAGCAGCCTGGTTGCCCCGAAGTTCCGCGACCCGTACACCGGTGAAGACCAACTGCCGGATGCTTTCGCACAAGACCTCAAGAGCACTGGACTACGTGGCTTCTTGCAGGCTAACCAGTCGATCAATGATTATCTGGATGCCACTGCGCTGACGGAGCGCTTCGAGCAGATCAAGGCTCAAGGTGTGGAGGTGCAGGTGGTCTTCGGCACCGAAGACCAGCGGGTGGCACCGGCGCCATACGACGAATGGGCCACTCAGCGGGCTGGTGACGTCGTCAAGATTGAGGGATCGGGTCACTCGCCAATCTGGGAGGCTCCGGAGGACGTCGCGCGCGTGGTGAAGGCAGGAGCCTAGCGGCAGCTGAAGACGCGCGGGTGAGCGGGATGTAAAAAGGTTTCCGCGGGGGATGCGGCAACCTTTAGGGAAAGTTCGTGGCCACGGGATAGGATGAGAGCCACGCACACGTTCGCCCTTGGGGGAAGTCCGGTGAGAATCCGGCGCTGACTCCGCAACGGTGAGCCGCCCGGCGCGCCTGCTGGTGGTTGTCGCGCAAACCGCGTTGGCTTTGTCCGCGTTGGTTTGATGAACCCCGGTGGCGTGCGGAGTGGCCGAGCCCGAATGCCCGAGGGGAGCGGTACGACTCTTAATGACCGTCGGGATACACGGTTTCTGAGTCTCGTGGTGGTCGCCTCCGGTGGCAGCGCTTGAGCTGTGCCGGGGTGGAGCGTCCCTGAGAAACAGAAAACGCTCCCCGTAGACAAGGATGACCACTATGACTTCCACCCGGGTTCGGAGCCTTCTTGGCCACGGCACCAAATACACGGTGTTCGCGGCAGGTACGGCTCTTGCTCTCTGTTCCGTTGCTGGCCCCAGCGCCGCTGCCGTTGATTCCTCGACGCCAGCAGGTGCAGCCGCCGACTATCTCCTGCGCGATGCGGCCGCTCCCAATGGCCACTTTATGGGTGAATACGACGGGGAGAAGTTCGATGACATTGGCCTGAATATCGACGCAGCCTTTGCCACAGCGGCAGGCGGGGCGACAAAGCAAGATGCCGAGTCCATCGTGAAGTACACCTCGGACCACATCGCGGAATACACTGCTGGCGGTGCCGGTGCGATGGGCAAGGCACTGGCCTATGCCACCCTCGTCGGGGAAGATCCTAACTCCATCGATGAGGTCGACCTGTTGCAGGGATTGAAGGACTTGCAGCAGGAGGACGGTTCATTTAAGGCCAAAGCCGATGGAAAAGAGACTCTGGATTCCACGAACCAGGCGTGGGTGGTGCTCGGTCTCTTTCGCGCAGGCCAGCTGGAAGGAGGGGCTACCCACCCAGCGGTGACCTACCTGGCCTCATTGCAGTGTGAGGATGGCAGCTTCCGCGATTACGCCAACAAGTGTTCGGGGGAGACCGACCCCACAGGCTTCGCCGTGCAGGTGTTGGCCGCGGTGGGTGCCAATGATGAGGCAGCCAAGGGAGCAGAGTTCCTGGAAGAGCAACAGGGTGACAAGGGTGGAGTGAAGACCTCTTGGGCGCCGGAGAATGCCAACTCCACTGCACTGGCCGCCATGGCTTTGAGCTCTGCCGAGAGACAAGATCAGGCGAAGGAAGCAGAGAAGTTCCTCCAGGGCCTGCAACTCGATGACTCCGCTCCGGAGGCCGTCCGTGGCGGGGTGGCCAGTAACGAGGAAGAACTGGGCGAGACCGCCGAGCCGAATGACACCTTGCGCCGCAATACCACCCAGGCTGCTCTCGCCCTGGCCGGTCAGAACTATGCAACCGTTGAGTTCACTGATACGCCCTCCGACTCTGCTCAAGCCTCAGAGGAAGCCAATGGGATGCCCACGTGGGGCATCGTCGCCATTGCTATCGGTGTGCTCGCCGTGCTGACCGGAGGCGTGTTCGCTGTCCGCAAGAACTCTCAGAGCAAGAAGTAGTTGCGCCCTAGAGCTGTAGGAAGGTTACTCGTAGGGAGTGGAGTTTTAGTGTTCAGGAACAGTGCGGTGGATCGCACCGACGGCAGTGGATTCACGAGCACCTCCATCCAGAGAGGGGCCGTGGCGCTCGCGGCGTGTTGCGCATACCTGTCTCCAGTTGATGGGCAGCACAGCCCATCGCCTATTAGCCTGCCCGCGGCACACGCTGAAGCATCACCCTGCGGTGCTGAGCAGGTGACCGTCGTCGTTAAGGGGCAGGGTACCGGTTGCGCCTCCGCGGGAGTAACTGGTCGGCAAGCTCTGGAGGAGGCGGGATTCAGCCTGACACCAGTGGCCAAGTTTCCAGGCATGATCTGCCGCATCGGAGGAGTTCCCGACAACACGGACTGCAATGATGCTCCTCCCGCCGATTCCTACTGGGCCTACTATCACGCACCGCTCGGTGGCGACTGGAGCTACAGCACCCGTGGTGCCAGTGATTCCACCACCCGTATTGGCACCGTGGAAGGCTGGGCATTCGGCGCCGGCGAGGAGCCCGGGTCTGTGCCGGAGGCCACCAGCGCCGATAGCGCCCCAGAAGCTGATCAGCACACGGATACAGAACCTGACCAGCAGACGGATGGTGCGGACACCGCGGATGGCTCCGCGGTGGCGTCGGAGGAAAACAACGGCAGTGCGTGGCTGCCGATCATCGGCGTAATTGCGCTGATCAGCGCGCTCATCGGCACTGGATTCGCGATGAAGAAACGCCGCGCAGTCGATCACAACACGTTCAACGGCGAGCTCTAGCGCTCCCACAGAGGAGGAAGGACCACGATGTGGGCTGTGACGCAGCGACTACGCGCGATCATTCATCAGCGCCGCTGCCTTAACCCGTGGGCATGGTGGCTGTGGGCACTGAGCATCGCCGCAGCCGCGAGCATGACGACGAATCCGGTGCTGCTCGCGCTCATCATTACCGTGTTGTGGTTGGTGGTCACCGCGCGCCGGGGCTCCTCCCCGTGGGCCCGCGCCTTTGGGCTGTACCTGTGGGTGGCCGGGTTCATTGTGGTTTTCCGCGTCGGAATGCACATCCTCGTGGGCTTGAAAGCGGGCAGTGTGGTGTTGGTGCAGTTGCCGAGCGTTCAGCTGCCGGAGTGGGCGGCAGGAATTACGGTGCTTGGCACCATCTACCTGGAGGGGGTTGTGCAGGCGGGGCTCGATGGCTTGCGTCTAGGCACGATCCTCATCGCGGTCGGTGCGGCCAATAGCCTGGCGAATCCTACACAGCTCGTGCGATCCCTTCCGGCGGCGTTGGGAGAGGTCGGCACGGCGGTGGTCATCGCCTTGTCACTGGCGCCGCAGATGGCAGAGGCTCTCGTTCGCGTGCGCAAGGCCCGCGAGTTGCGGGGTGAGTCGGTGCGAGGGCTCCGCGGAGCCGGCCGGTTGGTTTTGCCGGTGCTGCAGGATACCCTCGACGGCGCGTTGAAGCTGGCGGCCAGTATGGATGCCCGTGGTTATGGTCGCCGCGCTCTCCTGCCCACAGCCATGCGAAGGCTTACGACCAGCCTGTCGTTGATCGGGCTGGCTGCCGTGACTGTGGGTTCGTACCTGCTCCTTGAGGCCACGATGGCGCCCGCCTTCAACGTCCTTGTGCTCTTCATCGGCGTGGCTGCGTTGGTTGGTGCGCTCTGGCTTTCGGGTGCTGGTTACCTGACGACGCGTTACGCCCGGATTCCGTGGCGCGGAGGCGAGTGGCTGACGGCGGTCAGCGGTATCGCTGCGTTGGTGCTTGTGCTCGCCACTCGTGCGGGGGTCTCGGGGGATCTTGCGATGCCGCTGTTCCCGCTCGCCCCGCCGTCCGTTCCCGCGGCGGCTGTGTTGGGCTTGCTTCTCGCCGCGTTGCCGGCTGTCCTCGCCCCCGCTCCTCCCCCCGCTGCGCGCCGTCATGCCCGACGCCACCAGCCCCAATCACGCAGGATCGCGCCAGGTGCAGAGGTATCCGCCAGCGGGGATCACAGAAGCCCCAGCGCTGAGAGAAAAAGCGCAGAGAGGAAAGGGACAGAGGAAACAGAAACAGAGAGGACGGTGCGCGCATGAGTGGGGTGCCAGTACGGCTGCCATGGTCCAGCGACCCGGTGCTGGAGATGGACGGTGTGAGCGCGCACTATGAAGGGGATGCACGGGAGGTTCTGAAGGACGTGAACCTCACTCTCCATGAAGGGGAGATTCTGCTGGTGATCGGTCGCACGGGAGTGGGCAAGTCCACCTTGCTGCAGGCGATGACCGGTGCGATGCCCCATACCACCGGTGGAACTCTCGGTGGCAGGGTGCGCGTGATCGGCAGGGATACGCGGGAGTTCCCTCCGCGAATGCTTGCCGATGCAGTCGGTGTGGTGGGGCAGGACCCTCGTGCGGGTTTCGTCGCAGATACGGTCGCCGAGGAATTGGCCTATGGGATGGAGCAGCAAGGCATCGCCCCACCCGTGATGCGCAAACGGGTAGAGGAGATACTCGACCTGCTCGGGATCGCCGACCTGAGGCACATGCCTTTGCGCAGTCTCTCCGGAGGTGAACAGCAGCGCGTTGCCCTGGGAGCTGTGCTGACATCCCGCCCGGCGTTGATCGTCATGGATGAGCCCACCAGTGCGCTCGATCCCAATGGTGCGGAGGATGTGCTCGCCACCATCACGCGTGTGGCCCATGACCTGGGCACCACCGTGGTCTTGGCGGAGCATCGGATCGAGCGAGTACTGCAGTACGCCGACCGCATCGCGCACGTTGGGCGCGATGGGCACGTCACGGTCGGCAGCCCGGCAGACATCATGGAAGCAGCTGACGTGGCACCGCCGGTGGTGGAGCTGGGGCGCTGGGCTGGCTGGCGACCACTGCCGCTGTCCGTCCGCGATGCGCGTCAGGCCGGGGCGGAGCTGCGCCATCGCTTGTATGAGCCACTACTGTCGGCAAATGGCCGGTGGCGTGCCGAGGGGAGGGCGTCGCAGACAACCCCCGCACGCACCACGTCGCGCCGACTGATGCGGAAGAAGCGTGGGGGCGCGGAGGTAGTTCCGGAGCGTGATGCGCTGTTGACAGCTCGGGACATCACAGTGGATTTCCCGGGCTTGAGAGCAGTCGATGGCGTGAGCGTCCAGCTGCACGCTGGAGAAGTCACCGTGCTCATGGGCCGTAATGGCTGTGGCAAATCCACACTGTTGTGGGCGCTCCAGGGCACTGGTGCGCGCACATCCGGCCGTGTCGATGTCAGCGGGGTAGACCCGGCGACGCTGCCACCCCAGCAACGCCGCCGGCATGTGGGACTGGTGCCACAGAATCCCACGGACCTGCTGTACGAAGCGACAGTCGGTAGAGAGCTCGAGCGCAGTGACGCAGCTACTGCTGTGGATAGTCGTGGCAATGCACCGAGGAGTGCAGACTCTGGACGCACGCGCGCTCTCCTAGACCAGTTCGCGCCGGGGATTGACGATGAGACCCATCCTCGGGACCTCTCCGAGGGTCAGCGCCTCGCCTTAGCGCTAGCGATCCAGCTGGCAGCGGAGCCGCCGGTGCTCCTCCTCGATGAACCCACCCGTGGCCTGGACTATGAAGCGAAGGCGGCACTGGTGGCGTCGATGAAGGATTTGAAGGAGAAATGCACGGCGGTGATGATCGCCACGCACGATGTGGAATTTGCTGCCCAGTGCGCGGATCGAGTCGAGGTCATATCCGAAGGGCAGATCGTGGCGGCCGGCCCTGCGGTAGAGATCGTCGGCAGCTCGCCGGCTTATGCTCCACAGGTGGCGAAGATGACCGCCGGACTTCACCACGAGCCGCGCTGGCTCACCGTCCAGGATGTGATTGACGCGTGCGAGGTGAGACAGCCGTGAATGCAGTGAAGCTGCAGCCCAAATCTTGGCTTCTCCTGGGAATTCTGGCCCTGGCTAGTGCCGCGATGTTTACGTGGCCGCTGTTCGTCGCGCCCGATTCCCGACTGGGGCACGATAGCCGCACGCCGCTGTACTTTGCGCTGCTCATTCCGCTGATCATCGCTGTGGTTCTGGCGCAGCTCAGCGAGCATGGTCTCGATGTGAAAGCCGTGGCAATGCTGGGGGTACTCTCCGCGGCTGTGGCTGCGGTGAGGCCGCTCGGTGCCGGTAGTGCAGGTTTCGAGTCAGTGTTCTTCGTGCTGATACTCGGGGGTCGCGTGTTTGGACCCGCGTTCGGCTTCGTTCTGGGCTGCACCGGGCTGTTCGCGTCCGCCCTGATCACCGGTGGCGTGGGGCCGTGGCTGCCGTATCAAATGCTGGCTTGCGCATGGGTGGCCTTCGGTGCGGGATGCCTGCCACAGTGGCGGGGCGTGAAAGAGGTGATCCTGATCGTGGGCTATGGAGTGACCTCAAGTCTGCTATACGGGGCAGTGATGAACCTCAGCTTCTGGCCCTTTTCCGTGGGGTTGGGCACTGGTGTGTCCTTTGAGCCCGGCGCGGCAGTGAACGAGAACCTGCACCGTTTTGCGCTTTTTAGTCTGAGCACAACTTTGGGCTGGGATATTGGGCGCGCACTTTTTACCGCAGTGCTGTTGGCATTCACTGCGCATCCTGTCCTGGCGACGCTACGGAGAGCGGCGCGCAAGGCAGCCTTTAGCCCGGACTAAGGCTGCAGCTCAACCGGGCGCTCAGCTTAGTTCTTCTCTTTAGCTCTTCTCCGCGCGTTCCTGAGCGAGCTGCTGCCGAGCGACGCGCAGCCACTCTGGCTGATTGGCTAGCAATTCCTTAATCTGGGCGGTTGTCAGCGCATGATCCAGATCGTGCTTCTTCAAAGCGGTGATCGTGATACCCAGTTTGCGGGCCACCTCAGGGCGAGGATGGGGGCCCTCACGCCGCAGCGTTTCCAACCACTCCGGCGGATTCTTCTGCAGTTCCACGAACTGCTCGTGGGTCAAAGGCGTGTCTTGGAATTCCTGCGGGGTTGCAGGCAGGTAGATACCCAGCTTCTTCGCCGCTGTGAGGGGCTTCATCAATGGTCCGGATTTAGGATTCGTAGAGCTCACAACCGCCATCCTAGTGGTAGCTGCGGGAACCTCTACAATATGCGTCATGGCACCCCAGTATCTCCGCGTAGTGTTCAGCCCCGGCGTACGGCCGGATAAGTGGTTTGGTCGCTTCGATACCCGCGTTCCAGGCTGGCGAGTCGCGGGCGCGGCCACCGATAACCCACTGAAGTATGTGCGCGCGGGAGCCGCCGACGTAGCACTGGTGCGTTTGGGACAGGAGGACGTCGATAAGAACGTTTTGCACCAGGTTCACCTTTATGACGAGCAGGTAGGGGTGGCTGCCCCGAAGGATCACCCTGTCAAAGTGATGGATGCGGTGCACTACGCGGAGTTGGAGGGGGAGATGGAAATGTACATCACTCACGAGGATGGGGAAGTGGATATCGACAAGCTGCGGGAGGCGTTGGGTGTCGTGGCGGCAAATGTTGGCGTGGCCATCGCGCCTCGGCCCCTGCTGCGGGCATTAAATGTGCGCGGTGTGGTGCATCGTGATCTTCTTGGTGAGACCCCTGCTGGTCCCACGCGCGTCGCTGTCGTCTGGAAAATCGACCGTGATGATGACGTGATTCAGGACTTTGTGGGAATTTGTCGTGGCCGCAAGGCCGAGAGTTCGCGTCAGCAAAATAGCAGGTCGAAGCGGGGGAGGGCAGCAAAAAATAGGTAAGTGAGTTGTTACATTTTTACAACAATAAAGGAACAACTTGGGAAACATTAGTGAAATCTCAGATTGAGTGCGGGTAGGACTGGATGGCGTTCAACAACACATTTAACTAAGGAGATTTCCCAATGGCACTGAAGACTTCCACCCGCCGCGCAGCTCTGGCACTGGCAGCTGGCACCTCTCTGATCCTCGGCGTTGCAGCTTGCTCCGAGGCAGAAGATGCTTCGGACAAGGCCACCTCCGCGGCGAGCGATGCTACTTCAGCTGCTGGCTCCGCTGTCGATTCCGCAACCGCTGAGAACTCCGCAGAAGAGGAGTCCGGCTCCGCTGAGGAATCCGAGGGTGCAGAGTCCGGTGAGGATGACGCCACCGATAGCGAGTTGCCAGCCGATATCCAGACCCTGTGGGATAACGAGGGTGGCGAGTCCGGCGCTCTTGGTGAGCTGGAGAGCATCACCTCTGGTGACAAGGGCACCCTGGCAACGTTCGCTAACGGCTGGGTCACTCACTCTGAGGAGACCGGTGCTGTGAAGCTCGTCGGCAAGATCGGCGAGACCTGGAGCAATGGTGGCGGCCTAGACAACGAGATCGGCCTGCCAACCGCTCCTGAGAAGGGCGACGCAGCCAACGGCTGGACCCAGTCCTTCCAGAATGGCACCATCACCTGGGCCAAGGGTGACAACGGCGAGTACACCGATACCGTCGAGAAGAACTAAAGGCCAAAAACCCTAAGGCTCGGGTTGAGCGTGGGACTTATTCACACACTGTTCAACTCACACTCATGTAATTTCCACGCCGCGCGCTTAGCGTCATTGGCATGGAAACCACAACACCTCACGCCTTTTGTCCCCACGGCTCTGATAGTGGGGAGCTCGGTTCCTCCGAGACCACGCAGACAACGGACGTTAGTCTACGCACCTACGTGCTAGACACGTCCGTTTTGCTTTCCGATCCCTTCGCCCTGACAAAGTTCGCCGAACACCGCCTGATTCTGCCCGTTGTTGTCGTCAGCGAACTCGAAGGCAAGCGGCACCACCCGGAACTCGGCTGGTTTGCTCGGCAGGCGCTTCGGCTCCTCGAGGATCTACGCAATGAACACGGTCGCCTGGATCTCCCGTGTATTGCCAATGAGGAGGGCGGCACAGTCCAGGTCGAACTCAACCATGTGGACCAGAACATCCTGCCTTCAGGCCTGCGCGGGCAGGACAATGATCACCGCATCCTCGCCTGTGCGCTGAATCTGCGCGCGGAAGGCCACGACGTCACTCTTGTGACCAAGGACGTGCCTCTTCGCGTGAAGGCCGGAGCCGTCGGACTGAATGCGGATGAATACAAGGCGCAGGACGTGGTCCTCACCGGATACAACGGTATGGCCCGCGTCGAGGTGCCTGGAACTGTCATCGACGAACTCTACGACGTGGGGGAAGTTGACCTCACTGGCTATGTCACGGTCGATGGCAATGACGCTGATGAGTTGCCGATCCACTGCGGCATCCAGCTCAGCGCGGGGAGCCAATCTGCGCTGGGGCGGGTTGTGGGCGATGGCATCCTAGAGCAGGTGCCGGCCGATCTCGATGCTTTCGGGATCCGTGGACGCAGCGCCCAGCAACGAGTGGCACTCGACCTTCTCCTCGACGATGAGATTGGCATTGTCTCGCTCGGTGGTAGCGCAGGCACTGGCAAATCCGCCCTCGCACTGTGCGCTGGACTGGATGCGGTCATGGAGCGAGGCAAGTACAAGCGGATAGTCGTCTTCCGTCCCCTCTACGCCGTTGGTGGCCAAGACTTGGGCTACCTGCCAGGCAACGAAGCTGAAAAGATGAACCCATGGGCGCAAGCTGTCTTCGACACCCTCGAGGGTGTGGTCTCGGACAACGTCATCGATGAGGTTGTCCACCGCGAAATGCTCGAAGTCTTGCCGCTGACCCATATCCGCGGTCGCAGTCTCAATGACAGCTTCGTGATCGTCGACGAGGCTCAGTCGCTGGAAAGAAATGTGCTGCTCACGGTCTTGTCAAGGCTCGGGCGCAATTCGCGCGTGGTGCTGACTCATGACGTCGCTCAACGGGATAACCTTCGCGTCGGCCGCCACGACGGCATTCAGGCGGTAATTGAGAAGCTCAAGGGTCATCCGCTCTTCGCACACGTCACCCTCAAGCGGTCGGAGCGCTCCGAAATCGCTGAGCTTGTGACGAACCTGCTTGAAAACGGGTAGGTCATCCCCGCGAATGGCAATAATCCGATAAATGTTTTGAAAAATCGTGGCACGCGAGCCGAACCCTAGTGCACAATTTATTGTATGAGTTCCGCGGAAAAGGCTGCCGTCTCCATCCGTCCGATGACGGAGGACGATTACCCACAGGTCCAAGCAATCTTGCAGTCCGGTATGGACACAGGCGAGGCCACTTACGAGCGTAAAGCTCCCGAATGGCCGAATTTCACCGAGAATCGCCTCATGAACCTCGCGTTCGTGGCGGAGGAAAAGGACTCCGAACACGCTAAAATTCTGGGTTGGGTCACTGCATCCCCGATCAGCCACCGTGAAGTATTCCGCGGTGTGATCGAGGATTCCATCTACGTCTCAGAGAACGCCGCAGGTAAGGGTGTGGCGGGCCAGCTCCTCGACCACCTGCTGAAGAGTGCGGCGGAGCAAGGCTACTGGGCGATGCACTCCCACATCTTCCCCGACAACGTGGGTTCGGTGAAGCTCCACGAGTCCCGCGGTTTTACCCCTGTGGGCGTGCTCCACAGCATGAGCATGATGGATTACGGGCCGAAGGCTGGCACGTGGCGGGATAACCTCCTGATGGAAGTCGTCCTTGAACGTGGCCCAGCATGGGAGGCTTTCCAGAACCGCAACGAGGAGGACAAAACGCAGCCGTGTGACTGCGAGGACTAGTTCCGGATTCTTCAGTTACTCCCACCACGAGGTGGGAGTAATTAGTCGAGATCCAGTGTCGTCTTCAAACGTTCGTGTCGGACAAAGGCGACGATCACAGCGGCGATGATTGCCAGCGGTGCGAGGCCACCGAGAACTGGTACGAGCGCATCGTTGTAACCGTTGACGAGCGCTTCCTGCAGCTGCGCTGGTGCTTGGTGCACGAACTCCGGGGTAATGGAGCTTTGTGCGCCCTCGCCTTGGGAGAATTTCTCTGCGTAGGGAGCTGCTTCTGGTCCCATCGCCTTCAGCGTCTCCGGCAGCGTGGCTGCAAGTTTTTCGCTAACCCGGTGCATGAACAGGGAACCAACGATCGAAGCGCCCATGGCGCCGCCGATCTGGCGGAAGAAGTTGTTGGAGGCCGTGGCGGTACCGACCATGCGCAGGGGGAAGGTGTTCTGAACGATGAGCACGAGCGTCTGCATGGCAAAGCCTAGCCCCACGCCCATCACAGCCTGCACCACGCCGAGGTGGATTAGTGAATCTTTCGCCTCTAGTTGGCCAACGAAGAACAGACCCACGCCCATGATGACCATGCCGATCACGGGGTACCACTTGTACTTACCGGTGCGGGTGACGAGCTGGCCAACGACCGTGGAGGTAATGAGCATGCCTGCCATCATCGGGATCATCATGAGGCCGGCGGCAGTCGGCGAAAGGTTATGCACCATCTGGATGTAGGTGGGCATGTAACTCAGCGTGCCGAACATACCCACGCCCATGATGACGCCACTGATCGTCGTCAGCACGAAATTCCTTGCAGTGAACAGGTACATGGGGATCAGCGGGTTCGGATGCCGCAGTTCGATGAGCACGAAGGCTACGGCCATGACGAGGGTGCCGACGATCAGGCCCAGAATGACTGGGGAAGTCCACTCGTAGTCCCGACCACCCCACGTCACGGTGAGGATCAGGCACGTCGTGGCCGTGGCCATGGCTAGCGTGCCCCAATAGTCCAGCTTGGCGTCGGAATGACGACGGGGCAGCTTCAGCGCGACCGACGCGATGGCCAAGGTCAGGACACCGAGGGGGATGTTGAACCAGAGAGCCCAGCGCCAACCAGGGCCGTCGGTGAAAAAACCACCAAGCAGCGGGCCTAGCACCGAACTGAAGCCGAACACAGCGCCCATTACCCCCATGTACTTGCCACGCTCGCGGGCTGGTACCACATCGGCGATGATCGCCTGCGAAAGCACCATCAAGCCGCCACCGCCGAGGCCCTGAATCGCACGTGCAGCGATCATCGTGGACATGTTTTGTGCCAAGGCTCCGACGACAGAGCCCGCGAGGAAGATTGCGATTGCGGCGAGGAATAACGGCTTGCGGCCGATTTGATCACCAAGCTTGCCGTACACCGGCATAGCGATGGTCATTGACAGCATGAAGGCGGTAATAACCCAGCTCATATGCCCCGCACCGCCCAAGTCACCCACAACGGTAGGCAGAGCTGTGGCGAAGATCATCTGGCCGAGGGAAGACAGCAGCATGCCGAGCATGAGGCAGCCCACGACGACAGGAACGTTGTTCTTCGGTGTCGGTGCAGGAGCGGAGGGAGTTGAGTCCTCGGAAGCGAGTGGTGAGGTGGCGGAAACGTTAGTGCTGGAATCTGACAACTAACAACCTTTCACTGTCGAGATGGCTGGCTACAGTGTCGTCCTCCGGGCCGGAGAGCTCCATCGGTGCCGGATTGGTCAGGAAACTCTCTTGGGGAGATGGTCCATGGGGGCGGCGGGAAAAGTGGCGACAGGAAACTCCTGTCGCCACACATGTGAAGATTACGCCTATTTCTCACTCGCGGTTGCTGAGGGTAGCAAACATTTGCGCAAAGTTATCCACCGTGCGGTCCAGCGACTGTTGCGCTGAATAGCCTGCGGGAACCTCGGTGAGGAACATCGCCTCAGTCCACTGGGTAGTCACGATAGCGACGACCGTCAAACTGGCTTCTTCCCGAGCCGTAACGTTTGTCAAGTTGCGGTGCGCGGGGAACTTATCGAGGTTTCGGACGACTGCATCGACGAGTCCGCGGCGCATTTGCTCAAAACCATTGAGGTTCGACAAACCCAGCGTAGGGTTGCGGCGCAGAATTTCGGCACGGCGTTCGGAGATGATCTCCGAGAGAGCGGGATTGATGGAACCGGCCATCATCTTCTCCGCGTGCCTGATACGGCGCTTTGTCATGTAGTCGAGTAGGAACTGGGACAACTTTTGACCAGGCTCCAGCTGCAGATTGGCTAGATTGTTGAGCTCTTCGTCGCTCAGAGAGGTGGGCACGTCACCGATGGCTACATGATCCTTGGATTGGAAGTAGTTGAAGAAGGTGCGGCGTGAGACTACAGCGGCTTCGCAGATCTCTTCCAGAGTGACGGTGTCGTAGCTTTTCTCCAAGAACAGCCGCGTTGCCTCATCTTCGATTCGAAGGTACGTTTCGCGGCGCTTTCTTTCGCGCAGGCCCATGCTTCGAAGATCCGGCGGTGTCAGCCCGGCAGTCGTGGTGTTGTTGGCGGAGTGTTGATCGTTCACACGTGTAGCATACGCTTCCACCGCGCAAGGTAAACAACAGCGTGTAAGTATGTACAGGATGAAAGAAAGATCCTTGTGGCACTGTTGCACTCGAACATGTCGAAACGCCCTCAGTCGCCGAGCGCATCACGGATGATGGAACGGCGCCCGAGGGCGTCAAGGAGAGTTGGAGGTTTACTTATCGCGATCCGTGTTAGCCATAGCCAGCACGTCGAGTCGCTTGTCCAGTTCTTCCTCGGTCAGCTTGTCACCGTCGACGTAGCCCATGTCGATGACCGTCTGGCGGATGGTCTTACCTTCCTTCAGAGCGGTCTTGGCGACCTTCGCTGCATTCTCGTAGCCGATGGCGGAGTTCAGCGGGGTCACGATGGACGGAGAGGACTCGGCTAGGGTGCGCATGCGCTCCACGTTAGGCTCGATGCCGTCGACTAGGCGGGTAGCGAACTGACGCGCGGTGTTAGCAAGCAGCTTGGAGGACTCGAGCACGTTGCGAGCCATCACTGGGATGAACACGTTGAGCTCGAAGTGGCCGTTGGCGCCACCGAAAGCCACGGCGGCGTCGTTACCGATGACCTGAGCGGCGACCTGGGTAGCGGTCTCACACAGAACAGGGTTAACCTTGCCCGGCATGATGGAAGAACCTGGCTGCAGGTCTGGGAGGTGGATCTCGCCCAACCCGGTCAGTGGGCCGGAGCCCATCCAACGGATGTCGTTGGCGATCTTGTTCAGGGAGACTGCCACGCCGCGCATTGCAGCGGAGAACTCGACCAGGCCGTCGCGGTTGGCCTGAGCCTCGAAGTGGTTCTCGGCTTCCTTGAGAGCATCCACACCGGTGAGCTTAACGAGCTCAGCGGTGACGTTAGCGCCGAAGTCAGCTGGGGTATTCAGGCCGGTGCCCACAGCGGTGCCACCGATTGGCAGCTCGCCGAGGCGAGGCAGGGTGGCCTCGATGCGTTCGATGCCAGCAGCGATCTGGCGAGCGTAGCCACCGAACTCCTGGCCCAGGGTGACTGGGACGGCGTCCATCAGGTGGGTGCGGCCGGACTTCACGACGTCCTTCCATTCCGCAGCCTTCTTGGACAGGGACTCCTCGAGAACCTTCAGACCTGGAATGAGGTCATTAACGGCAGCAACGGTCGCTGCGACGTGGGTTGCGGTAGGGAAGGTGTCGTTGGAGGACTGGCCCATATTGACGTGGTCGTTCGGGTGCACCTCCACACCATTGGCCTTCGCGATGGACGCGATGACCTCGTTGGTGTTCATGTTGGAAGAGGTGCCGGAGCCGGTCTGGAAGACGTCGATCGGGAACTCGCTGTCGTGCTGACCATCGGCGATTTCCTTCGCGGCGGAGATGATGGCATCCGCCTGCTCATCGGTCAGCAGGCCACGATCCTTATTAACCTGGGCGCAAGCAGCCTTCAGCAGACCCATGGCGCGGATCTGTGCAGCCTCCAGCGGACGGTCGGAGATAGGGAAGTTTTCCACTGCGCGCTGGGTCTGTGCACGCCACAGAGCCTTAGCAGGAACCTTGACTTCGCCCATCGTGTCGTGTTCGATGCGGAACTCTTGATCGCTCATGTAAAAGCCACCTTCACTGGTTGATGAATTCTCGCTAATAAGAATACCCGTCAGGTCCCCGTACCTGCGAGGAGCACGGGAGCCTGACGGGGCAAATGGGGGGACGGGTGCCATCCCCTCGAGTGGGTCCAGGTGAACCCAGATGACGAACTACTTGCGGGTGTAGTCTAGCACGGAGTATTCCTGCAGTTTCTGCAGCTGGTGGACGGATTCCACGTAACGCACAGTACCGGACTTGGAACGCATAGCCAGGGTGCGGGTGGTTGCGGAATTCTTGCGGTAGGAGACGCCGCGCACCATATCGCCGTTGGTGACACCGGTCGCCACGAAGTAGCAGTGCTCGGAGTTCACCAGGTCATTGGTGGTCAGAACGCGGTTGAGGTCGTGGCCTGCGTCGATCGCCTTCTGGCGCTCAGCCTCATCTTTCGGCCACAGCTTGCCTTGGATCTCACCACCCATGCACTTCATCGCACAGGCGGTGATGATGCCCTCCGGGGTGCCACCGATGCCCATCATGATGTCGACGGAGTTGGTTGCATTGTCCTGGGCAGCCGCGACCGCACCTGCCACGTCGCCATCACCGATGAGGCGCACCTTCGCGCCTGCTTCGCGGATGTCCCGGATAAGATCTGCGTGTCGTGGGCGGTCCAGAACGACGACGGTGATGTCGCCTGGAACGGTGCTCTTGGCCTTCGCCACGGCCTGAATGTTGTGTGCGACTGGAGCTTCGATGTCCACCACGCCGACGGCCTCGGGACCGACGGCGATCTTCTCCATGTAGAACACGGCGGATGGATCGTACATGGAGCCACGCTCGGCGGCAGCGATGACGGAGATGGCGTTCGGGCGACCCTCAGCCATGAGGGTGGTGCCGTCTACTGGATCCACGGCGATGTCCACTGCTGGGCCCTGACCGGTGCCGACCTTCTCACCGTTGAACAGCATCGGCGCCTCGTCCTTTTCGCCTTCGCCGATGACGACCACGCCGTTCATGTTCACGGTGTTGATGAGCTGGCGCATGGCATCCACAGCAGCTCCGTCGCCGGATTCCTTCTGCCCACGACCGACCCACTTTCCAGAAGCGAGCGCTGCGGCCTCAGTCACGCGCACGAGCTCCATGGCGAGGTTGCGATCAGGTGCCTCGCCGCGGGAGCCTGGCGTGGTGAGGTTTGCTTCGGTGGACATATGCACCAACCCTTTTCTCATTGATTGATTTAACCCTTTAGTCGTACCCCACCATTGTGTCACTGCTGTGACATTTCGTTAAGATTTCGAACCACCTATTAGGGGGTCGAGGTGAAGTTAATGCGATAATGGCTGGCGTGCGTATCGAAAAGCCTCGCGTCTTCCAGTCCACCAAAGACATCGTCATGACTTTGGTTGTCCTCTTGCTCTCCATGTTCCTGGTGGTCGGTTTCACCGGACTGTGCTCGGTCGATCCTGGTCGACCAGAGGCTAAGGGACCCGTGAGGGAGGTCGAGGCGGAATCCATTCTGAAGATGGATGCGCAGGCGTTGGATTTCCCCATCCGCTACGTAGAAATGCCTGAGGGCTGGGTGCCAAATTCGCAACGCCGCACGGAAGTGGGGCAGCAGATTTCCGTCCTCACGGGTTGGGTCATTGATGAGGAAATGTATATTTCGCTGACCCAGACACCGGCGCCTCTGGACGATGCGAAGCAGCCAGATGAGGATTACCGCGAGCAGGTTCGAGAGGAAAACATTGACGGCCAGCGGTGGATCGTTCTGGAAGGCGAGGACACGCGGCCGGTGTGGGCGACAGACTTGGGCGATGTCCGCCTAGCCCTCGAGGGCATGGCAAATGATGACCTGATGCGTACCGCGGCAGAGGCAGCGCAAAAGGCCCAGCCGATTGAGCGTAACGCTTCCGCCGGGGCAACGAGCAATGCCGGACCGACAGGTAATCAACCGGCTGATGAGCAACGCTCAGAGTAGTCCCCGGGCTCAGTCGCTAGCGGTGGCGTTAGCCCTGGCCTAGCCTTCGCTCCGAGCCTTACCCCTGAGCCCTAGCCCTCGTTCTGCCCTTCGCGGCGCTCGAGGGCTTTTTCAATGCGCGAAGATGCTCCGTCGAGGTACTTCTCGCAGTAGGCCGCCAATTCTTCACCGCGTTCCCAGTAATTGAGGGATTCATCCAGGCTCATCTGACCGAGCTCGAGGATCTTCACAATCTCCACCAACTCATCGCGTGCCTGCTCGTAGTTGAGCTCATCCACCGGACGGAACTTCTGTTGCTGCTCTGCCATGTTTTTATCCTTCTGCCTCGTCATTTGCATGTTTTTCGTTGTCCTGGAGAGTTTTGTCCGGGATCTCTTCAGCGCCACGTGTGGCGCCCTTTCCTTGTTCATCGACGCCACCAGGCGCCCGCTGCACGGACATCGCAGCAGCTGTCACGGATCCATCGGGAACGCGGATCCGCAGCTGCGAGCCCGGCTGAACCTCATCCACCGTGGTCACCACTGCCGGCCCAGAGCCATCCCGGGGCACGACCTGCACGATGGAGTAGCCACGCGCCAGTGTTTGAGAAGGACCCAGGGCATTGACCTGCGCCTTAAGGGCCGCGATGTGATTACGGCGTTCCCGCACCGCCAGCCCCAGAGCCCGATCCTTGCGCTGCACCGATTCCGCCAGGATCTCCTGTTGGCGCGTGACGGGAAGCATCGGATCCGCCAACACAGGGCGGGAGCGAACGTTGCTGAGAGCCTTTCGCTCGTGCGCAACCCACCCACGCAGCGCAGCTGCCGCGCGACCACGCAGCTCTGCGACGTACTGGCGTTCCCCAACTACATCTGGCACTACCCGCTTCGCAGCATCAGTCGGGGTTGCTGCTCGCACATCTGCCACGTGATCCAACACTGGATTATCGGGCTCATGGCCAATGGCGGAGACTACTGGCGTCGTCATTCGAGACACAGCACGCGACAGTGCCTCCTCGGAAAACGGCAGGAGATCCTCCACAGACCCGCCGCCACGCGCCACGATGATGACATCCACCTGCGGGTTGGCCTCGAGCTTCTCCAGAGCTGCCAGTATTTCCGGCACAGCGTTCGGACCCTGCACCGCAGTATTGATCACCTCGAAACGCACCGCCGGCCACCGATCCTTCGCCACAGACAAAACGTCCCGCTCCGCAGCCGAGCCACGGCCAGTGATCAACCCGATGCAGTGGGGAAGGAAAGGCAGGGGACGCTTGAGCCGCTCATCGAACAGACCCTCCGCGGCCAAGGCGCGCTTCAACTGCTCGATCCGCGCGAGGAGTTCTCCCACACCAACGTGCCGTACCTGCGTCACCCACAGAGAAAAACTGCCGCGGCCCGCGTAAAATGCTGGCTTGCCATACATCACCACGCGGTCGCCATTCTTCAGCGGGGTGGACATGTTACGCAGCGTGGCCGTGCTGAGAGTGACCTGCACGGAGGCTTCCTGCTCCACGTCGCGGAGCGTCACGTAGGAAAGCTTCCACGTGGACTTCATATTGACCTGGGTTACTTGCCCCTCCACCCAGATATGCCCCAAGCGCTCGATCCAATTCTTCACTTGCGCATTGAGCTGAGCGACAGGCCACGGCGCGTCGGGACTTGGCCCCCCGGCATTTCCGCCACCCGGCGATTGCTTTGACTGTTGCTTATCCGTCACGATTGCTCATTGTATTGGTCGCCGCGACAAGAGGGCGCTAACTCCCGTATGCGCAGTGCGATACGATGGCACATATGACCTCAACGCACCCAGCAGAGACCACCGACAATACCGGCCAGAACCCCAGCGAAAAGCGGGTTTTGCTGGCTGCTCCGCGCGGCTACTGTGCAGGCGTCGATCGCGCCGTGGAAACAGTGGAGAAAGCACTCGAGAAGTTCGGAGCTCCCCTGTACGTCCGCAAGGAGATTGTGCACAACAAGCACGTCGTGAAGACCTTTGAGGAGCAGGGCGTGATCTTCGTTGATGAAACCAGCGAGGTTCCAAAGGGCTCCAACGTGGTGTTCTCCGCCCACGGAGTGTCGCCCATGGTGCATCAAGAGGCGCGGCAGCTGGAATTGAAGACGTTCGACGCTACCTGTCCGCTGGTGACCAAGGTTCACCAGGAGGTCAAGCGCTTCGCGCGTCAGGGCTATCAGATCATCCTCATCGGCCACCACGGCCACGAGGAGGTCGAGGGCACTGCGGGAGAGGCACCGGACGTGGTGCACTTGGTGGATGGCCAGGAGGACGTGGATGCTTTGGATTTCCCGGAGGGTACGAAGCTCATCTGGCTGTCCCAGACCACGCTGAGCGTGGATGAGACGATGCAGACGGTCAAGATGCTGCGTGAGAAGTTCCCGGAGATTCAGGATCCGCCGAGCGATGACATCTGCTACGCAACCCAGAACCGCCAGGTTGCGGTGAAGGCGATTGCTCCGAAGGTCGAGCTGATGATCGTTGTGGGCTCGCAGAATTCTTCTAACTCCAAGCGGCTTGTGGAGGTCGCGCTGGAGTATGGCACCAAGGAGGCTTACTTGGTGGATTACGCGGAGCAGGTTGATCTGTCGTGGCTGGAGGGTGTGACCTCAGTGGGCGTCACTTCCGGAGCGTCCGTGCCGGAAATTCTCGTCCGGGGTGTGCTGGAGCTGCTGGCGGATCAGGGGTTCGGCACCGTGGAGGAAGTCACGACTGCGACCGAGGATCTGATCTTCTCCCTCCCACGGGAGCTGCGCCCAGCCCGCACTTAGGGGGTACGCCAGTTGCAAAAACCGCGGGGTTTCCGGTGTGATTACCTGCTTTTTAGCACCGAAAACCCCGCGGATTTTGCATCTTATGGGGAGGAGTGAGATCCCACGGGGGACGTGGGGAGCTAGTTCTCCTCGATGGTGAACTCTTCGTCCAAATAAGGAGCTCGTTTCTTCGGCAGTGGTGAGCGGCTCCGGTAGTAATGGCGCCCTTGGCTTTCTCCCGTAGCATCGTGCCGACCGCGGTCGTTCTCCGCACCGGTGTTGTCCGTCAGTCCATTGGCGCCACGATCGCTCACTGCGCTGCTGGTGCGGTCGCTAGCCCCGTTGCCGCCACGATCGCTTACTGCGCTGCTATTACGGTCGCGCTCAGCCCTTGAAGCGCGCCGCTCCTCGCTACGGCGGATGAGTTCCTCCACGGAACGAGAGTTGGAGTTACCTCCATGCCTCCTATAGGAACGAGCCGAGTTCTCGGCCCTCCGGCGGCTTTCTCCACGGGAAGACAGTGATCCCATGCCGCGCTGGCCTGAAGAGGAACTCGGCTCCTCATCTGCTCTGCCGCGGAGTGTGCCCTTGTCTCCGTCGGTTTCGCTGTCGGCAGCGGAATTTCCTGAGTAGCGCCGAGAGCGGGAGTAAGTGGCGAGATTGGAATCCTCAGACGTGCGACGTCGGCGGCGAGCTGAAACATCCTCCCGTTGGCGTCGGGCAAGAACTCGTCGGTAGTGGCGCCAGCGAATCACGGCGATTACCACGGAGATGAGGAAAGGGATCAAGAGCCACAGGAAGTGCTCGATCGTGGGATAAATTGCCGTGATGAGCTTCGTCTTCGAGCTATTGCCCGCCGTGGCTTGAGAGGAAAGCCAGCCGATCGCCAGGGCACCGATGAGGAAATACAGTGGCTGCGCGGCAACTGTGAGAAACAGGCCTCGCGATTCCACCAACACCGTGCACACCACGCACGCGACAGCAAACAACACGAAATAAGCCATCGGTGCGGTGCCCGTCTCTGCAGCTAACACTAAGCCCGTGATGGTCACTGCGATCATCACCAATGGGGGCGCCCAGACGGGGAACAGAGGACGATCGGAAGTCACCGCGGCATGGCGGGACTTCGAACGAGATCGGTTTCGGGTGCTTTCAGTCACGGCAGTAAATATTACTTCTCCGCGGTGGAGTTCTTGTCATTTCCTCGCAGCGGGTTGAGCAAGTTAGCGAAGTTGAGCTTTTCCGTCTCCTGCTGAATCTGCTTGCGCCATTCTTGCCAGCGCTTAGCGTTGCGCTCGGATTGTGCGCCTGTCAAGGTTCCGGCTGTGGTAGCGAAATTAATGTCGTCGCTGGTTTTCTCACCGGTAGACAGGTCGGTGAGATCCCCCATGTACCGCAGAGCAACGGCGATCATCGCGGCAACTGGAACAGCAAGGAATGCGCCAATGATGCCGAAGAGGGTGGAACCCACGGTCACCGCCAGCAGGATGATCACAGGGTGGACATCCATCGCGCGGGACTGCAGTACTGGCTGGAGGACGTTGCCTTCCAGCTGCTGCACAACAATGATCAGGATCAGGACGATCACTGCGGTCTTGAAGTCCACCGCAACCAATGCGACCAACACGGAGAGAGCGCCGGCGGTGACCGCACCGACCATTGGGATGAATCCCGCGAAGAATGTCAGTACGGCCAAGGCTCCGGCCAGTGGGACGTTGAGAATGACCAGGCCGATGCCGATGAACAGGGCATCGATGAAGGACACAATCGCCTGAGTGCGGATGAAGCCACCCAAGGTGTTCCACATGCGGGTGAGGATCTCAGTAAGGTGCCAGCCAACGCGGCGACCCGTGACACGACGAACCATCGGCAGGAAGCGCTCACCGTCCTTGAGGAAGAAGAACGTCAGCACCAGCATCACCAGCAGCGTGACCAGAGCGGAGAACGTGGCGGTAGCGCCAGCCGCGACTTCAGAGGCGATGTTGCCGGACTGCTCCTGCAACCAAGACGTGGCTTGGTCGAGGGCATCGTTGAGCTGTGTCTCCTCCAAGTTCAGCGGAGGACCTGCGAGCCAATCCTGAATAGTGCGGATACCGTCGTTCGCCTGGTTAATCAGGGCGCGGGACTGATCGACTGCCGACGGCGCAATGAGCGCGAAGATACCACCGATGGCGGCGAAGAATCCGACGATAGTGAGAGCCACCGCCAAGGCATTCGGCACGTAGATCTTGCGGAGGAACCGAACCACCGGCCACAGCACCGTACATACGATCAGGGAGAGCAGAATAGGCAGAATGCCCGCCCACAGCTTGCCGATGACATTGAAGAGAACGAAGGCGGCGATGGCCATGATGAGGAAGCGCAGGCACCAACCGGCAAACCAACGGACAGAAGTGCCGATCACTTCGGCGCGGTCGCGCAGCTCTGGATTGAGATTGTCGTCGCCGTCGTAGGACTTATCTAGGGACTTTCCCGGGTTCAACAGTTTCTCACGCTTGGCTGCTTTGACTTCCTCCGAGTCCTTCGGCTTGTTGAACAGGGCGGCGCCATCTTCATCCTCATCGGAGGGAGACTGCGACGCCTTCTCAACGTAATCCTTGTGGAGCTCGGATGTCGGCTCGTTGCTCGTAGTACCCAAGCCAGAATCGTCTGCCGTGCCTTCCGGGATGACGGGAGGTTTCTGGCTGTAATCCTGGCGATCAGGTAGGGGAAGCATGTCCTCAGGGTTCATGCGTCCGGATCCTGCCAGGAAATCGGCGAAATCCCGTCCATTGTGCTCATCGCGAGGGTCGCGACCATTGGTTCTAGGGCTCATTCTCCCTATTGTGCACTACCTGGACGGGATTGCAGTGTTGGGGCGTGAAATTGCCTCGACTTTTGTTGATCTAGAGGACGGTCGCCTTAGTGGACGCCCTCCGTGATTTGCGTGAGTGATGCATCATCGGTTCCTGGGGCGTTACCCAGCTCTCCAGTTGTGTCATCATCGGTGCCGCTGAGCATGGTGATCGTTGCGACCAAGCCACCCCAAATGACCAGGATGAACAGAACCATCAGGATAATTGCTGGTGCAGTCATGGTGTTTAGCTCCTTGAGGTAGCGGAAGAATCTACAGTGGCGGTGGTAGCTGCATTCACCGCGGTGTCAGCTGCCAGGGGGTTAGGCTCGCCCTTCTTGCGGCCCTTTGGTGGGACGCCAAAGTCAGAGCCAGGGATGCCATCGGTGGTGGTCCTCTTGCTGTACGGAAGGACGGACAGGATGATGCCTGCGACGATAATTGCCGCTACAACACCCCAGCCGTAGAGGTTGAGCTGTGCGGAGGCGTAGCCCTCGTAAGGCTCAGCAAGCATGCTTTTGACCTCCAGGACGAGCATGATGATGAGGGTTACTGGCGTCAAAATAAAGGCACAGAACTCCCATACCGCGCCGACGCGCAAGGAAGACACGGCATTGAGGTGCTGGGCGATCTCGTTGCGTCGGCCAGTGACCCAACCGACGACGAGCAGCGCGACGGTAGCGCAGAACACGATGCCCAGGTTGTTTGTCCACTTGTCCATGATGTCCAGAATCACCAGACCGGAGGTGGAGGCGAAAAGGACGGTGGACAGAATGCCCATCAGGCCGCCGAAGACGATGGCGGTCATGGAACGGCTCCAGCCGAGCTTCTCGCGCAGGGCGGCGAACACAACCTCTTGAATGGAGATCAGGGAGGTGATGCCCGCAAGGAACAGGGAGCCGAAGAACAGCACGCCGAACAGTGCGCCCATCGGCATTTCGTTGATGATCGTTGGGAAGGCGATGAATGCCAGACCGATGCCGGAGCTTGCGACTTCGTCGACGGCCACTCCGCTGGCGACGGCCATGAAGCCGAGGGTTGCGAACACGCCAATACCGGCGAGCAGTTCGAAGGACGAGTTAGCGAAGGCGGTGACGGAGCCGGTGCCAGTGAGGTTGGTGCGGGCCTTCAGGTAGGAGGCGTAGGTGATCATGATGCCGAAGCCGACGGACAGAGAGAAGAAGATCTGGCCGTAGGCTGCGATCCACACGGAGCTGTCAGTCAGAACGGACCAGTCCGGGGTGAACAGGGCGTTGAGGCCCTCGAGAGCGCCGTCGAGGAAGAGGGCGCGGACCACCATGATGGCGAACAGGACAATGAGCACCGGAACGAACACCAGGGTCAGCGCACCGATTCCCTTGTTGACGTTGAGAGCCAGCACGATGATGGAGAACACCCAGACGCCAATCAGCGTCAGCAAAATCGGGGTGACGAACTCGCCGGAGAAGGTCGAGGCGGCGTCCAGCTTGAGGAATTCCTCCATGAGGTAGGACTCAGGGTCGTCACCCCACGCCGTGTTGAAGGACTTGACGGTGTAGAGGCCAGCCCAGGCAACAATCGCGGCGTAGTAGATGGCGATGAAGAAGCAGACGCCTGCCTTGAACCAGCCGATGGGTTCGGCCCAGCGGGAAATGCGACGGAATGCCAGTGGAGCTGAGGCACGGTAGCGGTGGCCAATGGCGAAGTCGAACCACAGGATTGGGATGCCGGCGGTGATCAGTGCCACCAGGTAGGGGACGAGGAACGCGCCGCCGCCGTTCTCGTACGCGACGTAGGGAAAGCGCCAAATGTTGCCGAGGCCGACGGCGGAGCCGATTGCAGCCATCATGAACATCAGGCGGTTATTGAATGTCTCCCTTTTCGAGCGGGAGCTGTGAGTAGTGCTTGCCATGCTCATTTCTCTTCCTGCCGGATGCCACTGTTCACGGGAAATCTAGTTGTGTCATGGCCCTCACGATGCCGAAGTGTTCAACAATCATGTTGGCTATGTCGCATAAGATGTCCGCGCTTGAGCGAGATCACATTAACGATGTGCAATGAATATAGGCAGAGCGAAGAGGTTTTACCTAGCTAAATCTTGGAAAATCTTGGGAAAAGTCTCAAAAGGGTGTGGCAATGGCGGGGGTGTGACGTTGCTGTAACAATCAAGTTTCCGATGGAGTGCGGGAACTCCTCACTTGAGTACGAATTTATAAATGACTCCCCGGGTTTGGTCACGCCTGAGGAGGGGATAGGATAGCGGGCGTGACTCTTACTCTCGGAATCGTTGGTCTGCCAAATGTTGGCAAGTCCACCTTGTTTAATGCCCTGACTCGTAACGACGTGCTCGCAGCGAACTATCCGTTCGCCACCATTGAGCCAAATGTTGGTCTGGTGGAGCTACCGGATCCGCGCCTGAACCGTCTGGCAGAGATCTTCGGTTCGGAGCGGATTCTCCCAGCCACTGTGTCCTTCGTGGACATCGCGGGCATCGTGAAGGGAGCATCCGATGGCGAGGGTATGGGCAATGCGTTTCTCGCCAACATCCGCGAGGCTGACGCGATCTGCCAGGTCGTCCGTGCCTTTTCCGACGACAATGTGATCCACGTAGACGGTCGTGTTGATCCATCCGCAGACATCTCCGTGATTGAGACTGAGCTCATCCTGGCCGACCTGCAAACCATCGAAAAGGCGCTGCCGCGCTTGGAGAAGGAAGCCCGTAAGAATAAGGAGCTGACTGAGCAGGTCGAGGGCGCCAAGAAGGCGCAGGAGATTTTGGAAGATGGGCGGACGCTATCGTCCGCGGCTGCCAAGGGTGAGATTGAGCTCGCAACGGTTCGTGATCTGCACCTGATGACCGCCAAGCCATTCCTCTACGTCTTCAATTCCGATGAGGCCGTGTTGACGGATGAGGAGAAGAAGAACGAGCTGCGTGAGTTGGTGGCGCCGGCGGATTGTGTGTTCCTCGATGCGGCGACCGAGGCGGAGCTGCTTGAGCTCGACGACGAGGAGGCCGCTGAGCTGCTGGCGTCCGTGGGGCAGGATGAGCCTGGTCTGCAGACGCTGGCCAAGGCGGGTTTCGACACCCTAGGTCTGCAGACCTACCTGACCGCGGGGCCTAAGGAGTCCCGTGCATGGACGATCCGCAAGGGTTCCACAGCCCCCCAGGCGGCAGGTGTGATCCACACAGATTTCGAGCGCGGCTTCATTAAAGCCGAGATCGTAGCCTTCGAGGACCTTGATGAGCTCGGCTCGATGGCCGAGGCTCGGGCTCACGGCAAGGTCCGCCAGGAGGGCAAGGACTACGTGATGGCTGACGGGGACGTCGTGGAGTTCAAGTTCAACGTGTGAGTTCCCTGCTTAGGGGCTATTGAGTGCTCAGGTGTTAGACGGGTGTTGTTCCGTTGTTACATCTGAGCCTTTTCTTTTTGCTGTGAGCAGTGACGCTCTCCTTGTTGACTCACCTAGGCACTCGAAGCATGTGCGTGCGAAAGGCTCAGCAGGATGACGTGCAATTATTCGCCAAGGGTAATGAGTGTGACCCCCATTCAGGGGTTAGTAGACGGATTTGCAACCAACCTGGCGTCGTTTGGCGACGAACTACTCATGCAAGGCCCAAGGAGGACACACAGCGCCTCGGGCAGGATCTTTCTACTCAGTTAGGAATCACCACATGAGCATCTCTACTGTTCTTCGTCGTACCGGCATCGCTCTCGCTTTCGTCGCAGGTACTACCGCCGCCGGCGTGGGTACCGCGGGAGCGGCCACCGTCGACTCTCCACTCCCTCAGCCAACCGTCGGTAAGGTCAAGCTAGCGGGTGCGTTGCCTAACCAGAACGCAGAAAACGGCAAAGCCTCGGCCACCGCAACCAACGCCATTGCTCTAGGCGCATCCGTTGATGGCGGCAAGGCTGTCACCAAGGCTTCCGGATTCGGTGCCCCTGCAGCAATCGCAGTGGGGCCTAACTCCCACGCAGAGGCTTGGGGAAATAAGTTTGGCCTAGCGCTGGCGATCGCTGGTCCAAACAGCACCGTGAAGGTTAGCGGTAAGGCACCGGCATATTGTGAGGGCGAATGGGGACTGGCCGGTGACTTCCAGACTCTCACCGGCTGTGTTGTGTACCCAACCGCAAAGGGTTCAGTTCAACTTCCTCTGGATGCACGCCTCCTTCAGCAGCTGCACAAGTAAAGCAGCAGATCTCCTTACCTGGCTCGATGCGACCTTTAGAAGTGAGCCCCAACATGTCGGCGTTGCCTTGAGTGGTGACGTTAAGCACGTGCGCCCTCGAGAGTCCGCCGTACATGGTCCATGCTTCCAACTCGCGCCAGAAGTCATAGTGCGTCAGGTACGTCATCGCGGAGTCATTACCGATGCCGAGAGCCACGTCGTGTTCGAGCGCACCTTGAAGCTCTTCGACCATACCGCGGAAAATCTTCTCGCCGTTGCCTTTCACCACATCGGAAACCTTTTTACGACTGGTCCAGATCGGCGAAAGGTAATGCTGCGCATAGGGTAGGCACCAAGAAGGAGCGTCCTTGAAGTGCCTTCGGGTTGTCGTGGAATAGCTCTACTGCTTCCGGCGAAAGAGTGCAGCCGTGCTCTATCGTGTTCACTCCGGCCCGCAGCGCAGCTAGCAGGTCGGTCTCGCCCTGTACGTGAGCGGCGACGACCTTGCCGGCATTGTGTGCCTCTTCGCAGATGGCCGCCATTTCCTCGGTGGTGAGCTGTGCTCGTCCTGCCTCACCCAAGGAGCGTGCGTCGGTCACTCGGCCGGTTGCAGCCAGAAGCGGACCCGAGGCCAAAATCATCGGTCAGGGGGTCTTACCTGCATTGATCTTGTCGCGTACCGTGAGAACCTCGTTACCGAAAATCTCCTAGGCTGCGGATGGTCGTCACGCCAGTGTGGAGTTGTGTGAGTACATTCTTGCGCGTCCTCGAACGCAGAATAGTGCGACCGATCGGACCGTGGAGTACAGCGCCGAGGAGGCGTTTGATTGCCGGAGAAGCAGAGATCGACGGTAAGGGCTTGCCGTCGGAGAAGAGGTGTGCGTGGGTGTTCATCAAACTAGGAAATACATCATGTCCTGTTAGATCCGTTATGGGGATCCCTTCGGACAGTTGCTCTGCGCTGATTACGTCGACAATGGTGGTTCCACCCCACGTCCCACATTGGAAGTTCTACGGCTGGGGCTCGAAGGGTTAAGGCGTTGGCTGTCTGCACATGAAGCCAGCCGATACACGGAGCCGATATGACCCCGAGGAAGGTTGGATGTTGGCGGGGTTCAACGGAGAGTAAGCAGCGGTTCTCACTACCTCCAACTTGTTGGAGGATCGCTTCGCCCACACACACGAGGCTCATAACCCACGCCCGCTGTACCGCAGAGCGCTCAATGATCCACTTCACGGGTTGGCACAATTGGCCCGTGGAAACACGAATTCCTTTGCGGCGCGTAACGCGCCGGTGTCGCCGATTGGCCCGTACCTCGAGGCTTTAGAGCAGGGTCTTATCCGAGACGGATTCCTTCGTGGAAGGACTGGTAGTGCGGTGCTCACCATCTGGCTCATTTTCACCCCAGCCTTCGTTGAAGTGCTTGCAGAAAACATGTCAGTCAGTGCACCTGATCCGCGCGTGGTGTCTTTTGTCCGAGGCCAGATACCAGTGGTCACTCACGGGGTCTCACTGTCCCTCGGGTCTTCGAACTGCCCGGATCCTCAGACGCTGAGAATGCTCAATAGGATCGCGGAACTGTACGCGTCGCCCCTGATCAGCGAGCATATTGCGCTAGTCCGCGCTCAGGCAGACCCAGGCTACGACTCCCTGCACCAGGAGGTGCTGAAGGCAGGTCACCTGCTGCCAGTGCCACTATCCCGGCTGCAATTGGACGCGATGGTGGATAACGTGCAGGAAGCGAAAGAGTCTCTGCGTGTGCCTTTGGCCTTGGAACCTATCGCCACTCTCGTGGAATGGCCGGAGCCGGAGATCCCGGAAGGAAGATTCGTCACGGAACTGCTGGAGCGCACGGACACCCTGTTGGTGTTAGACATTGCCAACGTCTGGGCTAATGCCACTAACCATGGCCGAGATCCGTTGAGCGATATCCTCGCCATGCCGCTGGACCGTATCGCCTACTGCCACATCGCTGGAGGCAGGTGGACTGAGCACATGTACCACGGCACACACGCTGACCCTGTGATTCGTGCGGTTCTGGAACTAGCGGAGGCGGTCTTAGCCGAGGTTGGTCCGCTGCCCCTGATGTTAGAGCGAGACGATAACTTTCCGCCTCGGGCGGAGCATTTCGCAGAACTGCATGCCCTCGCGGATGTCGCTTAGGTTCGGCGCATCACACCGGCCTCTGGGCTACGCGTAGAGGTGGAGGGTCGTGGCACTGGATAAGAGCCGTGGTACTCCCGGGACTGCTGAAAATGGCTCTATGAGGCATGAGGACAGGGAGGTACTGCGTCAGCGCCACGAGGCTTTTGTCCGTGCACTGGTCACTGATGGTCCGGACGGATTGGAGGGGCTGTGTTCGACACACGTGAGGGCAGCACGCATGGCTCTTTTTAGCAAGCGAATGCGTGGCCTTCGCCGTCACTGCCCTGGGCTCATCGAGAATGTGTGGGCGACTCCCGAGCACATGAGGTGAGCTCTCGCCTGGCACTTTGCCAATCCTGGGCGAACAAGTCATGAGGAGGAGTGCTACCTGCTTATGTGCGCGTTCAAAAACGCGGGATTGTTGACTTCGGTGTCCAGCTGGGATGCGATATGACTGGCAGCAACGTATCGGAGCACTCGAAGTGGCAGGGTACGAGCGCGCCGTGGTCCGCACATGTCGATGGTGACAGAGCCAGGAAGTGGACAGCGGATAATGGTGTGGGGGTGGGGCACACGTAGCAGGTTCCTGCGTCTAGGTGCACCTAGTGGAGAGAATGAAGTGTAGCGTCAGAAAACATGCAGCACGACGTGATCCTAAGCTCTGGCCCAGTGACCCTACGACCGCTCGAGGTCGCAGACGCACCGGAGTTCTTCGACCTAGTGGAAGCCGAGGCCTGGCAAGGCATGGCCACGCCCGTGCCCGACAGTGTTGAGGACGTTGAACAGCAGCTCCACAGCATGATCGAAAGCTCTGGTACCCAGGCTTGGGCAGTCCTCTACAACGACGAGTTCGTCGGGCGGACCGCACTGTACGGCATTGTCGAGGGATTGCGTACGGAGGTCGGATCCACCTATTACGGGCAACAAGCTCGAGGAACGGTCGTGAACCCTACTGCTAAGTACTTGCTGTTGAAACACTGTTTCGAGGAACGAGGTTTCCATCGGGTTGCCCTACGTTGTGATAGCCGGAACGGCCGCTCCCGCAGAGCAATTGCTGCGCTTGGCGCTACGTTTGAAGGGACTTTGCGCAACTATCGGCGGGGCGCGGATGGTTCCGTGGTCAATCTGGACTATTTCTCCATCACCCCAGAGGAATGGCCACAGGTCGAGGCCAGATTAAAAGCGCGGTTAGGTTAGCATTCATACCCCGAGATCACTGGTCCTGCGCCCGCCATGAAGTTCGAGCACAATGGCAGGAGGAGTAAACGCAACGCATGACATCCCCCGATAACATCCTGCTGTACCTTGACCCCTCAGATGAGCAGCAAGTGCGTGCGATTTTCGAGGAGTTAGAGGCACGAGGTTTTCCCAAGCAGAACCAGACTCCTCACATCACTATCACTTTTGCTCCGCGCATAAGTGAACCGGTCGTGCAACGGGCTGCAGAGCTTTTGCCGCCGGTGGTGCCAGCGGAGTTTCGTCGCGTTGGGACGGTGGTTTTCGGAACGAAGAGCAAGCGAACTGTCGCATGGTTGCTGGAGACCAGTGATGAGCTAGAGATAGCAGCGCGGCAGATTAGTGCAGCCAATCCAGATGGTCGTGGTTGCAGGTGGATCCCCCATCTGACTGTGGGGCTGCGCCTGCCCAAGGACTTGATCCCTGCCTACCTCGACGCCTTGGAAGAAGTAACGTCTTCCCACTTCAAGAAGTTACGTGCCCATCGGGCGGCTTTGTGGCGCCCGGCAAGTCGTGAACTCAGAGTCTTCGCAGGAGGCGAGAGCACTAGTGATTGACAACTTTCTCAGACGTCCACAACTCCTAGGTGAGATAGTGGCAGATCTGCTGCGAGTGCTTGGCGCTCTGGCAGTCGTATTCGTATTGTTCCGGAACGGCTGGACAGATGCGGGCATCATGGCGTTCACTTTGCCGGGATTACTCTTGCCCAAGTTCGTAGGGCTCAAGCCGTGGTGGGATGCCTGCGCAACATCGATGCTCTTGATCGCTGCGTTGAGCAACATTAGTGATCTCTACGCACGTATCAGTGGTTGGGATTTGTTCGTACATTTCGTGTGTACGGGCATCGTTGCCGGGCTGTTCGTTTTCGCTCTTGCCAACCTCGGGGTGTTTGCCTATCCGACGGATTCATCCCAACACCAGGTACAAGGATGCATACTCACTGTGTTGATGGGGCTGGCGTTGGCTGCTGTCTGGGAGATTATCGAGTGGCTCGGATTTGAGTTCATTACCCGTGAAATCAAGGTGGAATACGGCGACACTATTACGGACATGATCGCAGGTGGGCTCGGAGCGCTGGTCGCGGGCGTGATTATGACGAGGCGCGAGCTGCTCATCCGCAGACTGCCCGCGACTTAATGCTTCACACGGCGCGAACTACCGGCGGGCGACGGGAACCAATTGCGCGCGGTCATCGTCGGAATCGACGATCTTCTTTCCAAATGGGAAACAAGTGACGGGGATGAGCTTGATGTTCGCCCACGCCAGCGGGAGGCCGATAATCGTCAGTGCCTGTGTTGCAGCAGTTGCAATGTGACCGATGGCCAGCCATACCCCGGCGACGACGAACCAAATGATATTGCCAAAGGTGGAGGCACCGGAAGCCTGACCAATATCAACGACCTCGCGGCCGAACGGGAAGAGGACATAGTTGGCGATGCGGAAGCTGGCCACACCAAAGGGGATAGTGATGATAAAGATGCAGGCTAAGACACCCGCGAGGACGTACATAAGCCACAGCCAGATGCCGGCGGTAACGAACCAGATGATGTTGAGGATGAGTCGAATCAGAGGCATAGTCACGAGCTTAGTGAAGATCGAGACCCCAGTTGCGACGCGAGAGCTCGGCAAGGCCACGAACTGCTTCCTTAATGAGGATCCTAGTTTCTTCACTACGTGCGGATTGTCCACGGATTAACCAAAGGCCACAACAAACATAGCTACACCCGCGCCGAGGACCGTCTCTACGGAATGGGTGAGAAGCAACATATCCGCGGGCATCGGGTGAGCCAGCTGGGTCATCATCAACGCCACTGGCGTAATGAACGTTAAGGCGAAGGCATAATTGCGGCCAACGTACATCTCACCGAGGAATTGCAGGATGATCACCCATACGACGAGCTGCCACGGTTGCGAGGGGAAAGAGAGCAGGAAAGCCGCCGTCGCCACGCCCGCGAGGGTGCCGATGATGCGATGGACAGAGCGAGTCAAGCGATCTCGATAGCGAGGAGGGGAGATGGGGGCGACTGAGGCAACCATCGCCCAGTAGGAATGCGATAGCTCCGGCACCATAGTCATGGAAACGGCGCCGAGTGATCCCGCAACGAGGGGTGCGATGAAAAATCGCAGACCATGTCCACCCAATTCCCGTACGGTGAAGTGCTGCACAGTCATCGGAAGCGTTCCAGGAAGAGGCCCCTCGCCGAGGAGGTGCGCTAATGCTCTAAGCACCACGCAGAAACCCGCTGTTACCGCTGCCACAAGAAAAGCGATAAACGGCCCAGAGCCACCGTGCATGGAACCTACAGCAGCGGTGGCGAAGACGAAGAAAATAGACCCGGCGGGTTTGAGGCTGCACTTCGCCGCGACCACAGCGGTGGCACTGGAGATGAGCGAAGAGATGAAACTAACGACCCAGACGTTTGCGCCCAGCCAACTCATAGTGGCACCGATTGTCACACAGACGACAAACATTGCTCCAGCGAGAGACTGGCGCAGAAAACGGGAGCGGTGCGCTTCATGTCGTGCGTAGAGCCCGGTGAAGGCGCTGAATGTGGCGTAAATGGCGAGGTCAGCGCGAAAAGCTCTTTAATATGACTCACTGCCCCTCCTTCACGAGAAGCATTCTAAACCTCGAGGACAGGACCTGACCGCCTGCAGCCATGCTTTCGTGTCGTTAGGCTGGGGGACGAACAGCGCGAAGACATCGCGAAACTAGTGAACTTTAAGGAGTGATCACCATGGCTGATCTGTCCACAAAGACCGTCGCCGTCATCTGCACCCACGGATTCGACGACGCAGAATTCGCCGAGCCTATCAAGGCTGTGAAGGACGCAGGCGCCACCGTGCAGGTCGTCGCACCGAAGAAGGAGACCCTTGAAGGTAAGAAGGGTTCCACTGCGGAGGTTGATGTGACGACCGCCGATGCCGTGGGTACGGACTTCGACGCGGTGATCCTCCCAGGTGGCACCGGCAACGCCGATAAGATTCGCATGGATGAGTCCGCAGTGGAGATCGTGAAGAAGCATGTCGAGGCTGGAAAGCCGCTGGGCGTGATCTGCCACGGTGGCTGGATCCTCACGGATGCCGACGTGCTGCGCGGCAAGACTGTGACGTCCTACAGCTCCATCAAGACCGATTTGAAGAACGCTGGAGCCAACTGGGTTGATGAGGAAGTAGTGGTCGATGGCAACATCGTATCCTCCCGCACCCCGGCTGACCTTGAGGCGTTCAATAAAGCCATCGTGGAGGAATTCGGCAAGGCTTAGCACCCGTTCCTCCAGGGCCTAGGCCACCGATAACGTGGTGAGCCTAGGCCTTACTCATGCCGTAGGCCTTTCCGAAGGTTGCGGCGTCCTCGAGGATGCTGAGCATGAAGGCGGCCACATCGGCACGCTGAACGGTGCCCTTGAGCGTTCCGGACTCCTCGGTCGTCAAGGTCGCCCAGTTGCCAGAGCCCTCGCCATCCTTGAGCCCAGACGGTCGCACGATCGTCCAGTCCAAGTCAGACGCTTGCACGGCGGCTTCCTGCCGGTCGTGGTCAGCGAGAGGCTTGGCCAAAACCACCTTCATTAGCGGGCGGAGCAGCGCGGGGAGTTGCTTCATGGAGTCTCCGGCACCGAGCGAGGATTGGACGATTAACCTGGTCACCTCAACGTCGTTCATGGCCATAATGACTGTGCGTGTGACTTCGGTGCGCTGCTGAGGGTTGTCCTTGGACCCGCCCACGGTGATCGCTACCGCGGTTGCTTCGGAAAGAGATTTCTTGACCACTTCTGGGTCCGTCGCACTGCCGGTGAAGATCTGCGCTCCGGCGGGACCACGGCCGCTACGTGAGACGACCGTGACCTTGTGGCCTGCATCGATAGCTTGCTGTGCCAGCTGTGCGCCCGTTCCCTGCGAGCCGCCAATAATCGTGAGATTCATGCTCACAAAGGTACACTGCGCAAGACTGTAGGCTGGTACGAGGCTGCAACGCAGTCCTGATTGGACAATTGCGCTCTCGCCTTGGCGCCAACCATGCATCCGCCCCGCTCGAGGAGGTACCCACATCATGCTGCACGCCGTGAGCTATGCCTTGCTGGACTCGCTCAACGTCCTGCTCATTGGCGTGCTCTTCGCGGTTGCCGTGATGCACGCGCGAAAGGGTAAGTACGGCAAGGTCGCGGCTCTGCTGGTGTTCGGTGATTGGTTCGGCGTGTTCGTGCTGTCCCTGGCGACGTTGCTGCTGTTCGATTGGATCGGCGAGCCCGTGCAGCATTTCCTGGAATCCCCGATCATGGGATACTCGCTCATTATTGTGGGTGTGATCAGCGCAATCCTGTCCTACCGTGGCGGCGACCCCACGCCGATGATCGATCGCCTCGTTGCGCCTCTGCAGAATCCAAACGCCACGACATTCGGCGCTGGCATGGTGCTGGGCCTGATTCAGTCCGCCACGTCTTTCCCGTTCTTCGCTGGCCTCGGCTACCTGTCTGTTACGGATGTGGCGATTCAGGTGAAGTATCTCGGCCTTGTTCTCTACGCCAGCTTGGCGTTGAGCCTGCCGTTTGCCTTTGCGTTGCTGATCGGTTTTATTCGACGTCACCCTGATTCGCCTGTAGCCCTTTTTATTGAGGGAATGGGGCGCCATAAGGAGCGTCTCACGGCAGCGTCTGGCTACATAGTTGCTGCGATCTTGATTTTTATCGGTGCCCTGAAACTCGTGGAAACGCTGGGGTAGTTGCAGCGTCGAAAGGCGTTTAGGCCACCAAGAACTCCATCCATTCGTCCCACGCCTGGTTTGTCTCCTGAAGGCCGAAGTCGAATGCTAATTTCAGTTTGTTGAAATTCCGCTCCATGTTGGAGATGTTCATGTTCTGCGGGTAGAAAACCTTTGCCTGGCCGCTCTTCTCCAACTCGTCGATGAGCTCGCAGGACTTGTTATAGCGCTCGTGGCGTGTGAGCATGGCTTCCGCCACGGCTGGGCGCTTGCGGAGCATTCGTTTGATCAGCTGCGGGCTCCGCGGGGGAGTGCGACGGAAGCCGCGGGGGCGGGTGCGGATGATGAGGAATTTTTCAAAGCCATCATCGATTGCCGCGTCCACGGCGAGACCGCCGGAGCGGCCGAGCGCGCCGTCGACGTATTCGACCCCATCCACAACTGGCACTGGCATCAATCCCGGCAGGGTAGAACTGCATCGCACGCGACGCATGAGATCCGGCATTGTTTGGATATCCTCGCGACCCCAATAAACAGTTTCGCCGGTGTCGGCACGGGTGGAGCCAATGCGGAATGGCGTGGGGTTGGCATGGAAAGCTTCCCAGTCGAAGGGGAGGTCTGCCTCTGGGGCGCCGACGGTTTCGTAGATGTATTCGGCATTGAAATAGCCCGTGCCGCGCACCAAGCTTTTCACGCCACCTGTCCGAGGGTCGGCGCCGAATTCCACAAAGCTCTTGCGGGCACGAATGCGGTCACCTGAAAGAAAGTTCGCAGTATGCGTAGCTCCGGCGCTGATTCCGCCCACCCAGCCGAAGCTGACGTCGTTGAAAACCAAACGGTCGACTACAGCTGCGGTGTAGGCGTTGCGCATTCCGCCACCTTCGTAAACGAGTGCGACGTTTGCTGCGTGAACCATAACCGCATTCCTCCGAACTGATGAGCTTTGGGATGCTGAAAAGTATTGGGATGACCGTTTTACTTTAGCGAAACTTCATCACCACATCAGTGTGACTTCTTACCGGTCGGCAGAAAGTGGACGATCAGGGCAACGATCGCGCCGATGATGAAGCCGAAGATCATGGAGAAGAAGGTGTTGACCAGCCACTGGATTGCAGCGTTGTCGCCTGCGGCTTCAGCCATGTGGTGAACAGTCTCGTACGGCCATGCCCAGAACAATTCTTCAAACCCGACGAGCAGGATGTGTCCGCCGACCCACAGCATGGCGGCTGTGCCGATGACAGCAATGATGGACAGGATGACAGGCATGCCCTTGACCAGTGCTGTGCCGAGTTTCTTCGCACCCTCGGAATCCTTTTTGGTGAGAGCGAGGCCGGCGTCGTCCATCTTCACGAGCACTGCCACGGCACCGTAGACGACGACGGTGACAAGCAGGCCAACGATAGCGAGGATGATCGCGCGCATCCATAGCGGCTGGTCGGCGACCTCGTTGAGGGAAATGACCATAATTTCCGCCGAAAGGATGAAGTCCGTAGTGATGGCACCCTTGACGAGGGAGTCTTCATCCTTGCGCTCTTCTTCATTTTGCGGCGCGTCGTGTTCGCCGTGCCCCAGGAGCTTACCGATGATTTTGTGCGCACCCTCGAAGCAGAGGTAGGTGCCACCGCACATCAGTAGTGGCGTGAGCAGCCAGGGGGCAATGACGCTGAGAAGCAGCGCAATGGGCAGGATGATCAGCAGTTTGTTGCGGAGAGACCCCTTGGTGATCTTCCAGATGATCGGGAGCTCGCGGGAGGGGGTGACACCGTCGACGAACTTTGGTGTTACGGCAGCGTCATCGATCACTACGCCCGCTGCCTTGGCCGAAGTTTTGCCGACGGCCGCGCCGATGTCGTCTACGCTGGCCGCGGCGGTGCGGGCGATGAGTGCAACGTCGTCGAGTAATGCTGCAAGGCCAACGGCCATATTCGTGCTCCTGAATGTCGGGTATAGGGGGCGGCGGTGGCACGCCACTAGGAGGCACCTGCTCCCGTTTATGAAGTCATTTCAATGTACTGCATTTCGTGTCACGTTGCGCGATGAAAATCTAAGGTTATGCTAATTAAGTCATATATATGTAGAGATATAGAACTCAGCTTTGTTTTCCGGGAGAACATATCATGCGGCGATTCGCTAAAGTATTTGCGTCCGTAGCTTTGACTGTGACGACAGCCATGGGCGCCCTCGTAGCCCCAGCCCAGGCCAATCCTCTGGGCAATCTACCCACTGGATTCACCGCGGGGATGAACCCGCTCGGAACGGGTGGAAATGGCATTCTCGCTGCCAATAGCAGCGCCTGTGCCCCGAACATCGTTGTGAATATCCCGGGCGGCGCCAACTCCTACGGCTTCCTCCCAGAGAACTACCCACACGGCGCGAATGTGAAAGATGTGGGAAAGAATCTGCGCGCTGCCAACCCTGGCCGGGTGATCGATCGCTACGCTTCCTACAATTCCATTCCAGGTGGGCTGCACAGCTACAACCAGACTCGCCAGAACGGGTACAACCGCGCATGGAACATCCTTGCTCGGGATGCCGCACACTGCCCTAATGCGAAGTTCTCCCTCGTGGGCTACTCCATGGGTGCGGACATCGCGTCCCGCATCACCCAAGCTATCTCTGCTGGTCGGGGACCGATCTCAGCCGATCGTCTAAGCTCTGCGGTCTTCATTGCCAACCCTAACCGTGGTGTGGCAGGAGTTGCCCAGGCTGGTAACGCTCCACGCCACACCAAGGGTGCCTTTGGTGGGCTGCCGGGTGGCTATGGCAAGCTCTCCGGTCGCGTGCTGGAGATTTGCCGTAAGGGGGATGTTGTCTGCGATACCCCTGATTCGGCCTCCCACTTGTCCACAGCAGTCGCGAAGGTCGCTGTTCTCGCTGGCAACGTCAACGTCGGCGAAATCGCGGATGCTGTTAATGCGATGACTGTTCGCCAGCGCTTCACCGCTCTGCCGGAGTTCATCAACGGCTCGATCATTCACACTGATTACTACGCGATCGGCGGACCGGCTATCGCGCAATCCTACATTCAGGCGCGCCTAGCTTAAGGCTCGGCTGCCAGCCCGCAGAGTGTGAGAGCTCCTCGCGCTTGGCAGTCGGATGCCAGGCAGCCCTTAGCAGTTAGTTGCCAATCAGGGGTGCCAAAGCCTCCTTAATTTCCGTAGCACCGTCGGTAAATTCAATGAAGGAACCGGCGGTGCTTGGCGTATCTACCACTGCTGCGACCATGGCGGCGACGTTCGCGCGGGAGGTCTTCTCCGAGCCATCCGCACCAGCCTGCTTTGTCGCGATCTTTCGCGTGGGCTCTTCCAAACTGAGCTCTGAAGGGCCGAGGATGGTCCAGTCGAGTTGGCTACCGCGCAGATGATCATCGGCATCTGCCTTCGCCTGGGCGTAGGTGTAGAAACTGTGCTCCTCTGGGACACCATGGTTCTGCCCGGCACCGAAATAGCTGACCATAATGTAACGGCGAATCCCGGCCTTTACTGCCGCATCCATGGTGCGCACAGCGGCGTCGTAATCAACTGCCCGAGTGCGTTCTGGGCTTCCACCGCCAGCGCCGGCAGACCACACGAGGACGTCCTGTTCGGCGATCAGCTCAGCGATAGCTTCGGTATCAAGGGTTTCCAGATCGGCCACGCGGGCCGTGGCTCCGGCCGCTTCCACATCGGCGACCTGCTCCTGCTTGCGGATGACTCCCGTGACATCGTGGCCGGCTTCTCGCAGCAGAGGTGTTGCGAGCAGAGCTACCTTTCCATGGCCGCCAAAAATCATCACCTTGGACATTTCTCATTCTCCTTCGCGTGCGAGTTTTTTTGTTCCGTGTCCCCCTTGGTACACCTCTTAGTTCTCGTTCGCTAGGAGCGGCCCAATGCCGCCGGCGCCGATGCACACGCTATCTCCTACGTGTCCTCCTGTGACTTCCACTTGGAGGAATCCTCCACCACCATCGACTCGAACGAAATGGGTGGCTAGCTCGGTGGGCACGGGGACGGTGCTGGCGCGCTGCCGACTTTGTTGCTCTGTTTCCAAGCCATTCGGTGTGGTGAGTGTGACGGTCATGCCTTTGTTCGACGCCACCGCGTTCATTTCCCAAGTCCATTCCCCAAAAGGCAAGGGATTATCGATGTGCAGGATTGCGCGCTTGCCGCTAGCGATACGCGTGCCGCATTGCGGAGCGTCGCCCTGTTCGGTCATGGCAGAGTGCAAGACGGCCGCAGGCACGATGGCACCGTTATTGTCCACAACTTTTGGCTCGGTGACCCAGGTCGCCGCCGGTCGACCGAGGATCCCTTCTACTGTGTTGTATGGGCTCAGCAGCGGAGTAAGGATTTCCAGTGGAACGGGCTGGGACAGTAGCGGTGAAGGATCCTGGGCAACTGATTCCTTGAGGGTGGCGAGGTAGCGTGCGGTGGGGTCGTCTCGCCACGCAGAAACCCAGCTGATAGTCGTCACTGCGGAAGAGAGTGCGAGGATAAGGACGACGATGGGCGCAACACGTGGCAAGGGTGAGTGGCGCACGGCCGGGAAGCGTGCCGTCGCTAGTGCCACCACGATCACGGCGAGAGCCCACCAGTCAACGTAATAGTGAAGGTTTCGGGCCAGAAGATCCGTGGTGCCGGCGCCCGTGCGAGTGTTCGTGAGGACCAGCATGATCACCAAGAAGTAGCCCACGATCGGAATGAGTGAGATGAAGCGGGCAGGACTGCGCCACACCCACAGTCCGATGGCGAGAAGAACGATCATGAACGAGGGAATCCACAGCCATGGTGCCGGGGCGGCAAAGGCTTGCGAAGGGATCCAACGATCCCACTGCCACGGCCCACCCAGGATCGCCGGGAGGACAGCATGAGAGACCGCCTTCGGAATCGATTCCATCACGGTAGAGGCTTCGGAGGTGCTGGTGATGTTCGTGCATCGTTCGATGAACAATGCCCATGCCAGTGTGACCAATGTGGGAGCGCAGAAAAACCTCCAGGATAGGCGCCGGGCGAGCCACGCTCCCACGATAGCTGCCGGAACAATGGAGATTGCTTTCTCCGTCATGAGCAGTGCTCCGAACGTAATGAAAGCCGCGAGGATACCCCATGCAAGCTCACGAGAGTGCGGCCGCTCCTGGTTGGCGCAATCCTTCTGGGAAGAGCTTGCGGTGGGCGCCGTGTGAGAAGCACCCTTGGGGGCAGCAGGCACGAAGGACAGGCAGAGCAGCATGGCAGCGAAACCCACTTGCCACCCCAAAGCGTTGAGTGCTGCGGACCACCAACCAGCCGCCACCATGAGGAAAGGGGAGAAGACCAGCGCGCTAAAAGCCAGAAGACGTACCTGCGGGTGTGCCGGCAGTAGACGGGTGAGAGCGCACCCGTAGAGACAGTAGGTCAGGGTGCACAGAAGCAACACAATGGTCGCAGGAACGAAGAACTCTAAAGGAGCCAGCTGATCCGCCACGACCTGAATGGCGATCGAGCCGGGCATGATGTGCCCGTCGTAAGGGGAGAAGAAGTCGAAGAAGGAGCCAACGCGGAAACGCGCGGGGATGACGAGGTCATCCCAATAAAAGGTGCGCTGTGAGAGTTGCCAACCGCGAATGACAAGCGCGACTAGTGTGACGAACACCATTACCAGGGCAGTTCGTGAGAACCGAGCGAGGTGGGGAAAAGAAGTCACAGACACTCCGTGCGAAGCAGGGCTGTGAGTTCAGCGGAAAGCGGATGAGAGTTCAGCAGTGCGCTGGTGGCGGTGCCTAAGAATGGAGATACTTACTCGGCCAACATCACCGGCTGGACGCTTAAGACAGGCTCATCTCCGCCACAGCCCTTCAAACCTTCCATCGGGATGTAGCCTGCCTTGGTCTCCTCTGGAGGATAGACACGAAGACCATCGGCTGCAGCCGGTTTGCACTTTTCAGGGTCGAGCTTGTCCACGGAGCTCACACGGATCGGGGAGATCGCTGCCGCGCCGGGATGCAGGTGCACGGGCTCGTAGTCCACGTTTTCCTCGCGCCTGGCCGATTTACCCAATTGTGTGCCGTTGTTATCTGTCACGAGTGAGACACCAGGGAATCCGTTGAGCGTACAGACCTCTTGGCCCTTGTTTGTCAGGACGATATTAAAGAACATCGAACCCGCTCCGCCCTGCAAGTCTGAGGTGGAAAACTCCAGGTTGGCGGAATGGCACAGAGGCTCCGCGGATCTCTCGCTAGGGGACGACTCTGCGGATAGCTGCTCTGCGCCGCCCACTGCCCCCTGGGCGGTGGCATCTCCAGCCATGGAGGTATCAGCTTGAGGCGAATCGCCGGTGGCGTCGTCCGACGCAGGCGAACAGGCAGCGAGAGCAACCGCGGTGGCGAAGAGGGCAGTGGCCGAGGTAACGGTGCGTGAGGCCATAGGGCGCTGAAACGAATTCCACAGAGTCATGCCTCCACGGTAATGCGTGGGGCGGATGTGAAGAAATGAGATTCAAGCTTTTACTCAAATTGATGGCGAACTGCGCCCTCCTAGTTACCAAAAGGTGACCTTCTTAGGCGCGCTACCCAGTCGAGTGCATGAACTTTACAGGGAAATGAGGAGGGGGGAGTAAGGGGAGAAAAGGTCCGTGGAACGCGGAACCCGCTAAACTGAGGGGCAGTTCACATTTCATATCCATTCCGCGTGGGATGTGGCGTGCTCGTCATGGGTCGAGTGCAAGATTCACGGCGGGTGTGCTCACGCACGGATACCCAGTTCGCCTCGCAAGGAATGAATGACACGAAAGGTTGTACAGCACCATGGGATTCAACCCAGACTTTGAGCCCTTCCGCCTCCCAGAGGAGTACCTCGAGCTGCGCGAGGCCATTCGCGGTCTCGCAGAGCAGGAAATTGCTCCACACGCTGCTGATGTTGATGAAAACGAGCGTTTCCCAGAGGAGGCCTTGCAGGCCCTCAATGCTTCTGGTTTCAACGCGATTCACGTTCCGGAAGAGTTCGGTGGCCAGGGTGGTGACTCCCTCGCAGCGGTGATCGTCATTGAGGAAGTTGCCCGCGTATGTGGTTCTTCGTCCCTCATCCCAGCCGTCAATAAGCTCGGCACGATGGGCCTGATCCTCAACGGTTCCGATGAGCTCAAGCGGGAAGTGCTGGGCGATATCGCCAACGGCGCGATGGCTTCCTATGCACTCACCGAGCGCGAGGCTGGCTCCGATGCGGCCGCCATGAAGACCCGCGCGGTTAAGGATGGCGATGAGTACGTGATCAACGGCTCCAAGTGCTTCATCACCAACGGCGGCAAGTCCACGTGGTACACCGTGATGGCCGTGACCGACCCAGAGGCAGGCGCCCGCGGTATTTCCGCATTCATGGTGCACAAGGATGACCCGGGCTTCCGCGTCGGCGGTTTGGAGCACAAGCTCGGCATCAAGGGTTCCCCAACAGCTGAGCTGTACTTCGAGGACTGCCGCGTGCCAGCTTCGCGCATGATCGGCGAGGAGGGGACCGGTTTCAAGACCGCTCTGCAGACCCTCGATCACACCCGCCCAACCATTGGTGCGCAGGCCTTGGGCATTGCGCAGGGAGCCTTCGATGCCGCGGTGGAGTACGTCAAGGAGCGCAAGCAGTTCGGCAAGGCAATTGCGGATTTCCAGAACACCCAGTTCATGCTGGCGGACATGAAGATGAAGATCGACGCCGCGCGGCTAATGATCTACGCTGCAGCTTCCAACGCCGAGCGCGGCGTGGCTGAAAACGGTGAGAAGCTGGGTCTGATGGCAGCCGGTTCCAAGGCGTTTGCCTCTGACGTGGCGATGCAGGTCACCGTCGACGCAGTGCAGCTGCTCGGTGGCTACGGCTTCACCCGCGACTTCCCGCTGGAGCGCATGATGCGTGATGCCAAGATCACCCAGATCTACGAGGGCACCAACCAAATCTGTCGCATGGTCATGGGGCGCCAAATCCTCGGCTAGTTCACGGCGAGAGTAGGCAGTTTCCCCGATGACTTGGGGGGAGGTGTCTACATGGGCGATTGCCACGCCAGGCTGTAGCCCTCCTGGGACAGCCATCCCTGCAAGCTTCCGTGCAGGGTGATGCCGTCGAGGATACGCTGAGAAGCTTTCATGGCCCTGTTCGTTTCCTCGACGCCAATGTAGCCAGCCTCCAGTGCTGCCCCGAGTTCATCGAGGTCGTGCACCTGAATCCGGCCACCGCGGTGGGTGGTGACGTCCACGTAGAGGTCTCTCGTGGACCATTTGTGCTCGTCGGAGTTATCGATAATGGCCACGTCCACATACAACTCTTGGGTGGGGGCGATCCCTTCGCGGAAGTGGAACCAGGTGACGCGGATATCCAGCGTGGGGATCAGCCAGGATTCCATGTAATGGAAGCGTTCGTGGTCGGCCGGGCGAGCCATGTAGAGCGCACCATTGGTGATGGAAAAGCGATCGACGGGGCGCGCAAAGCCCTTGGGATCGATATTGATCTTTGCTTCAAGATCAAATGTTTCTTGCTTGATGGGGTGGAGATCGACCATAACAACCAGCCTAGGCGGGAAATGTTTCCGAAAATCGGCGGCAAGCGGAGCTTGAGGTTAAGAAAATATGACAAAAGCGCGGGTGCAAGCCCGCGCTTTTCTACGGTCCTCTTGGCGTCGTGTAACTAGACGACCGGGGACGTGCTACCGCCTAGCGTACGTTGATGATGGACGCGGTTGGCAGGAAGTTGCAGTTCGATGGGCCGTTGTCGTTGTTGGTGGTGACGCCACCCTCCAGCAGAGCGATAACCGTGCCGGAGCCGGTCTTGGCAGCACCGTTGACGGTGGCCGGTCCCTCTGGGTTGATGCCGTTGTAGCCCAGCTTGGTGGAACCGAAGCGGCCATTGTTGATGTTGATCCAGTGGACGTTCATCTGGGTGGTCTGGCGCTTAGCCACGGTGCCGGTGCCCAGAGCGGTGAAGACGAAGTTAATTTCGCCCTTGCCAACGCCTGGCAGTGGGAGGGAAGCAGGTCCTGGCACGCCCATCGCGGTGCCGACGGCGTTGTTCTTGCCATCGATGCAGGAACCGGCGATGGTTGGCCAGCCGAACTGAACGAAGTTAGGGGCGTTCTCTGGAACCTCCACGCCTGGCTCGCCGTCGCCGCGGAAGAAGCCGACGAGCTTCTTCAGTACAGGCTTGAGCTGCTCAGGGGTAGCAGGGTTATCGGCGACGTTTTCGATCTGAGCCAGCACGTGAGGTGCTGGGCGGCCCAGGTGATCCACGGAGCCCATTGGAGCTGCAGAAGCAGGGGCGATCGTTGCCGGTACAGAGAGTGCAATAGCAGTAGAGAGCGCGGCAATGGCTCGAGATGCGCGACGGGAAATAGCCACGGTCAACCTTTCATGTCCTCTTAATGCGGTGTCGATAAGCCCTGCTCTACGGGTTTTTCAATAGAGCGGCGTGTAGCAGGACTACTCATCGTCCATTAACAATAGTCACATCTGTAACAAATGTCACTTCAGTCACAGAATTTTATTCCTGTGTGCTTACGTTATCATCACCGAAACTACTTGTAGTCAAAAATGGAAAAATGCTTGGCATGCCTTCAGCATCGGCCCCGCTGACAAGGGTGCATGCTGCGAGCGACGGGGAAGATGTACAGGGGTTTTGCCCGTGAATGCGACGTTTGCGCCCCTAAGGGAGTAGCCTTGACACGTTATCCCCTCCCTCGACAGGAAGACTTTGATCTGTGTCCCTGACTGAATTTCGCAATGTAGCGATCGTCGCACACGTTGACCACGGCAAGACCACCCTCGTTGATGCCATGCTGCTGCAGTCCGGCGCTTTCGACTCCCACGGTGAAGTGCAGGAACGTGTGATGGACTCCGGTGACCTTGAAAAGGAAAAGGGCATCACCATCCTGGCGAAGAACACTGCCATTCGCCGCAAGGGTGCCGGTAAGGATGGCCAGGACCTCATTATTAACGTCATCGACACTCCGGGCCACGCTGACTTCGGTGGCGAAGTTGAGCGCGCGCTGTCCATGGTGGACGGCGTTGTGCTGCTCGTGGATGCTTCCGAGGGGCCGCTCCCACAGACCCGTTTCGTCCTCGGTAAGGCTCTGGCTTCCAAGCTCCCAGTCATCATCTGTGTGAACAAGACCGACCGCCCAGATGCGCGCATCGACGAAGTTGTCGAGGAAGCGCAAGATCTACTGCTCGAGCTGGCTTCCACCCTGGAAGACGAGGAAGCGGCTCTGGCCGCGGAGAAACTGCTGGACCTGCCGGTTCTCTACTCCTCCGGCCGAGAGGGCAAGGCTTCCACGGAGAACCCAGGCAACGGCAACGTGCCTGACTCCCCTGACCTCCAGCCACTGTTCGACGTGCTTTACGACACCCTTCCCGAGCCATCTGCAGAGCTGGATGCCCCACTGCAGGCGCACGTCACCAACCTGGACTCCTCATCCTTCCTCGGTCGTATCGGCCTGGTCCGTGTCCATGCGGGCAAGCTGCGCAAGGGCCAGCAGGTGGCATGGATCCACTATGACGAGGAAGGCAACCAGCACGTCAAGACGGCGAAGATCGCCGAACTGCTGCGTACCGTGGGCGTGACTCGTGTGCCGGCCGATGAGATCATCGCTGGCGATATCGCCGCGATTTCCGGCATCGACAATGTGATGATCGGTGATACTCTCGCCGATCCGGAAAACCCACAGGCATTGCCACGCATTACTGTCGATGAACCTGCGATTTCCATGACCATCGGTGTGAACACCTCTCCAATGGCGGGCAAGGGCGGCGGCGACAAGCTCACCGCCCGCATGGTGAAGGCACGCCTCGACCAGGAGCTCATCGGTAACGTCTCGATTCGCGTGCTGCCGACGGAGCGCCCGGACGCATGGGAGGTGCAGGGCCGCGGTGAGATGGCACTGTCTGTGCTGGTAGAAACCATGCGCCGTGAGGGTTTTGAGCTGACCGTGGGCAAGCCACAGGTGGTGACCCGCACCATCGACGGCACCGTGCACGAGCCTTTCGAGCATCTCATCATCGACACTCCCGAGGAGCACCTGGGTGCGATCACCCAGCTCATGGCTGCCCGCAAGGGGCGCATGGAGGGCATGGATAACACCGGCTCCGGCTGGATCCGCATGAACTTTGTCGTGCCAGCTCGTGGTCTCATCGGTTTCCGCACTGTCTTCATGACGGAGACGCGCGGTACAGGCATCGCGAACTCTTACTCTGCTGGCTACCAGCCTTGGGCCGGCGAGATCAAGGACCGTGCAACTGGTTCCCTCGTCGCCGACCGCACTGGTCAGATCACCGCCTACGCACTGATCCAGCTGGCTGACCGCGGTAACTTCTTCGTCGAGCCGGGCATGGAGGCCTACGAAGGAATGGTCGTGGGCGCGAACAATCGTGATGAGGATATGGACATCAACATCACGAAGGAGAAGAAGCTCACGAATATGCGCTCCGCCACCGCTGATGCGACCGTGACCCTCGCTAAGGCTCACGTGCTCACTCTGGATGAGGCTATGGAATTCTGTGGCCAGGATGAATGTGTTGAGGTCACCCCGGACGTGGTTCGCGTCCGCAAGGTCATCCTCAACGCTACCGATCGCGCCCGCGCTCGTTCTCGTGAGAAGCAGCGCAATCAGGCTGCTCAGTCCTAGTCTGAGTCACTTTCAGGAGGTCACCTGTGCGCCGTCGTTCTCTGTCCCCGCGTCCCTGGGTGCGCGTCGCCAGCCGTGTAATGACGACGTCACTGGTGGCCTTTGGGCTGGCTGGTTGCCAAGCAAATCCAGGTTCTGCTCCCACAGTGGAGGAGGAGCCGCAGACGACAGCACAGTCCACACAACCGACAGCACCGCCGACGGAGGAGATGCTGCAGTTGACCGTCGGTGTTGATTCCTTCACCGGCAACCTCAACCCACACCTCATTGGCAACGTCAACCCAGTGAACACCGCGATTGCGGATCTCACCCTCCCGAGCGCTTTTGTTCAACAGGGGGATAAGTGGGTTCCTAATTCCACGTTGCTCACCGAGGTAGTACCCGATGAGGAGGACGCGCCGCGAACTGTCACCTACAAGATCAACTCCGCCGCGCAGTGGTCCGATGGCACACCAGTGTCCGTCTCAGATTTTCAGTACCTCAAGGACACGATCGTATCGGAAAAAGGCACTAATGAATTTGCCTCCTACCAGCAGATCGAGAGCATTGAACCTGTGTCTGGCAATGGCGTCAAGGTGACTTTCGCCCAGCCTTTCGCCGGTTGGAAGGAACTCTTCCGCCACTTGTTGCCAAGTCACATTTATAAAGCTGAGGATCGCCCCTTTGCCTCCATGATGGACGGTTCGCTGGTGGCCTCCGGTGGGGCCTTCAGTGTAGCCGTGGTGGACGCCGACCGCGGGCGGGTGGAATTGCGCCGAAACGATCGCTTTTGGGGTGAACGCCCAGCAGGCGTGGATAAGTTGATCCTCGACGTGGTGCCAAACCGAACTACTGGTGCCCAGATGCTGCGAACAGGCCAGATGGATATCTCCATTACTAGCCCGGATGCGGTCTCCGAACTGGCTTTTGAGGAGGTCCCACGGGTCTCAAGCAGGATGGTGGAGCGCCAAGTCGATCTCTCTGTCGTGCTGAATACGCGAAGCGAAAAGACGAGCAACCCACGACTGCGAAGTAGCATCATGGGAGCTTTGGATACGGACATCATTGCCAAGGTCGTCTCGGGCAGGCCATCGGCTACAAGTCCCGAGGAGCCACCTCTCGCCGCGATGGTCAGCGCTGAGAAATCGGTTATGGGTGCTGATAATGACAACAAGATCACCATCGCGGCACCAACCGAGGATGCCGATGCTGTGAGCGCCAGCCGCATCGTTGTTGACCAGCTCACCGCTGTCGGATTGCCTGTCCAGGGCGTCACCCGACCTGCAGCCGATCTGTTTGCCAATGATATTCCGGCTGGGGAAGTGGATGTGCTGATCTCCCGGCACAAGACTCCACGAACCATCGGGGATTACCTCAACCAGTTCCATTGTGAATTTGATCCCTCATCTCAGAGGCAAGAGCACGAAGGCGAACCTGGTGGCGTCGCGGAACAAGAGAGCGACAAGAATACGGACGGCAACCTCACCGGCCTGTGCAACGCCGCTATGGCAGAAAATCTCAAAGCGATGGCGAACGGCAAGAAGAGTTTCGCCGAAGCAAGGCGGGCTATCGAAGGTGCGGTCGCGGAAGCTGACGTGATGCTGCCCATTCTGCGTGATCAACAGATCGTGGCCGTTGGCCCCAACATCGAGGGGCCTGAGCCGGACATCATGCAATGGGCTACCGATCCGCTCAGCGGGGTCATGATCACTGCCCCCAGATGGAAAAAGAAGGACAGTAGCAGCCCCGTTGAGTCGACGGAGGAGGAACGGTGACCAAAGACCTCGCTGGTACAACCATCGTCGCAGTTCACGCGCATCCCGATGACGAAAGTATCTGGACCGGGTTACTGCTTGCCCAGGCGAAACGTCGCGGGGCACACGTCCACGTCATCACCTGCACGCTGGGTGAAGAGGGTGAAGTGATTGGCCCGAAGTATGCCAGCTTGCAGATGGATGGCAACGGGATGCTCGGTGGCTATCGCATCGCGGAGCTGCAGCGGGCGCTCCGCGCGCTCGGGCTCGAACAGGATCCAGACCTTCTGGGCGGTGTGGGATTCTGGAGGGATTCCGGTATGGTCGGCACTCCTTCCATCGAACGGGCAATGGCCTTTGCCAATGAAAGCCATGAGGCGCACTTCACGCAGCAGGTTGAACAGCTGGTAGCTCGCCTGCAGGAGCTGAAACCCGATGTGCTTGTGACTTACGGACCGGATGGTGGTTACGGCCACCCCGACCATATTCGTGCCCACCACATCACCCATGCTGCAGTAGAAAGTGGTGAGGTTCCCAGCGTGCGACAGATCCTTTGGGCCGTCACAGAGCAACAAGCGGTGGCACAAGGCCTGCGCGGCGCTGTCATTCCCGAAGGCTGGACTTACCCACACGACGGAGAGATAGCCAGCGTTGACGCGAGTGAAGTAGACCTCCGCGTTCACGGAGATGCTGCCGACGTTGAGGCCAAGAGATTGGCGATGAGAGCCCACGCCACACAGGTCTGGGTGGCAGATGGGTCTGTGAGTGACGTTAATCCTCAGGCAGCTATCGTGCCCGAAGAGGCGCCGATGCTATGGTGCTTGTCCAACATGATCGCACAGCCGCTCGTTGAGACGGAGAGCTACACAGTGGGCTACACGGCTGATCGATCGAGCTCGGCTGGCGTAGGCGATGCGGACTACGCTCGGCGCCTTGTGGAGGAGGGAACTGGCCGCGATGGCCAAGAAGATGGCGAAGAATAGGCAACGCGAGCCCGAAGAAATCTTGGCTAACGAGCCAAACTGGGGACACCCAGAGAAGTCCCAGGTTCGCACGGATACCTCGCGGGGTGAGAGGATCGCCGGCATTGTTTGGTTGACTATCGGCAGCCTTTTTGGACTCTTTATCAGTGTGTTGTACGTGGGAGTTCGACTGCCAGTGGGGGATAGCAGTATCCCTGTGCCATGGGTGGTGGTTTTCGCCTTCGGGCTGAATTTCGTCATCAGTAAGACGGCTCTGCTCTGGACTCCCAACCGGCTGATCTCCGGGATTCCACTGCTGGCATGGATTATTGGCTACGTTGGGTTGTCCGCGTGGGCTTTCATGCCGTTGGGCGGGGACACTCTAGTTCCTTCCAGTCTGTGGTCGGTGCTGCTGATGATTTCGGGAATGTTGGGCGGAATGTGGCCTTTGTTACCTTCATTTTCGTTCGACCCCCCGACGGTGGAAGAATAGGGATTTGATCCTAAAATTAGTGATAGTCTCTAGCAGACAGATCTGTTCAGTCTGGTCGCTGGGCGGATCGACATTGATCCGATACTGAAGATTTTTACTTGAGAAAGGGTCGGTAAACGACAATGACCTACACCATTGCGCAGCCATGTGTTGACGTCATGGACCGCGCCTGCGTGGAAGAATGCCCTGTCGATTGCATCTACGAAGGTAAGCGCTCCCTCTACATCCACCCCGATGAGTGCGTGGACTGCGGTGCCTGCGAGCCCGTGTGCCCCGTCGAGGCTATCTTCTACGAGGACGATGTGCCTGAGGAATGGGAAGAGTTCAACGATGCCAACGCGGCCTTCTTCGACGACTTGGGTTCCCCGGGCGGTGCGGCCAAGCTCGGCCCACAGGATTTCGACGTTGAACTCGTCGCACAGCTGCCTCCACAAGCTGAGTAGAAGCAATGTCTGTGCAGCGCGTACCTGTCGGTGATCGCCTCCCTGATTTTCCGTGGGATTCCCTCGCCGAGGCCACTGCCACGGCAAAAAGCCACCCGGACGGCATTGTCGATTTGTCCGTCGGCACCCCGGTGGATCCAGTGGCGCCCACGATCCAATTGGCGCTTGCGGAATCGGCCGCTGTGCCCGGTTACCCACAGACGAAGGGCACTCCGCGTCTGCGTGAGTCCATTGTGGGGGCGATGGCTCGTCGCTTCGGCGTGGAGGGACTGGACGCCGAGCGTGACGTGCTGCCGGTGATCGGTACAAAAGAAGCGATCGCATGGTTGCCAACGTTACTGGGACTGAGCAGCGATCACACGGTGATGATCCCAGAGCTGGCTTACCCTACCTACGAGGTGTCTGCGAAGCTCGCCGGCGCATCCGTCGTGCGCAGGGATTCCCTCCTGTCCGTCGGACCGCAGACTCCAGCACTGATTTATCTCAACTCCCCGGCAAATCCCCATGGCCAGGTCCTCGGGGTCGAGCACTTACGAAAGTTCGTGGATTTCGCCCGGCAGCGTGGCACCATCATCGTTTCCGATGAGTGCTACCTGGGCCTTGGCTGGGAAGGCCAGCGTCCCGTGTCCATCCTGGATCCTGCGGTGTGTGAGGGCGACTTCACGAATCTCATCGCCGTGCACTCGCTTTCTAAGACTTCCAACATGGCTTCCTACCGTGCCGGTTGGTTGGCTGGCGATGGTGAGCTCATTCAGGAGCTTTTGGAAATCCGTCGTCATGCAGGCCTGATGAACCCGGGGCCGATCCAAGCCGCGATGGTTACGGCTCTGGAGGAAGACGGCCACGAGCACGTGCAGAAGGAGCTGTACCGCACACGTCGTGAACAGCTGCGCGCCGCTTTGGAGAACGCAGGATTTACCATTGAGCACTCCGAGGCTGGCCTGTACTTGTGGGCCACCGAGGGCCGTGATGGACGGGAAACTGTGGCCCGTCTGGCCCAGTTGGGCATACTGTGCGCACCCGGTGACTTCTACGGCCCGAAGGGCAGTAAGCACGTGCGCGTTGGTCTGACCGCAACCGACGAGAAGATCGAGGCAGCCGTACAGCGACTGGCTGCGGGTCTGCCGGAGTAATTTCCGGCACCGAGGCTCATGTCCCTGACCCGGTGGTCTCCGCAGCCAATTGACGGCATTTCTGCGCAGCGAGTGGTGCTGCGTGGGGAAGTGCCATCAGACGGGAGAAACTATGTTGCCGCAGCTGCGGGAGATTCGCCTTTTGCTCCGGGGGAGCCACTAGTACCCGGAAGCATTTTGGAACGTCCGGTACCCGCCTGGTTTCACCCCGAGACTGGCCCGGAACCACCTCACCTACTGGGAATGCCTATCCCCATTCTTGTGAGTACCCCAGATCTACTGGTGGTGGATAAGCCTCACGGGCTTCCCTCGACCCCGAATGGTGCGCTCTTGCGTGCAACTGCCCAGACCATGCTGCGAGTGCGTCGGCATGAACCGGAGCTCACCGCAGCGCATCGTCTCGACCGACTCACGGGTGGGCTGCTCCTCTTCGTTCGACGCCCACAGGCCCGCGGATTCTTCCAAACCCAGTTTCAAGGCCACACGGTGCGCAAAACCTATGAGGCTGTCACGGCTGTCCGCGATGTTGACACTGTCCTCCGAACTTCGGTTGCCGCAGAGCTGGGTGCGACCGTGGCTTCCGGCAAACGGACGAGGATTGATCTCCGTATGCGCAAGATCAGGCACGACCCGCAAGTCCACGTGACGGGAACTACTGAGCCTGGGAAGCCGACGGTCACGTGGGTAACTCGGATAGGGGAGCGGAGCTTTCGCCTGGAGCCAACGACCGGCCATACCCATCAGCTGCGAGTGCTGATGAATCACCTCGGTCTGCCGATTGCCGGTGATGACACCTATCCGCACTATCGACCGCACAACCTCTGGGATCCGGATACGGAAAAGCTCCAGCTGCGTGCGGTGCAGCTGGAGCTTGACGTGTTGGAAGGAAAGCGCCGGGTGTTTCGCGCTCCCTCGCTGGGGATGGAACCGACGCGCTAGTTCCTTCTGCCGCTCTAGTTCTTGTGCAGAGCCTCGTTGAGCTCCACGGCGGTCAGATTCGGCACGGCCTCGACAGCGCCGGAGACGGAGTTGCGGCGGAAGAGGATATTGGACTTTCCGGATAGCTCGGCGGCCTTCACCACGTCGCCATCCTCCACATCCGCCTCCTCGGCGATGATGCCACGCACGGTGACCTTCGTGCCAAAGGTGACGTACAGGCCAGCTTCTACCGTGACGTTATCGCCTAGGGAGATGCCCACACCGGAGTTCGCGCCCAGCAGGCACTTCTCGCCGATGGAGATCACGGCCTTGCCGCCACCGGACAGTGTGCCCATGATCGATGCGCCGCCGCCGACATCGGAGCCATCGCCGACAACCACGCCACCGGAAATGCGACCCTCGACCATCGAGGAGCCGAGGGTGCCCGCGTTGAAGTTCACGAAGCCCTCGTGCATGACCGTGGTACCTTCCGCTAGGTGAGCACCAAGGCGCACGCGGTCGGCATCGCCGATGCGGACGCCAGTGGGGATGACGTAATCGACCATGCGCGGGAACTTGTCGATGGAGTACACCGTGACCGGACCGCGCTGTGCCTGCAGGCGGGCTCGTGTGAGCTCGAAGCCTTCCACAGCGCACGGGCCGTGGTTTGTCCATACGACGTTGCTCAGCAGGCCGAAGACTCCGTCCAAGTTGCAGCCGTGCGGCTGGAGCTTGCGGCCAGAGATCAGGTGGAGGCGCAGATAAGCGTCGTAGGCGTCAGCGGGTGCATGGCTGAGGTCGGCGATGACCGTTTTCACTGCCACACGCTGGGTGCCACGCAGATCATCCTCGCCGACGAGGTCAAGGGCCTCCTGACCAAGTTCGGAGGCCTCCAACTGGGTGGTGCCAGCTTCGGCTGGAGCGGACTCCGCCAGGTCGAAATCGTTGAACCACACGTCCAGCACAGTGCCGTCTGCGGTGAGGGTTGCAAATCCATTACCAATAGCTGCAGTCATAGTGCCGAATTCTACCGAAGGCGCCAGGTGTTTGGGGCAATGACCTCGTTGAACCTCCACGCTGTCACGCGTGGGCGAAAGAAAACTCCCCGAGTGGAGATCTCGGGGAGGAAGGTGCTGTCGCTAGTTGCTGCTAGCGCGTCAGGGTGTCGTCCTTTACAGGTTCCTTGCGTGCCTTGCCGACGAAGAAGCCGGTAATGGACAGCGCGCCGAAGACCACGGCCACGGTCACTACCTGCATACGGGCGCTTTCATCCCACAGCATCAGCACGCCGAGTCCCACAACCATGATGAAGGTAAACCATGGCAGGAATGGGTAAGCCCACATCCGTACCTTCAGTAGACCCTCGCGTTCGAAGTGAGGGCGCAGGCGAATGGCGGAGAGAGTGATCATCGCCCAGATCACCAGCAAAGCGCCCCCCACTGCGTTGAACAGAATGTTGATGAGGTTTGCCGGACCCCAGACCTGCAGAGCGACGGAAACGAAGGCGAAGACAAGGGAAGAAATAACGGCGATGGTGGGAACTTTGTGCTCGTTCACCTTGTTGAACAGCTTTGGCGCGTAGCCCTGCTCGGAGAAGCTGAAAACCAATCGCGAGGTGGCGTAGATCTGCGCGTTGAATGCCGACAGCAGTGCGACGACGATGATGACCTCCATGAAGGTCACCACGCCCGGAATATCCGCCAATTCCAAGATGCGGGTGAAAGGAGATTCTGCTGCGACATCAGCACCACCCAGGGTTTCGTACGGAAGCAGCGCCGAAATCAGGAACACGGAGCCAAGGTAGAACACGGAGATGCGCCAGATCACAGCCTTAACGGCGGCGGCGATGGATTCCGATGGCTTTTCGGATTCCGCAGCGGCGATGGTGATGATCTCAATGCCTCCGAAGGCGAAGGCGACGGCGAGCAGGCCCACGGCCAAACCGGAGACACCGTTCGGCATGAAGTCTGCGAAGTGGGACAGACCAGGGGAATCGTAGTTCGGGAAGATGCCGAACAGGAGGGCAAAGCCGATCACCAAAAAGACCACGATGACTGCGACCTTGATGAAAGCGAACCAGTATTCGAATTCGCCGAAGCCGCGTACTGAGGCCAGGTTAACGATGGTGAAGAAGACTACGGCGATGAGACCGGGGATCCATCCTTCAACACCGAACCAGGCACCCATGATCGCGCCGGCGCCGGTGATTTCAGTGCCCATCACCATTATGAGCATGAACCAGTACAGCCAGCCGAGGGAGAATCCGGCCCAGTCGCCGAAAGCTTGGCGACCGTACGTAGCGAAGGAACCAGAGGCAGGGCGCGCCGCGGCCATCTCGCCGAGCATTCGCATGACGAAGATCACGAGAATTCCGGCGACGACGTAGGAGAGGAGGACTGCAGGGCCAGCGGCCTGGATACCCACACCCGTACCGAGGAACAGACCCGCGCCAATAGCGGACCCCAGTCCCATCATCGTGAGGTGTCTGGTCTTCAGACCGTGCCCTAGCTGCGTATCTGTGTCTACGGTAGGAGTTGTCATATTCAGATTCTTGCATAACAACCAGCCAATTTGATAACTGGGCGGGTTAAGGGTACGGGGCTGAAGTTTCCTGCCGCCGTGTAGGCAGTCCTGCTTGTCTATACGATGAATAGCGAGATGACTACGAATACTGGACACAACACCCAACCGAACACGGATTCCGCCTCGACAAATCCGCCTGCTGACGAGGTCCCGGGCAACGCAGAAAACCGCGCCAAGTACGGACACTTTGTCGGTAGCGGTCAGCTCAATCTCACGGCTGATCCTGTGAAGTTGACGGCCGCTCTCGTGGATATCTACAGCGAATCCCACGAAGAGCGCGCGATTGCCGACGCTCTCGAGCCTGCCCTGCGCGCTATCGATAATGTCGAGGTAACGCGTCGTGGCAACACTCTGGTTGCCCGCACTCATCGCAACCTCGGCGATCGTGTGATCCTCGCTGGTCACATCGATACGGTGCCACCGGCGGACAACCTCCCCTCCCGCATTGGAGTGGATGAGAATACGGGCGAAGAGATGCTGTACGGCCTGGGCAGTGTGGACATGAAGTCCGGCGCTGCCTGCTACATTCACGCATTTGCCACACTGGCCAATGCCGAGGAGCTTTCTCGGGACCTTACTTTGGTGCTATACGAATGCGAGGAAATTGCCACCCGCTTCAATGGTCTGCACAAGCTCGTGGAGAGCGACCCAGAATTGCTCGAAGGTTCCTTGGCCCTGTTGGGTGAGCCTTCGAATGCGCAGATCGAGGCCGGCTGCCAAGGCACCCTGCGTATTAAAGTCACCGCTCATGGTCAACGTGCCCACTCGGCTCGAGCGTGGCTCGGTAATAACGCGCTGCACAAATTATCCAGAGTCATGGTCCGGGTCGCGGATTACACGCCACTGACGGTAGATATCGATGGATTGACCTATCGCGAGGGGCTTAATGTTGTCGTCGCCCAATCTGGCGTGGCAACGAACACGATTCCCGATGAAGCTTGGGCCTTCGTGAACTTCCGCTTCGCTCCGAACCGCAGCGTGGAGGAAGCACTGGAGCACACTTTTGATGTGCTTGGCGTGGGCACCCCGGACAATCCCGCCGAGGGTTTCACAGTGAAGATCGACGATACTGCCGCGGGCGCGCTGCCGGGGCTCGACCGCCCCGCAGCTGCAGCGCTCGTGGAAGCCACGGGTGGCAACGTCGGGCCCAAGTTCGGTTGGACGGACGTGGCCTGCTTCAGCCGTCTGGATATCCCTGCTGTGAACTTCGGTTCCGGTGACCCAGGGCTGGCCCACACCAAAAACGAACGCTGCCCGATCCACCAGATCAGGACAGTGAGTGATCAGCTCCTCGACTACCTCACGCGCTAACGTCGAATCACATAACCCCACAGCAACGGACGGACAACAGTAACCATGGACAACCACACAGCGGCAGATGCGCCGAGAGACTTTGGGCTGCGCGGCCCCGTCATGCTGCGCGGACAGGCGCTGAAAGATAAGCAGAAATCCACCACTGATCAACGTCTGCTGGGGGAGCAGGCCAGTACAGACTGGCTGCACACCGACCCGTGGCGGGTCATGCGTATTCAATCCGAATTCGTCGATGGCTTCGGCGCGCTCGCGAAAATCCCGAAGGCGATCACCGTCTTCGGCTCCGCACGCGTGAAGGAAGATCATCCTTATTACGCACTCGGCAGGGAACTCGGACAGGCCATCAGTGAGGCGGGCTACGCGACCATCACCGGTGGAGGACCAGGGCTCATGGAAGCTCCGAACCGCGGTGCCCACGAAAGCGGTGGCATGTCCATTGGGCTAGGCATTGAGCTGCCAATGGAGCAGGGACTCAACCACTGGGTAGACCTGGGGCTCAACTTCCGCTACTTTTTCGTGCGCAAGACCATGTTCCTCAAGTACTCGCAGGCCTTCATCTGCCTACCAGGTGGCTTCGGCACACTGGATGAGCTCTTCGAGGCACTCGTGATGGTGCAGACCGAGAAGATCCAGCGCTTTCCGATCATTCTCATCGGCAAAGAATTCTGGGGCGGGCTTGTGGATTGGATCCACACGCGGCTTGTGGAGGAAGGCATGATTGGCCCCACTGATCCGGACTTGATCTTCCTTACCGATTCGCCACAAGAGGCCGTGGACTTTTGCGTGCAAGCTCACGCCGAGCGGATCGATCACCTCATGGAGCGGCGAGAAGAGCTGCTCGCTGAACAGGCACACTTGGATCGAGAAATTCAACGGATGCAAGGCGAGTAGATTAGACAACTATGTATTGGGTTATTTCGTTAGTCGGTGCGCTGCTCGTCGGGGCACTACTGACTTACCTACTGGCTGCAGTGTTTGGGCGCGGCGAGAACCTCCCTCCAGCGACCGCCAACCCATGGGCGGAACAACACCGAGCTCAGCTAAATGAAAATCCCATCACTGCAGATACCGTGGGGACAGTGGAATTTACCCAATCGTTGCGCGGGTACAATACCGAGGAAGTCGATCGCTACCTGCAGCGAATCACCGCCACGCTCCGTGAATACGAAAACGGACAGCGTGGCAGCAGCGCCTACGAAACACGACACGACACGACCGAGGAGCATACACCGTGAGCACTATACCCAGCATTCCCCAGCCCGTAGTGTCCATAACCTACGGGGACACGTCCTCCCGCGTAGAGGGAAGTGAAGTCATCGACGTAGCGATCGTGCCTGGTAAGAAAGGGGTGGAGCTCAACGCCGATGGTGTCTGGGAACTCGGTGTCCTCGAAGAATCTGAGAGGCTCATCGACCTCAATGACAGTCCGGAGTTCTTCGACCAAGGGTGGCGCGGAGCTGGCGCCGCACTGGTGCGCCGGCTCAACACAGTGATTGAAGGTCATCCAGTTAAGGCCAAGAAGCACCTCGTTCAGATCTCGCTCCCGCAGACGACAAGTGCGAATAATCTGCGGAACCTGGCCATTGGTCTGACTGTCGGCGGGCACTCATTCGTTAGCACTAACACCAAGCGTCCGGCCAAGGTACGTACCGTGCACATTGTGGCGGCCAGCGAGCTGAATCGCGAAACGATGGCTCAGGCCGTGGAGGAGGGTACGGCACTTGGTTCCGCAACCTGCCTCAGCCGTGACCTTGCTAACGCCCCGGCGAACGTGAAGTCGCCCGCATGGCTGGCTGAACAGGCGAAGTCCCTCGTCAAGAACATCGATGGGGTGAAGGTTAAGTTGCGCGATGCCGAGTGGCTGGACCGCAAGGGCTTCGGTGGAATACTCGCCGTGGGTAAGGGTTCCTCGCGTCCGCCGATGCTGATCCAACTGGTCTGGGATCCCGAAGAAGTCGGAAAGAAGCGTCGCCGGAACACCGTGCTGCTCGTCGGCAAGGGCGTGACCTTCGATACCGGTGGCATCAGCGTGAAGCCGGCAGCCGGAATGGACACTATGCGCACGGACATGACTGGCGGCGCCTCCGTCATCGCCGCCTTCCGTGAACTGGCGAGCCGCCAGGTGAACCGCAAGATCGTCGCCCTCATCCCAACCGCCGAGAACATGGTGGACGGCAACTCCTACCGCCCGGGTGACGTGGTGGAGCACTATGGCGGAATTACTACTGAAGTGACCAACACTGATGCTGAGGGGCGGATGCTGCTCGCGGATGCTATCAGCTACGGCTGCAAGAAGTTTAAGCCTTCGACTGTCATCAGCATTGCCACCCTCACGGGGGCAGCGAAGGTGGCGTTGGGCGTGCGCACGGGTGCGGTTTTCGCCCCGACGTTCTCCCGCGCAGTGAAGGTCGCCCGCCGTGGAGCTTCCGTTGGCGAGCGTTGGTGGCCGCTGCCACAGCCCGAGTACTTGGAGGACAAGGTTGATTCCCAGATCGCCGATGTTCGTCAGTGTCCACCGGGTCCGGGTGCGATCACCGCTGCGATGTTCCTGCGCCGTTTCACCCGTGATACGCCGCTGATCCACCTGGATATCGCTGGTCCGGGCCGTGCCGAATCCGTTTATGACGAGGTAACCCCGGTCGGTACCGGGTTCGGTGCACGCACTCTTGTACAGTGGTTGGCACACTAAACAGCCTGGCTTAGGCTCGTTTTTCACGTTTTCTCGATGGAAGGGAGCGTCCAGACGTGCTGTCTGACGTCATTGATTTGCTCGCGGATCCAGTAGATGGAACTGAGCTATCCGCAGGTGATGCGCAGTGGCGCACCTTGGTTTCCACCTCGGGCCACAGCTACGACGTGGCTCGCCAGGGCTATGTCACGCTGGCCGGTGGGGCTGGTTTGCGCTATTCCGGCGATGATGCGTCCATGATCGACGCGCGTGAAACCTTCCTCTCTGGCGGGCACTTCGCTCCTTTCGTTGAGAGCGTGACCCACCACGTGGAAGCAGTTCTTGACGACGCCGGGGTAGCAGTTGATGCGCAACCGGGCATTGTTGAGGTTGGCGCGGGTACGGGGTACTACCTGTCTCACGCTTTGGACACGATCGAGAATTCCCGAGGTGTGGGATTGGATGTGTCCACTGCTGCCGCAAAGCGCTTGGCGTCTGCGCACCCTCGGGTCGGCGCTGTTGTTGCGGATGCGTGGTCTCGTCTTCCTTTGCGCGACGCCAGCATCGACACAATCATGGTTGTCTTTGCACCTCGAAACGCCGCCGAGTTCGCGCGTGTACTGAAGCCGGAGGGTGAAGTCGTGGTACTCACCGCCGATGCGGGTCACTTGGCTGAACTCCGCGAACCACTGGGAATCATCGACGTGGAAAAGGGCAAGGTCGATCGCATGATCGCCCAAGCCTCCGGCCACCTTGACCCGGTAGGTGAATCCGAAATTGTGGAGTTCACGATGAACCTAGACCAGGCATCCATTGCTGCCCAGATCGGGATGAGCCCGTCGGCCCGGCACATTCACCCCGATGTGCTGCAGGAGCGCATCGCTGGCTTGCCGGACTCCATGCAGGTAACCGCACGCGCGGCGATCACCCGCCTGAAGCACCTGGCATAGGCGACAGCGTCAACTAGTCTTCATCTACCAGGCCCTCGGCGACCTCACGGTCTGCGACGAGGGCCTCAGCCATGAAGCGCTCCTGTGCCTCAGGAGAGTCCAGGCCAGCGCGACTGCGCAGGAGATCTTGACCCACCGTCACCATGGAGTGGGTGATGGCTGCGCCGCCGGAGACCGTGGCGTCGAACTTGCTGACGCGACGGTGAGCAGGGATGGCGCTCGTCAGAGACGTGGCTCCTCCATCGGCGAAGACCTCGCACACAGGGCCATCCACAAAGATCGTGAGGGTAGAAGAATCGTCCGTAGGCTCCAGTTGAGCGACAGCGGAGTCACCCTCCCCGCGGGTAACGGTGACGGAAGTGGCGCTATGGCTCACACGGACGATGCGTTGCCCATCCTTATCCAGCACATCTACGGCGACTTCTCCCTGTTCCGTGTCGAGCTGGCCGGTCCAGATGAGAGCTCTGTCGGAGTAGCCCTTCACGGCGCGTGGTGTGCCGACGACATCCTGATACAAGTGTCCGTCGACCAGGCTGAGGAAACGAGGGGAGGACAGACAGTTGGCCCACTGACCTTCGTAACTAGGATGAGCACCCACCAAGCCGAAAATGACGGGGTTATCGGCTTGCACAACGCGTGGGCGGGTGAAGTCGTGGCCGAAATCGAAGGTTGTCCACGGAGTCGTGACTTCGAAGTGGGCGCCGCCGAGCTTGCCGACGACGTAGCCCACAACTTCATCTGAATCCGATCCCTCGGCCACGTAAGTGATGAAGAGGACATCCTTTTGCTCACCGGTGGCATCGTCGGTGAGGGTGATGATGCGGGGGGCGAAGGGGCGGCCTGCCGGCACATTGGCGTTGCTGGACAGCTCCAATGCGCCCTCTACTCGCCAGTGCTGGCGGTCGTGTGAACGAAGCTTGACGATCTTCGCGTCCGACTCACCCTCGAGGGAGAGGGCAACCATGAGCCAACTATCCCGGTGCCAAATCACGCTTGGGGTCACAAGATCACCGGGGAGGGGGTACTTGCTGTCGTCGATCTCGATGGGACCGAGGCGGCGTACTCGTGGGTCGGCGGGCGTCGGATCGTCAGAGACATCCACGAGCTCGCTGAGATCGGGGATGAGGGCGCGCTGGACAGTGAAGCGGCGCTGCCCGCGCTCGCCGTGGTGAATGCGGTTGCCCAATAATTCAGCGTTGTCATGAGGGGCGCCATCGGCAGTGGAGGTGACGAAGAAGAGTTCCACTGCGCCGCGGTCTTCTGGCGCGCACGAGGGATCGGCGTCCAGCGGGACAGACGAACCGGCGAGCACATCCACCTCGTCGCCTTCGGGTGTGAGGACGTCATCGCACACATCCCAGTCATAAGGAACCTCGGATGCGACCTGATGTGCCCAGCGTGAACCCTCGTTGGCGCGGGGGCGAAACTGGTGAAAGACATGAATATTCCCATTCGCCAGCACAGCGCCCGCAGGAGCTTCGAGGACACCGAGTTCAGCGGTGACATGGAGCTCCGGGCGCTGTCTGTGGGTCTGAGCCTGGTTCTCGGTAGGAGAAGTCGTTGACATGTCTCCTTTGTACCAGCGAAATCTACATCAGGGAGCGGTAGACGTCGACGGTTTGCTGGGCGATGGTTGCCCAAGAGAACGTGGTGACCGCGCGATCGCGACCAGCGTCGCCAAAAGCCTTGACCCTAGCCGCATCCGCCAGCAGTTCATTCGTCGCTTCAGCCAGGCCCTTTTCAAAGGATTCCGGGTCGCGCTCGTCGTAGTGGACGAGGGTTCCCGTGGTGCCGTCAACAACCACCTCTGGAATACCGCCCACGTCGGAGGCGATGACGGCTGTATTGCATGCCATGGCCTCGAGATTCACGATGCCCAGTGGCTCGTAGATGGACGGGCAGAGGAAAGCATCGGATGCGGTGAGGATTTCTTGCAAGTAGCGCTTGTCCAGCATGTTCTTGACCCAAAAGACCCCATCGCGCTCGGATTGGAGTCCCTGGACGAGACCCGTGACCTCAGCTTCGATTTCCGGGGTATCCGGAGCCCCAGCGCACAGAACCACTTGGATATCTGGGTTCATGTGTTTGATGGCCTTGAGTAGGTGCGGAACGCCCTTCTGCCTGGTGATGCGGCCGACGAAGCTGATGATCGGACGTGATTCGTCCACGCCTAGCTCCGCCAAAATAGAGCGTCCAACCAGTTCCTTAGCCTCGGCGAATACTGGGCGCGGCTGCCATAGGTCGGAATCAATGCCGTTGAGCACCACGTGAATGCGATCGGGGTCGATGCGCGGGTAGGCATCGAGAATCGCGTCTTTCATCTTTGCGGACACGGCGATGACAGCGTCCGCGTACTCCATGGTGTTTTTCTCCGACCAGGAGGAAACCTCGTAGCCGCCGCCGAGTTGCTCGCGCTTCCACGGGCGGTGTGGTTCCAGGGAGTGGGCTGTGGCCACATGGGGGATGCCACGCAACAATCCGCCGACGTGGCCGCCGAGGCCGGTGTACCAGGTGTGGGAGTGGACGACGTCCGCATCTCCGAGGCCGTGGGCCATGCGCAGCCCCGTGGATAGCGTCTGCACGGAGGCGTTGGCCTCTTTCAGCTCAGGATCAACGCCGTAGACGTAGACGTCGGATTCTTCGCGTGGACTGCCCATGCAGTGCACGTCGACTTGCTCGAGTTCTCGCATATAACGGGTGAGCTCAGTGACGTGCACTCCAGCACCACCGTAGATTTCTGGCGGATATTCCTTGGTCAGCATCGCGATACGCATACTTCCACCATAGTTCGCGGGCCGGATGGAGGCCGGGTGAAAGACCCCCGCCATGTGTTCGGAATGTTAAATCTTCGAAGGCGAATGTTGAATCTATTGGGGTTTCGGCAGGGAAGCCACACATATTTCGGGGGAGGAAAGCATCTTGTCCGGCGAAATTGTCAAAACCTCACTACCGTAGATGGTGTGAAGACCACTCCTAACGTCCTGTCCATTGTTCTCGCTGGTGGCGAAGGAAAGCGTCTGTATCCGTTCACGGCAGACCGCGCAAAGCCAGCCGTTCCCTTTGGTGGTAACTACCGCCTCATAGACTTCGTGTTATCGAATCTCGTCAATGCGGGTTACTACAAGATCTGTGTACTGACTCAGTACAAGAGCCATTCGCTGGACCGCCATATCTCCCAGTCATGGCAGCTTTCCGGCCTGGCTGGCCAGTACATCACCCCGGTTCCCGCGCAGCAGCGCCTTGGAAAGCGCTGGTTCACGGGTTCGGCAGACGCCATCCTCCAATCGCTCAACCTGGTGTATGACGAGAATCCGGACTACATCATTGTGTTCGGCGCAGATCACGTCTACCGCATGGATCCAGAGCAGATGGTGGAGGCGCATATCGCGTCCGGTGCTGACGTGACTGTCGCTGGCTTACGCGTGCCGCGCGAGGAGGCAATGGCCTTCGGTGTGATCCAGGCGGGGGACGATAACCGCATTGAGCAGTTCTTGGAAAAGCCCGCGGATCCTCCGAGCGTCCCGGATGATCCCGATGTGGCTTTCGCCTCCATGGGTAACTACGTGTTCACCGCCCAGGCGCTCATTGATGCGCTGAAGGAGGACTCTGAGAACGAAAATTCCGATCACGACATGGGTGGCGATATTATCCCAATGCTCGTGGAGAAGAACACGGCGTATGTGTACGACTTCTCTTCCAACTACGTTCCGGGCGAGACGGAACGTGACAAGGGTTACTGGCGTGACGTGGGTACCGTCGATGCTTTCTACGAGGCGCACATGGATCTGATTTCCGTGCATCCCGTGTTCAACTTGTATAACCAGAAGTGGCCAATTCATACTGCGGAAACGGGCAATCTGCCTCCGGCGAAGTTCGTCAAGGGCGGCATTGCTCAGTCGTCCATGGTCTCTGCAGGCTGCATTATTTCTGCAGGCACGGTCCGCAATTCGGTGTTGTCGGAGAACGTCATCGTGGAAGAAGGCGCGTCTGTGGAAGGTTGCGTGCTCATGCCTGGCGTTCGAGTGGGTAAGGGCGCTGTGGTTCGCCACGCAATTATCGATAAGAATGCCAAGATTACTGAGGGGCAAATCATCGGTGTTGATCGCCAGCTCGATGAGGAGCGCTTTACCGTTTCCAAGGGTGGCGTGGTCTGCGTCGGAAAGAATGCCACGGTGTAACCGCGCTGTGGATTCGACGCCACTAGCCCCCTGCGTCCAGTGAATGCTGAAAGAGAAGCAGGGGGGGCTTCGTGTGTTTACTGGGGGGGGAGCTGCTCTCTATCGGGGTAGCTACAAAAGCGAGGTTAACGAGCGTTCTTCGTTACCAGAGTGGTGCCAGCTCCAAGTGGCAGTCGGGCTAGGGTGACACCGTCCATTTCGCGCAGTGCTTCATCGGCTTCGCGAGCCGCATTAATTTGGCGGTCGGAGCGCGAGCTATCGCCCACCAGTCCATCCAGCAGGGAATCGAGCAGAATCAGAACTCCGCCCGGGCGCAGAGCGGGCAACGTGGCCTCCACGGTGCGCAGGAGATCTTCTGGTTGGCAGTCCGTGACGGCGAGGTCGTAGCTGTCCTGTGCCAAGCGTCCCACCACATCCAGCGGAGCGCTGGGCAGGAAGCGGAACATGTTGGAGCGGATACCCGCGGCTTCAAAAGCAGCCTTGGCGATCTGCTGGTGTTGCACCTCTGGTTCGATGCAGGTGATGTGCCCGCCGCCGAGACCGCGGAACAGGTTCAATCCGATGACACCGCAGGCGGGGGACATGATGATCCCCGTGGGGGTGTGGTTGGCGAGTTCGCCATGGCCAGCGGCGCGGGCAGCGAGGAAGGTGAGGAGCTCGGCTGTGATGGCATCAGGGGTCAGTAGCCCGAATTCTTCAGCTGCCTCAGTGGCGGCGGTGAGAACCTCATCGGCGATCGTTGTGGATTCCACGTACGTGCGGATGGCTTCGGAAGGGGAATTATTAACGGCATTCACAAGGCCACACTTTAGGGGCTCACCAGCGAAAAATGGGGCTGTGGTTCGGAGTGTCACCAGCTGGCGTCGAAAATAGAAAAAGGAGTGAACGCATGTGAAAACAGTGACCAAGGCTGGGCGATCTGTACCGCGCTGCGTTTGCTCTTAGGCGGTGGTTCCTGAGTGGTTTGCTCTTAGGCGGTGGTTCCTGAGTGGAAACGTGATGAGTTCGATGACAATTTCACAGTGACTTAACAGGAGAAAATGACTTCACGTCCACCTCCATGATTCAATATAGAGAACATGAGTTCGCACGCAGAGCCCCTTGTCGCAGCCTCCCCGCCCAGCACCGCCGACTTCGATTCCGGCGAGGGAGACATGCCGACGTGGGCCGAACTAGTTGAGCAACACGCTGACCATGTGTACCGCCTCGCATACAGACTCTCCGGTAACAAGCATGACGCTGAGGACCTCACCCAGGACACTTTCATGCGAGTGTTTCGCAGTTTGAAGAACTACAAGCCGGGAACCTTCGAAGGTTGGCTACATCGCATCACCACAAATCTTTTCCTGGATATGGTTCGGCACCGTGGGGCGATTCGGATGGAAGCGCTGCCGGAGGACTACGACCGGATCGAAGGCAGCGTGGCTGATCCGGAGCGAGTTTTCGAGCTTAATAATCTCGATCCCGCGCTCGAGAAGGCGCTCAATGAGCTGACCCCAGATTTTCGCGTGGCAGTGGTTCTCTGTGATGGGTTGGGGATGTCCTACGACGACATTGCACAAACACTCGGTGTGAAGATGGGCACTGTTCGCTCGCGTATCCACCGTGCGCGTGCACAGTTGCGCGAGATGCTGGCTCGTGATGCCAAAGAAGGTCTGCTGAGCTATGTGGGGGCCGATAGCTAACACTCTATGAACTGGGCAAACGGCACGCAGCATGAAACGTCGTTATTCTGGTGGACGCACACCGTGAAGCAAACGATCAAGCGCTAGATCAGCACTGCGGGGTCGTAAACACATAGGTCATTCGAGGAGGTGTTGAGGAGGTGTTGACGCGAATGGCACAGCAACAGCAATTCAATGCAAGCGATGCTCTATCTGTCGAGCACCTGTCGTGTGAGGCGATTGCGGCACTCGTCGATGGTGAACTTTCGCGTCGCGCCGAGCACCGCGCCAAGGTGCACCTTGTCCACTGCCAGAGTTGCCGAGACGAAGTGCAGCAACAGCGACAGGCAGCGGAACGGCTGCGTGGGGAATGCCTCAGTGACTCGTGTGGCGTGCGCGCCTCCGAGAGCCTCATTGAGCGGCTGACGAAAATCCCTGAAAACTGTGGGAATGGGGAATCTTCTGGAGCTTCGCAGCGAGTACCAGCACCAAGTGGCCACAACGGTCGCAGGGGCGCGCATCGTTTCGGAGTCGACGGCAGAAGGAAACCGGAGACGCTCATAGACGGGGTAGAGCTGCTGATCCGTCGCATGCAGCGCAAGACGAAATCCTAACGGCCGACGTGCCGAGGGGTCCAGGAATCGGTCTTAGGGGGAGCGCTTTTCCCAGGACAGTACGATTTTTCGGGGCGCGTGGGTGTGCCTGCGCGGAACGCACAAGTGAGTTAAGGTGGATGGGTGTTTTCAAGCGTTGGTTGGGGAGAAATATTCGTTCTCCTCATTGTGGGATTGCTCCTGATTGGCCCTGAACGCCTGCCGGGGCTCATCAAGGAAGTCCGGGCGGTTCTCTTGGCGATTCGCAATGCCGTGGGAGAGGCTCGCCAGCAGCTCGACGGTGAGTTTGGGGAGGAAATCAAGCAGCTATCAAAGCCGCTTGCCGAGCTCAATAATGTGCGGCAGATGGGCGCGAGGGGTCTGCTCACCAAGACTCTCTTGGAAGGCGACGATTCGCTGTTGAAGCCTTTTGATTCCACAGCCCAGCAGGTCAAGGACACCGTGCAGACTGTTCGCAAGCCGAACCTCCGCGATGCATTGCGAGGCCAGGGGCAGCAAGGAACTGTGAACCCGAACACAGCGTTCACCAGTGCCGCCACGTCGAGCGGCGACGCCCCCGCGGCGGATTCGGCCGTACCTGTGACGGGACAGGGGGCAGTCGGAGAATCTCGCGATCAGAGCTCCCCGATTCAGGAAACGGCTCAGCGTATGGCTCAGGAACAAAACCAGGCGCGCGTGCACGCTCCCCAAGGGCAGCCGAACTATCCCGGCGATGCGCAGAACGCACAGAGTCCCGGCAGCCAGTGGGATGACGTGATCTAATAAGTGGGATGATCTGAGCTACAAATCAGCATTGTGCGAGCGCAAAAGATTCTTCATGCCCTACCCGCCTGCTGGCGGGAGGGGCAAGAATGGAAGAGCGGGGCGCGACAGAAACCGTCGCGTCCCGCTCTTTCGTGGCATTGCCACCGAGGTAGGGGAGGAAACAAGCACCTACTTCCGGGTAACGCCCAGGTTCAAGGACTTACCCGCCAGGGAAGAGCGGCGCAGTGCCAAGTGGTCGGCAATTGCTCCGAATGCCTGAGTGCTAGCCGCGTTTGGTTCAGCCTTCACGATGGGGTTGCCCACGTCCCCGCCTACACGCAGGTTGGGATCCAGAGGGATCTGGCCGAGCAGTGGCACCTTGGTGCCTGCAATCTGAGAAAGACGATCAGCCACGAATTGACCACCGCCTGAACCAAATGGTTCCATTCGGGAGCCGTCAGGAAGATCCAGCCAGCTCATATTCTCAATCACACCGCCAATACGCTGACGGGTCTGCTGCGAGATCGAACCGGCGCGTTCTGCAACTTCCGCTGCGGCAGCTTGTGGCGTCGTCACAATCAGAAGCTCGGCATTAGGAACCAGCTGCGCAACGGAAATGGCCACGTCACCGGTTCCCGGTGGCAGGTCGAGCAGCAGGATATCCAGGTCTCCCCAGAACACATCCCCGAGGAACTGCTGGATTGCGCGGTGGAGCATCGGGCCACGCCACACAACGGGGGAATTGTCGCCAACGAAGTGACCGATGGAAATGAGCTTCACGCCGTGCGCCTGCAGCGGCATGATCATCTCATCGACCTGGTGTGGCTTGTCGGTGGAGCCCATCAGATGAGGGATGGAGTGACCGTAGATATCAGCATCGATGATGCCAACCTTCAAACCTCGCTGCGCCAGAGACACGGCCAGGTTCACAGTCACACTCGACTTGCCTACGCCGCCCTTACCGGAAGCCACGGCGTACACGCGCGTGGTGGAGTCCGGCTGAGCAAAAGGAATAACGGGATCGGCGGCATTGCCACGCACCTTCATACGGACCTCGCGACGTTGCTCGTCGCTCATGACATCCGTGGTAACGGTGGCGTTTTCCACGCCTTCGACACCGAGCGTGGCGTTGCGCGTTGCCTCAACGAGGTGGTTCTTCATCGGGCAGCCAGCGATGGTGAGGTAAATTTCAACGGCAACATCGGAGCCGTTGATCTCGATGGATTTCACCATGCCCAGCTCCGTGATGGGGCGGTTGAGTTCGGGATCCTCTACGCGGGAGAGCGCGCTGCGGACAGCGGATTCTGTGACAGTCGACATGATTGCTCTAGTGTAACCCAGCGACCGATAGCACTAAACCCAGCCCCCGAGGGCGGCTGGGTGAAAGTTTTAGTTACGACAGGCAGCGGCGTGGAGCTCTAGGTGCGCGGAGAGTCCTGAGTTTCGTCGGAAATGCTGTCATGGAGGGCTTTATCGTCGTGATGGCGGTCCTCGAGCTTATCCTCGATCCGCTGCAGCAGGTGGTTGAGATCATCCAGCTCGCGGCGTAGATAGTCACGAGTGACGGTCTCGCCCACAGTGATGCGCACTCCAGCGAGCTCGCGGGCGAGGAATTCCGTATCCGCCTTCGTCTCGGCAGCGCGGCGACGGTCTTCGTTCAGCGCCACCTTATCGCGGTCGTCCTGACGATTCTGTGCCAGAAGAATCAACGGCGCAGCGTAGGCAGCCTGGGTGGAAAACGCCAGGTTGAGGAGGATGAAGGGGTAGGGATCCCACGCGTTGCTCATCATGAGGATATTGGCGATCACCCATACTGAAACGAAAATCGTCTGATACGCCAGGTACTTGCCGGTACCCAGGAAACGCGCGATGCTTTCCGCACCCTTACCCACGGTATCGCCGTCGAGGTTGATACGTTTGCGCTTAACGTTTTCGACCGGTGTGTCCAGTGCGGTTGTCTTGTAGTTACTTGGCATCGGGGATTAGGCCTCCTTTCGCTGCGTTGATGGGGTGGTTGTGGGTTGCTGGTTGGCGGGGATCGTGCTCGGGTCCACACCTACGCGCCAGTCTTGCTCGCGCCAGTCCTCCGGCAGCAAGTGGTCGAGCAAATCGTCCACTGCAACGGCGCCGAGCAGGTGATTATTGGCATCCAGGACCGGTCCACAGACCAAGTTGTACGTGGCGAAATAGCGTGCCGCTGTCTCCTGAGTGTCCTCCGCGTACAGCGCCGGCAGTTCGAGGTCGAGGATGCCACCAATCTGTGTTGAGGGTGGCTCTCGCAGCAACTTCTGCAGGTGCACGCATCCGAGATACTTGCCCGTCGGCGTGGCCTGTGGCGGGCGAGCGACGAAGACCATGGAAGCCAAAGAGGTTGGCAATTCCGGATTGCGTGCGTGCGCTAGGGCCTCAGCCACAGTCGATTGAGGTGGAAGAATGATCGGCTCGGGCGTCATCAAGGCACCGACGGAATCCGGGTTGAATTCCATCAGACGGCGCACGGGCTCGGAATCCTCTGGATCCATGAGCTCCAGCAGCACGTCGGACTTGTCCTCAGGCAGTTCGGCGAGCACATCGGCAGCATCGTCCGGATCCATCTCCTCGAGCACGTCCGCAGCACGTTCGATGTTGAGGTGGGAGAGGATCTCTGCCTGGTGGTCATCGGGTAGCTCGGCGAGGACATCGGCTAGCCGTTCGTCATCCATTTCGGAGGCGATCTTGTTTCTGCGAGCCTCGGGCAGTTCATGGAGGGCGTTAGCGATGTCCGCATTGCGCATTTCGTTGAAGGATGCGAGCAGCTCGGCATCGGGATTAACTTGCCCGGTACCGGAGGCATGGAGGCCCTGGACATGGTTGAGGGGCAGGATAGTGATTGGGTTGCGACGGCCAATGCGGGAGCGCTGGGTCACTGCCACGCGGCGGATGCGCCAGTCGCGGGTACGGTTGCGCTCCATCTCCACATCAACGATCTCAATGACTTTGCCGTGTAGCTCTGGATGCTCAGGATCATCCGTGTGCACCTTCGCGCCAATCAGATCCTCCATCAGGGACAATTCCCCTGAGCGGGCTTTGAATGGTCGCATGTTGACGTTGGAACTGACGGTTGTGAGCTCGCCACTAGTGATGGTGGCGATGCGTAACATCGGCAGGAAAATCTTGCGTTTCGTGGCCAGTTCCAGGACAACTCCGAGTGCTGTCGCCTTGTCGTCGTAGATCGAGATGACGACATCGCGGACACGGCCGACGGAATCGCCATCGGGACCAAGAACTACCATGCCGGCCAAACGGCCAGCGAACACACGCATTCCACTCATAACGCCCAAGGGTACTGCACGCGGGTAATGTTGTTGTGTCGAGTAGTTCTTAGGAGGTGTGCAGAGTGCATGTGCTGAGCCGTCTGATCACGGGTGGCCTGGTGGGCTTTGCTGTCGTGCTGGCAGTTCTTGGGCACAGCATGTGGATTCCGCACGTTTTCGCGGCGGGTGTATCGGTTCTGGCGGTCTTATTCGCCAGCGTGGCTGTGCATCAGGGGCGCCGCGCTGGGCTGTGGCACGCGGTGCCATTCGTGGCAGCCGTTGTTGTGTATTTTATGGCGTGGTTCTAGCGCTGGGTTGTGAGGTTGCGTGGTGAGGTCATTGGCGTTCGGAGGTGCTGGGAAGACCCGTCTTTCGGCTGCGCTGTTGGGCGTATGTGCGGCTAGTTGCTTGGCTGCGTGCGGATACCAAAATGCGAATCCGGCAGGGCTGCCTGCCCAGGATCGAGAATTCGTTATCGGCACCCCGGTTGTCGCCCCGGATCATGGGCAAGTGGATGACGACTTAGTTGCCGGGTTGCAGATTTCCTACTCCGATGCCTTGGAGCAGGATCGACGCTTCATTACAGCGCAGTCTGTGCCTTATGACGAGCGTTTCGAGGCTTTACGTTCCGGCAAGATTCATCTGACGTTTGGCTGCCTGGGGGAGCTGGTCGATGAATTGGATGCCCATAAGGGCCGACTGATGCGCAAGTTGTATGCGGAGGACGAGGATCGTGACCCCGCGGAGTGGCGCAATATTATGCATGGCACGCTGACTTCTTTGCTGCCTGGCGACATTGATGCTTCGGATGCTGGAATCGCCGAGGGCTGCAAAGATGATTCGCTGCCGCAGGCGATTGTGGCTCTGTACGACAAGTCGGTGGTTGACCGAGGTGATCGACTGGCGCTCAATCAGGTGGCTGGCGGTGTGTCTGCGGAGATGCTGCGTGAGCGGGGGCAAGGTTCCTAACCTATTCGACGCCACTAGGTCGCTATCTACATCGCGAGCGGAGTTCACGGCTGCCCACCCTCCGTGTAAGCGGGCATGACCTCCGTGTGGGCCGAGACTGGATCGGGAGATGACGATGTCCCAAACAGTCCCATGCACGAGCAGTGCAAATTGATTTGCCCAAGACTTTGTGACTGTTGTGGCGTGGCGGGGTGGGGCTGGGGCTGTTTGGGACATTTTCCATCGGTTTGAACCGACATGTACTGCCGGCAAGCGGTGGGTTCAGAACTCTATGGGACAGACACCACCCCGGAAACGACTTTTAGCTCTTGTCCTACTGCCTCTTGCCGAATAACCTCCTGCCTTTTGAACCGCGTTGATCGTTTTAATCTGCGTCGCTTTCGCGCGTAGCGAATGGGGGCTGGTCACCGGAATTTCCGGCGAGCAGCCCCCTTTCTTACGCTGTCATACAGAGCTCGGTGGCACCTGAACAGTGTGCCTCACCTGGGTGATGCACACTGGTGGGCGTTAGTCAGCGAACGCCTCTTCCAGCAGAGCCTTCTGCTCGAGCTGGTGAACCTTGGACACGCCCGTTGCCGTGGAGGACTGGGCGCGGCGGGAGACGCGCTTGAGCTGCAGGCCTGGCAGGTATTCAGGCAACTGCAGGGCCAGGAATGGCCATGGACCCTGGTTGGCAGGCTCGTCCTGCACCCAGCGGATTTCCGTGGCATTCGGGTAGTTGCCGAGGGCGTCGCGAATGCGGTTGTACGGAACAGGATGCAGCATCTCCACGCGGATGATGGCGACATCGTCGCGACCATCAGCAGCGCGCTTCTTCTCCAGGTCATAGTAGATCTTGCCGGAGCACATGAGGACAGTCTTGACGTCCTTGTTCACGCCGTTGTGATTCGGATCATCGATCACAGACTTGAACTTGGTGACCTCAGTGAAGTCCTCAATGGAGGAAACGGCAGCCTTGTTACGCAGCATGGACTTCGGCGTGAAGACCACTAGCGGACGCTTCAGGGAGCCGAGAGCGTGGCGACGCAGCAGGTGGAAGTAGTTTGCCGGGGTGGATGGCTGTGCCACGGTCCAAGAACCTTCGGCGGACATCTGCAGGAAACGCTCGATGCGTGCGGAGGAGTGGTCTGGCCCCTGGCCTTCGTAGCCGTGTGGCAGCAAGAGAACCAGAGAGGAGATCTGGCCCCACTTCGCTTCACCAGAGGAGACGTATTCGTCAATGATGGTCTGGGCGCCGTTGGCGAAGTCGCCGAACTGCGCCTCCCAGGCGACGAGGGCATCTGGGTTGCCGACCGAGTAGCCGTACTCGAAGCCCATGGCCGCAAACTCCGTCAGTGCGGAGTTGTAAGTCTCGAAGGCACCGCCATTGCCGGACTCCTCAGCGAGCATCTGCAGCGGATTGTACAGGTCGTGATCCTCGTGGTCGAAGAGCACGGAGTGACGCTGGGTGAAGGTGCCGCGCAGGGAATCCTCGCCGACGAGACGAACCAGCTTGCCACCCTCTACCAGGGAGCCGAAGGCGAGGAGTTCGCCGAAGCCCCAGTCAATGTTGCCCTTCTTTGCCATCTCGGAACGGCGCTTGATCACTGGAGCCACGCGTGGGTGGACCTTCAAGTTGTCTGGAGTTTCGAAGAACTTCGCACCGATCTTCTCGATCAGTTCACGGGAGACGGAAGTATCCAGGCCCCGTGGGAGCTCCTGGGATCCGGTGATACCGGTCTGCGCCTTCGGAGTGGCGCCCTTCTCTGCTTCGCGCACCTGGTTGAAGACGGTCTCCAGTTGCTCGTGGAAGTCGCGCTGAACTCGCTCAGCGTCTTCCTCCGACAGATCGCCGCGGCCGATGAGAGCCTCGGTGTACTGGGCACGGGAGGTCGGTAGTTCACCAATGATCTTGTACATCAGTGGCTGCGTCATTGATGGATCATCGGCCTCATTGTGACCACGGCGACGGTAGGTCACCAGGTCGATGAAGACGTCCTTACCGAACTTGTTGCGGTAGTCGACTGCTAGCTGTGCAACCCACACCACGGCCTCGGCGTCGTCACCATTGACGTGGAAGACAGGGCAGTCGAAGCCCTTGGCCAAGTCGGTGGAGTAGAAGGTGGAACGGCCGGAGTCTGGGGTGGTGGTGAAGCCAATCTGGTTGTTCACCACGATGTGAACCGTACCGCCAACCTCGTAGGCCTTGAGCTTGGCCAGGTTGATCGTCTCCTGGACAATGCCCAGGCCAGCAAAAGAGGCGTCGCCGTGGAGCATCAGCGGCAGAACGGCCCCTTCATTGTCGCCATCGAGCTGATCGCGCTTAGCTCGCGCGATGCCTTCCAGTACTGGGTCAACAGCCTCGAGGTGAGATGGGTTGGCTGCCAGGTAGACATCAACCTCACCGTCGCCGAACATCTGCGTGTAGTGACCCTTGGAACCCAAGTGGTACTTCACATCGCCGGAACCACCAGCGGATGCTGGGTCGATGTTGCCTTCGAATTCGGTGAAGATCTTGGCGTAAGGCTTACCCACGATATTGGCCAGCACGTTGAGACGGCCACGGTGCGGCATGCCGATGACAACCTCGTTGACATCGGAACCGGCGGCGCGGTCGATTGCGGCATCCATCATTGGGATCAGAGTCTCAGCGCCCTCCAGGGAGAAGCGCTTTTGGCCGACGTACTTGGTCTGCAGGAAGTTCTCGAAAGCCTCAGCAGAGTTCAGTTTCTGCAGAATGTACTTCTGCTCAGCCTGGGAGTACTTCGGCTGACCAGCTTCGATGCGCTCGCGCAGCCAGGAGCGCTCTTCCTTATCCAGGATGTGGGTGTACTCGTAGCCAACCTTCAGCGTGTAGGCCTTTCGCAGGGCAGTGAGAACCTCGCGCAGGGTCATGGTCTCGCGACCGAGGAATCCACCGACGTTGAAGGTGCGGTCGTAATCCCACAGGGTCAGACCGTGCGACTCGATGTTGAGGTCGGAGTGATCCGGCACTGGCAGACCCGGCTGGGTCCAGTGCAGCGGATCAATATCGGCGATGAGGTGTCCGCGGGAGCGGTAAGCCTCGATGAGTTTCATCACGCGGGTGGACTTGTCGACGCCGATATTCGGCAGATCCTGGGACCAGCGAACTGGGGCGTACGGCACCTTCATGGAGGTGAAGATGTCATCCCAGAAGTTGTCGTCGATGAGCAGGCGGCTCATGGTCCGCAGGAATTCACCGGACTCGGCACCTTGGATGATGCGGTGGTCATAAGTAGAGGTGATGGTCACCAGCTTGCCGATGCCCATCTCCCCAAGACGGTCCTCGGAGGCGCCAGCGAATTCCGCCGGGTAGTCCATGGAGCCCACACCGATAATGGCGCCCTGGCCCTTGGTCAAACGTGGCACGGAGTGGCGGGTACCGATGCCACCGGGGTTCGTCAGGGAGATGGTGACGCCGGAGAAGTCATCCATGGTTAGCTTGCCCTCGCGAGCACGCTTCACGATGTCCTCGTACTTAGAAACGAATTCGGCGAAGGAGAGGGTTTCCGCTTCCTTAATGGCGGCAACGACCAAGGAGCGGGTGCCATTCTTGGCGGTCATGTCGATGGCGAGACCCAGGTTGACGTGCTCCGGGGTGACCAGGGTCGGCTTGCCGTCCTTAACAACGTAGTTGTTGTTCATGTCCGGGTGAGCCATGACCGCGCGGATGAGCGCGTAGCCGATGATGTGGGTGAAGGAAATCTTTCCGCCACCACGCGCGCGCAGGCTGTCGTTGACCATTGCGCGGTTTTCGAACATCAGCTTCGCCGGCATGTCACGCACGGATGTTGCGGTCGGGATCTCCAAGGACAGGTCCATGTTCTTCACGACGGCCTTGGAGGCGCCCTTGATGACCTTCTCGCCTGGTTCTGGTGCCTCTACGGGCTCCTTTGGAGCAGGCGGTGCCACGCGCTGAGGAATCGTGGATGCACGATTGTGCGCTGGCTGGTCCTTCTTGCTTTCTGGAGCTTTCTTCGCGGCGGCCTTGGCAACGGTCTGCTGCTTTACGGCGTCGCTGGAATCGGTACGACCGGCATCCTTAGACTCGGATGAGGAGATAGCGGCATCGCCCTGGGGGTTCTTGGCGAAAAAGTCGCGCCATTCAGGGTCGACCGACTGTGGGTCTTTTTTGTACTGCTGGAACATCTGATCCACCAGCCAAGCGTTCTGACCGAAATTAGCACTGCTCACGGCAGGTCCTCGCCTCTTTTCTTCATGACTTCAGTCTCGACGTTCCACCCTACTACACAGTGGCGTTTTTTCGATTGTGAGGGGGCATGTCATTTATGTATATATCTGCAGATAAACACGTGATTTGCGCCTCTCTGAAACAGAAACGGTGTGAAAGTTGTTGAACGATTCACATTTGATTCGTGACACGTCCACTATCACATTGCGATGGCTGCGTCGGCGGTGAACGAAAAGCCCCGCGACGGCTGTGGTGACAGCCGAGGCGCGGGGGTAGGGAAGCGGCAGTTAGCCAGACTGAGAAGGCACCGACTATTCAGCAGGGCTAGCAGCCTTGATGTCCGCAATGACGCTGTGAACCTGCTTCACCATGTGATAGGCAATCTTCCGGTTAGCTCGTGCGCCCAACACTGCACCGACTCCGAATGGCAATATCTTGCGCATGAGCGCGCCGGAGAATTTCTTGCGCATTTGTTTGAACGCGAGCTTGCCGAGCGTGGAATTGATGGTGACGAGCTCCTTAGCGGGGGCGTTCTTCAAGCCGCGCAGTGATTTGACTGTGGTCAGGGCGCCATCAGCGGTGAGTGCTTGTACGAGGTCATTGGTGGACGCGCCGGAAACGGTCACATAAATCAAGGCACGGCGGTACTGCTCGTTAGAAATGTCCACTCCGTGAAGCTCTGCGCTGGCAAGAGCGTAGAGGCCACAAGCTTCGAGTAGGAGGATGGACTCACCAGCGATGCCGCCGAGCGAGGCGAGGGTGCCGATTCCCGGCCATGCCGCTAAACCGCCGGTACCGAGGCCGGAGCCGGTCGCGATGTGGCGGAAATGCTTGTCGAGCACTTCCTGGCGTTCCTCGATACTCCGCGCGGAGTGCTTCTCACTGAGTTTTTTCACGTAGCTGCGCACAGCGGGCTCTTGGATTGACGCTGCGCGATCGACTGCAGCGAAGAAGCGACCAGCCACGGGGCCGGAAGGATATTCTTCCATGGTGGGCAGCGCAGGCGTGTCCTCCGGAGAGGATTTTTTACGGCTAAATATTCCCACGATGTGTCACTGCCCCTTTCTCGGCACGTGGTCTTAGTGTGTGAAATCAGAGTACTACTAATCTTTTGGTGGAGGGCAACGATTGGCAGGTGAGTTCACTCTCCGCGAACATCATCCATACCTTTCGCCGGACACTTTCTTTCACTGGGGCTTAAGCTAAGAGTCGTGAATGCACCGAAGATGCCCTCCGCGGAAGGTGATCCACGGAGAATGAACCCACATAGCGGTGAAGATGTGGAAGGCACGATTGACGCGCACATCGATGGAGGTGTGGTGCGGGGAATCGTCACGGAGGGGGTGCGAACGTGGCGAGGCGTTCCCTACGGTGTGGCCGAACGATGGAAGGCTCCGCAACCGGTGGAATGGGAGGGAGTATGGCCAGCGGGTGATTACGGCAAGGTTGCTCCCCAAACCACGTACACCTGGAGGGACAATGTTGTGGGGGATGAGGACTGCCTCAATCTCGATATTGTGCGCCCCGATACTGATGAGCAGTTGCCGGTCGTTGTGTACCTCCACGGCGGCGGCTTCTTCGCCGGCGCTAGCCATACCGCAGTGTTAAGGGGATTCAGTTTCGCAAAGAACCTCAACGCAGTCTATGTGGCGTTGAACTTTCGCTTGGGTGTCTTTGGCTATCTGAACATGAGTTCCCTGGGGATCAGCGGCTCGGAAGAATTTGAGGCCAATCCAGCTCTCTGCGACCAGCTGCTGGCCTTGCGATGGGTGCAGAAAAACATCGCGCAGTTCGGTGGTGATCCAGGGCGGGTGACCCTCATGGGAGAATCAGCTGGGGGTTCTGCGGCCGCGGCACTCATGGCTTCCCCGCGAGCCCATGGATTGTTTCACAGGGTGATTCTCCAGTCGGCTCCGGTGCTCGTCGTTCACGGTCCTCAACACTCTCGCATGTGGTCACGCAAACTCGTCCAGTACGCAGGACTGACTCCGCGCACTGTCAAGATTGAGGAATTACGCGCCCTGCCAACGGGAGAATTGGTACGTGCGGGGCAGCAGATGATGTGGCACGGCAGAGGATTTTGGGAGCTCAATTCCTGCTTCGGCAATGCGGTGGATGGCAGGACGTTGCCGGTCCATCCACTTTCGGTCTTTGAAAGTGGCGCACAGTCGAAGGTGCCGTTGCTCATTGGCACGAACAATGATGAACTATCTGCCGCGCAGGTGCTGTTTTTCTCGAAGAGTCGCAGGGCGGATGCTGCTCGGAAGCTATTGCAAGCCCATGACCCGGATCTAGCGGAGAGCGTTGAGAAAGTCTACGGCGACTTAGGTGATCGGGGGGCCTTTGCGCAATTGCTGGCGGACGCGGTGTTTTGGGCACAGTCGGTGCGTCTGGCGGAATTGCACTCAGGAGAAGGGGAACCGGTGTGGATGTATCGCTTCGACTATGCGCCTGCGGTGCTGAGACGCTTGGGAATAGGGGCTATGCACTCCATGGAATTGGCCGCGCTCTTCGGCGATGCGCAAGCGTCAAAAGCGCGACTGCTTTTGGGGCCGGAGATGGATTCGGTAACTGAGGAAATGCAGCAGGCGTGGGCACGGTTTGTGTGGGGAGGATCGCCCGGGTGGGAGAATTACCGTGCACCCAGCCGCTCGACGCGCGTGATCTCGATGGATTCTTCGACAGTCAATGATCCGCGCCGGGAGTATAGGGAGACGTGGGAGAGTTTCCGAATGCACGGCTGGATAGGGGAACCGGGTGGAATCCCTATGCCCCGCCCCGGTCGGTAGCCGGTTGACTGGCGGCGGGCTACGATGAAAGCCAAAGCGCCGGTGGATTGAATCCTTGCCGGGGCGATTTCAGCAACACACGGTGTGCGCGTGAGCGGCCCGAGAGAAAAGGACCTGTTATGGGTTTCTACGAAGATATTGCCGAGGCCCTGGATACTGAGGGCATCGAATCCCGAATTGCCGATGACACACTTTTCGTTCCCATCGCCCCTGACCTAGAGATTCAGTTTGTGCAGATCGCGGGGGAAGAACCGGCGCGACATATCGATGCGGCGAATGTCTTCTTGGCAATGGCTGATGTCTCCGACGAGGACGAGGAATTCGAAGCGGTCCTCGTAGGGGTAGTCTTTTCGGTCGAGGCTGCGGTTGCAGAAGTGTCCAAGCATGTGGCCACAGACCAAGTGATCAGTGTTCTCCACGAGCTGCTTGACGGAAGTGATGACCGACTAGAGGATCTAGACTTCGAGCAGGACCCCTCGGAGCCACTCATAGCTCATGCGCCGGTGGGGGAGAGTTCAGTGCTGATCGTGGAGCTGAATACCGAGGATGATGAACCTGAAGCCAAGGTGACATTCGTGACGTATGGGGAGGACTTTGAAGAGCTCCTCGAGCAGGCTACGGATGAGCTGTTTGAAAATGAGGGTGATGTTGCCGAACCAGAGCGCCAGGATCTCTTCCACAACATGGTCGCGGATATTGGAGATCTCACCCGAGAGGTACTGGAACTTGGAACCTTTGGGGACTTCGATCAACTCTTCGATGCCCTAGCAATTGCCGCGCAGCAGGCCTATGAATGGGAGGACATGTTGGTGCCTCTCGATGACGGTTCCGGTTATGAAGACGACGATGACGAGGACTACGCGGACGATAACTATGACGAGTGGGAGGCTGATTCGGCCAACTAGCGTGGCTCACTGTAGTGGGCTAGGCCGCGTCCTGCCCCTCGCAGAGAGTCGCTGTTTCGAGATCGCGCTGTGTCATGAGACAGTGCCACGTCCAGACGAGATCTTCGCCCTGACGGTCCTGTTGAATCCATGCTGCCTGGTTGGCAACGGAGCGAAATAGCGAGTGGATGTCTATGGTTGCATCTCGCACACTGCCTATCAGGCTGTCGGGATCGGCCATGGCGCTCAAGGTCACGAGGAATAAAGCTTCGTCCGCTGGTGCGGGCGTGCCGATCAATTTCTTCCACATAGCAGGCGATACACGGTGACGAGAGGTATGAACCAGGGTGGTCACTGTGCGAAGAGAAGCGGTGATGGACGGGGCTCGCCAGCCGGGGGTGATGCGAATGCGGCTGCGTGGATGGCGCAACAATGCTGTGATGCGTTCGCTATAACGCTTCGTATCGCTCACGGGTGCTACGGCAGTGAGGGGAGAGCCATCGAGTGGGGCGTTGGAGGACTGAGTATTCACGGGGCCATCTCCTTAAAGCTTCAATCTCTGACATGGACGTGCTGTTCAACGTAGGAGCCGCTGGGACAACGGGCTGCTGGCGTCGAAGTAAAATAGAACACATGTTCTAAACGGGGTGGCGCACCACAAGGGTTAGCGGCGAGAGGGTTAGCATGGCTAGCGAGAGCTCCACGAGGGGCCGTGCCTCAACGACGGAGTGAGGCTGGCAAGCGTGGATGGACACCAGGAGGGTGCAACGATGAGTGATGTAGCGATCGTCGGCGGCGGACTTGCTGGCCTGGCTGCGGCAAGGACACTGCGCAACGCCGGAATCCGTTGCACCCTTTTTGAGGCCTCCGACAAGCTCGGCGGACGAGTGAACTCCGAACGCTTCGACGACATCACCGTTGACTACGGCTTTCAGCTCTTGAATTCCTGGTATCCGGCGGTAAAGGAGATACTGAGCCCCGGCGAATACTCTGCGCTGAATATTCGGTCCTTCGAAGCGGGAATTCAAACAGTGACCGCAGAAGGACGTGCCTTCCTTGGGGACCCTGTGCGCTCTCCGCGCCTTCTGGGGAAGCTGCTGACAAAGGAAGCCCGTTCGGCTATCTCCATCCGCGACATGCTGGCGTTGCGACGGTGGATCGGAACGGAAATGAATCACCGCTCCTCGCTTGAACTGCGCAACATTTCCGACTCCCGCCGCAATCGCGACATGAGCGTGGCGCAGAGCTTGGATAAGTCCGGTGTGACCAGGCAAACCCGAGCTGCGGCTGCGAATCCTCTGCTGCGCGCTTTCCTCCTTGATACTGATGGTGAGACCTCCGCCATCTTTGCCAAATGGGTGTTTGTCACCCTTCTGCGTGGCTCGCCGGCTATTCCCGCGCAGGGCATGGGGGATTTCTCTAGTCTGCTCAGCCGCATTTCCGGCGTGAATTTTGAAATGAACGCCGAGGTAACCCGCGTACACATCGAGGAGTCCACCGACCTGGAAGAGGGGCATGTGGATCTTGAACTCGGCGAACATGGGCGCACTGAGCGCTTCCGTTACGTCATCCTTGCCGTGCCGCAGGGGGTGGAGGCACAGTTGTTGAACCGCTCCGCGTCAGCGTGCCGCGGGTTGGAGACCTTCTGGTTCCTTTCTGATGAGCCTGTGTGCGAGCGTCCCTTGATCACCGTGGACGGTAGTGGCCGCACTCCGTTGGCAAGCGTGGCGGAAGTGACTTCCGTCGCACCGAACTACGCCCCTAAGCGGCATCTGGTTCAAGGTACCGTGGCCTTTGGTGGCACCCCGAAGGCGCTGCAGGAGCGTGACCTGCCCGCGGAATCGGAGATACGCCGTTTCATGGGGGAACTGTTGGGCGTGGACGCAAACGGCTGGGAGCTGGTGACTCGCCATCGTATATCCGACGCCCACCCAGTCCTGTCTCCGCGCCGCGCTACTCGCGCCGCGAATGAAGACGTTCTGATCCAAGGTCGCTTAGCGGTGGCAGGAGTCCAGCACGCAACGCCCACGATTGATGGTGCCCTGCGCAGCGGGCAGCGGGCAGCCAACCGCATCATTGAGTTTGTGGGGGACTAGTCCACGACGGCAGTGCTCCCTTAAGAGGATGCCGAGTGACGCAGGACTCATGTGGGGGTCTCGGGTGTGATCTGCTCACTAGGAGACGCGTTGACATTGTGTTTTATCAGGTCAAGCGCGTAGTCTAGGCAAGCAATGAGTGATACTGAAAACGTCGCCGGCGACGTGAACAAGCCGGTCGAAGACGATTTGTCGGTTACTCAGAACAGTCTGCATAGCGAGAATGATGGCGACAAGCCATTGGATGTGGCTGATGTGTTGGGGGATACCTCTGACGCGTCCAAGGCGCCGACCGACCAGGTAGCGGAGACCGCCGCAGAGCAAGAGATCGCAGAAGAGTCTGAGAACGACGAAAAAGCCGAAGATGTAAGTGAAGAGAACGAGGGTCCACGGTTTGGCGAGTTGGGCCTTCCCGATGATGTCCTGGATGCGGTGAGCAAGGTTGGCTTTGAGCAGCCATCCCCCATCCAGGCCGAGACCATTCCAGTGCTGATGGATGGTCACGATGTTGTGGGCCTGGCGCAGACCGGTACCGGCAAGACTGCCGCGTTCGCACTGCCAGTCCTGTCCCGAATCGATAAGAGCAAGCGCCACCCTCAAGCGCTGGTTCTTGCGCCTACCCGTGAGCTGGCTCTGCAGGTTGCGGAGTCCTTCCAGTCTTTCTCGGAGCATCTTGGCGGAATTTCCGTCCTGCCGATCTATGGTGGCCAGTCGTATGGTGTGCAGCTCTCCGGGCTGCGCAGGGGTGCTCACATCGTGGTGGGTACGCCAGGGCGTGTCATTGATCACCTGGAGAAGGGCAGCCTGGATATCTCCGGGTTACGTTTCATGGTTCTCGATGAAGCTGATGAGATGCTCAACATGGGCTTCCAGGAGGACGTTGAGCGCATTCTGTCCGATACGCCGGAGGATAAGCAGGTTGCTTTGTTTTCCGCGACGATGCCCAATGGCATCCGCCGGTTGTCCAAGCAGTACTTGAACCAGCCTGTTGAGATCACTGTTAAGGCAGCTCAGCGCACATCCGAGAACATCGAGCAGGATTATCTGTTCGTCAATCACCGCAACAAGTTGGACGCCCTGACCCGCATCCTCGAGGTCACGGAGTTCGAGGCGATGATAATGTTCGTCCGCACGAAGAATGAGACCGAGGAGCTCGCGGAACGCCTGCGAGCTCGAGGTTTCAACGCAGCTGCCATCAACGGAGACATCGCGCAGGTGCAGCGTGAGCGTACCGTGGATCAGTTGAAGGACGGGCGTCTGGACATCCTGGTGGCCACGGATGTGGCTGCACGCGGTTTGGATGTCGACCGCATCACGCACGTATTTAACTACGATATTCCGCACGACACGGAGTCCTACGTGCACCGCATTGGCCGTACCGGCCGCGCGGGGCGCAAGGGGCGTGCGATTCTGTTCGTCACTCCACGCGAACGCCGTTTGCTGAAGGCCATCGAGCGTGCGACGAAGTCTCGCCTCAATGAGATTGAGTTGCCGACGGTTGATGAGGTCAACGATGCGCGTAAGGAGAAGTTCTACGACGCACTGACCGAATCCCTCGGTGATCCTCAGATGCAGATGTTCCGCGACCTGGTCACCAGCTACGCGAAGAGCAATGAGGTGTCGATGGAAGACATCGCAGCTGCGCTGGCTACACAGCTGCAGTCCGGCGAAGAGTTCCTCATGAAGGAGCCCCCGAAGGACGAGCGGCCACAGCGTCGCCGCGGGGATCGTTACGGAGACGACAACCGTCGGGGTGGTGGTTCCGCCCGCCCATTCGAGGAGCGTTTCAACAAGAAGGCTCCTACCGTTGTGGACCGCAATGGGAAGGAACTATCCGTGTATCGACTTAACGTCGGCCACCGTCAGCGTGTCCGTCCGGGCGCGATCGTCGGTGCCTTGGCTAACGAAGGTGGAATGAATTCCCGCGACTTCGGGCGCATCAGCATTTTTGCGGAGCATTCCTTGGTTGAGTTGCCGTCTGACCTACCAGAGGAAGTGTTCCGCCTGTTGGACGATACCCGCGTTTCCGGCCAGCTCATTAATATCGAGCCGGATCCGGGAGCGCCAGCTGGCCGCCCGGCACATCACAAGCGGCGCGATCGTGATGACCGCGATGACCGCGGTGGGCGTGGAGGCTTTGGCCGCGATCGTGGTGGTCGGGGTGGGCACCGCGGTGGCCGAGGTCGCTTCAACGACCGTGGTGACCGAGCTGGTCGCTTTAACGATGACCGTGGTGACCGTGGCCGTCGCAATGATCGTGGAGACCGCCGCGATCACCGCAATAGGGGTCACCGCTAAAGCCTGAAAGCTCCTTGGGTGCAATAGCGTGCGCGGTACCAAACAAGGGCTCGCATCGTCGAGATGCGAGCCCTTTGCTTATGCGTCTTTCATCATCCCCCCAGGGGATGATTGTGTTTTAGACGAACATGAGGATTGCGGTAATGAACCACAGCAGGTTGAAGATGCCGCCGAACATGGCGTTCTGGCCTGGCAGCTTGTTGATATCGGTCTTCTGCAGCTTCTCTGCTTCCTTCTCAGATGCAGGCGCATCGGCCGGAGTCAGCGCCTTGAGGGATATCAGGGCCAGGCGCTGGCGTGGAATGACAAGGAAGACGAGGACAGCCCAGGCGATGACGGACAGCAGCAGACCGGTGTGGATAGCCGCATTCTTCATCGCGCCGTCGATGGTGAGCATTGCGATGAGGCCGAAGGTTGGGACGAGCAGAGATGCGAGCCCGTAGATGCGGGTGATCTTGTTCAGCAGGCGCAGGGAGCTGGCATCTTCGTTACCGGCGGCGACCTTGCGCATCTGAGGAGCGAACATGGACGTGGAGATCGCAACGGGGCCGATGAGCAGGATGGCCGCAAGGACGTGCAGAATAACGATGATATTTGACATGTCCACTACTGTGGCAAAAATTTATCCAATTGTCAGATTGGGCACGCCGCAAGGTAACTGAGTTCACAGCTGGCAAGCTTTTCGCGCCGCTTCGGCATCACGTTCCGCCACACCGAGCCCGTAGGTAGCGCAGACCTGCAGAAAGCGTGCAGCGTACCAGCAATGGCGTGAACGGTCTGGTGGCATCCATTCTGCGAGGGTGTGATCCGACTTCTCCCGGTTAATCTTCGCTGCTGTTGCAATGAGGTTGATCTTTGAATCGTTGGCAAAGCGACGGCGCTTCGCTGCATCCCAGGCCCAAGCCCCCATGTCCCACGCCGCTGCCAGTGGCACAACGTGGTCGATTTCTATGTCCGACGCCACCAGTTGCTCCCCGGAGTATTCATCAAGGCCCGGAACGGATCCCCGTATAACAAGTTCCCGAGTGTCCACATAAGCACCATCGTCGGCGACGGTCATTGCCCATCCGCTGCCGAACTGTTCCCGCTGGTAGCCGAGCACGCGTACTCGCGAGGGGTAGATGTTCACGCTGCCGAGAGCAGTGTTGGCGGCCGCCTTGGCGTCGGAGGAAACGGGCGGGGAGAAAAAGGCCGTTAGCGTGGGAACGCGGGCGACGAGGATGACCAGCAGACCGAGCACACAGGCGAAAGCAAACGCCCGCCGGTGGAGCCGCACACCATAAATCATGATGCGTAGGACTCCGCCAGCGGGCGGAAAGTTCATCGGAGTGGGGAACTATTTGGCGGTAGCGCCCTGAGCCTCGATGTCTTCAGCTGCTTCCTCGAAGTCCTTCTCAGGATCCTCAGCAGCAGCCTTGGACAGGGCGATGGCCTTGTCGAAGGTGTCGGTGATCTCCTTGGAAGGAGCCTTCGTGGCAAGGGTGACGGCGACCATCACGATGATGTTTGCAGCCACACCAGGGATCATCTCGTAGAGGCCGAATGGCTTCTCGATGATGCCGAAGGACGGCAGTCCGCCCCAGATGAAGGCAACGATGGCGCCCGTTGCCAAACCAGCTGCTGCACCGGCGGCGTTGAGGCGGCGCCAGAACAATGCGCCCAGGATGACAGGACCGAAGGAGGCACCGAAGCCTGCCCAGGCGAACTCGACGAGGGCGAGGATGCCTGCATCTGGGTTGGCGGCGATGATACCTGCGAAGACTGCCACCACGATCACGGAGATGCGGGAGAGGTTCTTCAGCATCGAATCGGAGGCGTTCTTGTTGATCAAGCCCTTGTAGATGTCCTCGATCAGGGCGGAGGAAACCACCAGTAGCTGAGAAGAGATCGTGGACATGATGGCTGCCAGGACGGCGGTGAGAACCAAACCGGCGATCAATGGGTGGAAGAGGATTCGACCCATATCCAGGAAGATCGTCTCGAAGTTCTCCTGATCGGTGATGGCGATATCTGGGTCCATACCGAAGAATGCGGGTCCGATTATGGCCACGAACACTGCGCCGACGAGGCACAGGAACATCCAGCCGATGCCGTAGCGCATGCCGGCCTTGGCATCTGCTGGGCTACGCAGAGCCATGAAGCGGACGATGATGTGTGGCTGGCCGAAGTATCCCAGACCCCATGCCAGGTTGGAGATGATGGTCACGAAGGATACGCCGGTGAACAGGGAGAACCAGTGGGGATTAGGCTCAATGGACTCCAGGCCGTAGGCGTTTTCCGTCTGGTAGGTCCAGATGGCGGACGGATCATCCATTGCGAACAGGGCAATAACCGGCACCAGCAGCAGGGAAACGAACATGATGATGCCCTGCACCGTATCGGTGTAGGACACGGCAAGGAAGCCACCGACGAAAGTGTAGGCCACGGTCACACCGGCGATGACGATGAGGCCGGTCATGTAGTCACCTTCGAAGGTGGACTCGAAGTAGCGTCCGCCTGCGACCATGCCGGAGGAGACGTAGAAGGTGAAGAACACCAGGATCACGATGCCCGCCACGACACGGAGGACGTGCGAGCGGTCATGGAAGCGATTTTCCAGGAAAGATGGCAGCGTAATGGAGTTGTTTGCCACCTCGGTGTATGCGCGCAGGCGTGGGGCGGTGACCCACCAGTTCACCCATGCACCGATGAGCAGGCCGATAGCCATCCACATCTCGGAGAATCCGAGCATGTAGAGGGCACCTGGCAAGCCCATGAGCAGCCAACCGGACATATCGGAGGCGCCGGCGGAGAGTGCTGCCGGGAAGGGGTGCAGGTTGCGGCCTGCCAGCATGTAGTCTTCATACTCATCGGTCTGGTTGAAGGAATACAGGCCGATAAGGAGCATGGCGATGAGGTAGATCACCATGGCTGTCACGAACCATGAAAGTTCTGACAAGAGCGTCCACTCCTTTGAAAACGTCATATGGATGTCCGCAGCTGGGGTATTCCTGCTGCGGATCATCTTCTGTAAAGTCGTGCTGTTCCACCCTATAGGAAAAGAGTGTCCTGTCTCACGCTCATGGTAAAACCGTTCCATGGAGTACAGTCATCAAGTCCACGGGTTGTGGTCTCGGGATGGGGGCCTGCACCTGTGGGTGGAGCGCACCGAGGGGCGTGTTGTAGTAACAGACACGCGCGATTGTGGGCCGGGGGATCTGCCGCGAGAGATTCTTCAATTGATGCAGGTCAGGCCACTTCGCCTGCGGGGCAAAAGCTGGGTGGCCACTCCGCGAGGCAAACTGAAGCGCCTGCCAGTGCCCGTGGTGGCCTTCACTCCGGCGCAGTCTCTCGGTGTGTTTGCTGCATTAAAGAAATATGTTGACGGGTTAAGACCGCAATATGGGGGGACTGTGCCGGGCATGAGTCCTGAACTCGTGTACCTCGTGGATCTCTACTCCTTTGTGCTCGACGTGGTGCGGGCGGGGCGGGTGATGATGCGCATGGAGCGGGTGGATGCACAGTGGTATCCGCGGTGGATGATGTCTACCGGGGGCGACCACCATCGCGTTCTTCAACGCTTCCAAGAGGCTGTTCCGACTGTGCTCGTGCACAATGGAGGTGATTCAGTAGTTGAGGACTGCGCTGATGAGTTGACCCATTGGGCCACCGTCAGGCTGCTCGGCGAGTCCCTAGGGGAAACAGCAGAGATTGAAACTCCTTTCGTGCGGGCGCTGATCGCCGGTGAGCCTGCGCGGCGAGTATCGGCGGATACCGTTTCCGCCCTCAACCGTTGGCGTACCTCAGCCGAGGATGAGGCCTCCCGCGTCGTCTTCTTGCTCTCCTCTCCGTCCGACGCCACTTTTGCCAACCGCCAACGAGGTAGTGAAGTAGACCCTGGGACGGTGAATATTGACGACGTGCGCTGGCGATTGGAACTCGCAGTAAGCATTAACGACGGCCCGCTGCAGCCTCTAGTTGCGGCAGAGGCCACGGAGCCACAGATACAGCGCCTACACCGGGTACTCGATAGGGCCCGAAAAGCCTGGGCTGAGCTGGATACCTTGTTACTGCCGGTCGATCGGTGGTTGGAAACTGGGGCCTGGTTCCCACCAGCGGAGGTTGTGACAGGCAAGGCCACGCGTGATCGGATTGTGTCGGTGGGGCTGCGTGCGCAGGACGTGGAGAGCCTCCTGAGTAAGGGGATTGGGCGACTTTCCGCTGCCGGCGTGCAAGTTATGGTTCCGCGCGGCTGGACGCGCGTGGCCCCCAAGGTTCGCGTGACTGCGAATCCCGTGGGGACGGGTCCTGGCTCCGGGAAGCTGGGTATGGAGCAGCTGGTGGAGTTCGACTGGGATGTATCCGTCGATGATCTGGCTCTTGACGCTTCGGCTAGGCGGGCGTTACTGGACTCCGCGAGTAGTGTCGTGGCGGTCAATGGCCGCTTTGTCTACCTGGAGAGAGGCGCGTTGGATCGAGCTCGAGGATGGTTCCGCCAAATCATTGAAACGAGTTACGCCAATGCGCAGGATTCGGAGGAAAGGCAGAAAAGGGGAAAGCCACAGGTTACTCTGCGTGAACTGATGGAAGCGGACGCGCTGGCGTCGGATTCGATCCAGGAGGACGGTGACCACGATTTCCGCATTGAGGCGAACGGATGGATGGAGCGGCTGTTTTCTGCCGGAGAAATCGATCCACCGCAATCCGTGGAAGTTCCACAATTGGTCGCGAGTACACTCCGAGATCACCAGCGGAGAGGTCTGAACTGGTTGGTGTGGATGTGGAAGCATCGACTGGGCTCGATCCTCGCCGATGACATGGGCTTGGGGAAGACATTGCAGGTGTTGGCGCTGCTGGCATGGGAGTTGGAGAGCGAGGGCGGAAGTGGCGAAAGCGTACCCCCAACGCTCGTCATCGCGCCGACGAGCGTCGTTGGGGCATGGAAGCAAGAGGCTGCTCGTCACACCCCGGAGCTTAAAGTGTTGGTGGACCATGGCGCCGGACGAGTGGCCAAGGAGGAATTTCCTGCGGCGGCTCGGGCCGTCAACATCGTGGTGACAAGCTATGGGACACTCTCGCGGAATGCCCAACGCTATGCGCAAGTGCAATGGCGCCGCATTGTGGCGGACGAAGCCCAAAACATTAAAAATCCTGCCACCAAACAATCCCGTGCGGCGCGTGGATTGCCGGCAGAGCACCGCATCGCGCTGACCGGCACGCCGGTGGAGAACAAGCTCTCCGATCTGTACGCACTCATGGACTTCGCGAACCCAGGTATCCTCGGCAGCGCTGCGGCCTTTCAGAATCGCCTGGCCATCCCGGTGGAAAGGCATCACGATCACGCAGCCAGGGAGCGGCTCAAGCGGGTAGTGCAACCTTTCATTCTGCGCCGACTGAAAACAGACGAGAATATGGAGCTGAATCTGCCCAAGAAACAAGACAAGGTGGAACTGATTCCGCTGACCAATGAGCAGGCTGCCCTATATGAGGCCTACGTGCGCAACATGGAACAGATGATGGAGCAGCGTTCGGAGTCGCGCCGGGGAATGATTCTCGGGGCGCTGGTGAAAATCAAGCAGATCTGCAATCACCCGGCGCACTACTCGGGGGATGGCTCCGGCCTCATGAAAAACGGGCAGCATCGTTCGCACAAAGTGCGGAGGTTGTTTGAAATCATCGACACAGCCCGCGCCGAGGGTCGCAAAGTGCTGGTGTTCACCCAGTTCCCCTCTTTCGGCAGCATGCTGATCCCGGAAATGGAACGCCGTTACCTCACGAAGGTGCCGATGCTCCATGGCGGCATCAGCCGGGCGGCGCGCGTGAAGATGGTTGAAGAGTTTCAGTCGCCCAGTGGGCCACCGATTATGGTGCTATCAGTTCGCGCTGGTGGCACCGGTATCACGTTGACAGAGGCCAGCGTGGTTGTCCACATCGATCGCTGGTGGAACCCCGCTGTAGAAGACCAGGCGACCGATCGCGCCTACCGCATTGGCCAGAATAAGGACGTGACTGTCTACAAGCTGGTGACTAAGGGCACGCTGGACGAGAGGATTCACGACATTATCTCTGGAAAGCGTGAGTTGGCCGGTGCAGTCATCGGTTCGGGAGAGGGATGGATCGCTAATCTTGATGACGAAGATCTCAAGGAACTATGGCGACTGAAGACAGCCTCGGAGGAAGCGCTGGGGAACAGTGATGCCAGCGTTCAAGGGGATACGTACGGCGAAGAAGGGGAGGGCTGATGTCTCCGCAACAACCGCCGAAGGCCGGCAGGCCGGGACGTAGAGCGATGCCCACGCGCTTTGGAGACAACGTAGTCATTGCGGATTTCGGCGCGCGTCGCCGCCATGAGGCCGCTAAGGCGGACAACGGTCCACGTGCTCCGAGGTTGGAGCGAGAAAGCTGGGCGGCCTCGCAGATCATGACTGCTCTGGCAGATAACTCCGATTCCGGGCGTCTCGCCCGTGGACGCGAGTATTACCGCGGTGGCAAGGTCCTTGGTGTGGAGCTGACGAAGGACTGCATGGCTGGTCTGGTTGACGGTACACAGTTAGAACCTTTCGATGTCTCACTGCGCCTGCGGCCTTTGGCACCGCGAAAGGCGGGATTCATCAAGGACGAGCTGATGGCCGATCCTTCGCATGTGCGTAGCCTCCTGCACGGCTCTGCACCGGGCACAGAGGTCGCGGCCATGCTCCTGCGTCCGGATCATGTTTTTCAAGCGACGTGCACCTGTCCTGATCGTTCCGTCGTGTGCAAGCACGTGGTTGCTGTGGGTTATGCTGTCGCAGCTCGCCTCACGCAGGATCCTTTGCATGTCCTGCGACTACGGGGCATTGATCCAGAGCCTTTCGTAACTCAGCTCTTCCGTAAAGATGAGTCCGCGGGGGTCACGAGCCTGCGATCTCGCAGGGAGGGGCGAAAGCTTCCTGAGGAGGCGTCGGAGGAGAAAAATCACGAGGGGGATTTGCGCGCTGAACTCGTCGATCCCAAGCAGTTCTGGGGTGCTGTAGACCAGCGCGTGACGTGGGGAACCGTCGAGCCGGAGTCTGGATTGGAGCAAGGGGATAAGCAGGCGATAATGGCTGCGCTAAGAACAGTGAGTTGGACGGGCGTAGATCAATTGCGAGCGCATCATGAGCTGGAAAGATGCTATGAAGTCCTCATGGAAAACGAGCAAATGTTCGATAATCTTCCCTGGGAAAACGAGCTACAGTCCCGACCGGATGATAAGGATAGGAACCATGACTAGTTCTTCACTACACGCTGGCCATTTCCGGTTCCTCCACACATCGGATTGGCAACTGGGCATGCCCGCTCGATTCTTGGGGGAGGAATCGAGCACTCGTTTCGCTGAAGCTCGCCTCGCTGCAGTGGAAAAAGTCTTTGCCATAGCAATGGAGCAGCAGTGCCAGGCGATCGTTGTCGCGGGCGATGTCTTTGATAGCAACTTGCTCCGGCCGGAGGTCTACCGTCGAGCGATGAATGTGTTGGAGCGCGCGCCCGTTCCCGTGTTCCTGTTACCCGGCAATCATGATCCATTCGACGCCGCCAGCATCTACCGTGAAGAGGATTTCGAAAGGCTGAGCGAGCGTCGCGAAGATGGAGCTCCAGTGGTCGTTCTCACCGATATGGAACCAGTGACCGTGGAGGCAGTGGGCGAGACATCCGTCCAGGTTGTTGGCGCACCACTGATGTCTAAGAAGCCTTCGACAGACCTGGTGGCGCAAACTCTGGCGCATGTGGAGGAAAACCACGGCCCAGCACAAGCTGGTCAGATTCGCGTGCTCGTGGGACACGGCGGAGTTTCTAGCTTTGGCGATAGCTTCAACGTCAGCGAGATTAGCGTGGAGACCGCAAGCGAGGCGTGCTCACGGCGGGTGGTGGACTACGTCGCCTTGGGTGATACTCACTCCACTCAGCAACTCAACGACGCTGGGACGGTGTGGTACTCCGGTGCACACGAGGTGACTGACTATCTTCAGCCGGATGGCGGAGGAGAATCACACTCCGGCTACGCCCTCGTCGTGGACATCACCGTGGATCCAGAGGACGCGGGATCCCCTGCGACTGTCGAAGTCACGGAGTATCGAACCGGACAATGGGCGTTTCTCGCTATGGAGGCGGATATCAATAGCCTTGAGGACGCTGAGGATTTCATCGACAAATTGCGGGCGGTGGAAAACCAGAGGCATACCTCGGTGAAATACGCCCTACGCGGAACAATCGACCTTCGCACCTCCGCGTGGCTCGATGACCGGATAGAGGAGTTGGCACCAGGCTTCTCGGCTCTCTACGAGCGCTCTCGCTTGATGGATCTTCACGTGATGCCCGGCGAAAATGAGCTGGCGTCCATGGACGTGGGTGGTGGTTATATGCAGGTCGCTGCCGAAGAGTTGGCTGTGAAATCTCAAGATAAGGACACCGTGGCTGCTGACGCACTGCGTTTGCTATTCCGCCTGAACACCACCGCTGTGAAGGAGGCCTAGAACGATGCTGAGACTGCACACGCTCCATGTGAAGGACTTCGCGGGTATTCACGAGGCCACGTTGGAACTACAACCCAATGGGGTCACGGTGATATACGGCCCCAATGAGGCTGGCAAGTCCACCATGCTCAAGGCTTTCGAACTACTTCTCAGCGATACCTACGTCAATTCCAGTAGCAAGCACGTCAAGCGCTTTTACCCGCAGGACAGGGATGCTAATCCCACCGTCCGCGCGGATATGACGGTGGGCGGCTACCGGCTAACGATCGAAAAGACGTACAAATCGGGTGGTGGTAACGCGCTGCTGAAGATCGTTGAGCCGAACGTCGAGACTCTGACGAAACGGGACGCAGAAAACCGTTTCCAGGAGATCCTGAGCGCGGAAACCGATCGCACTCTCGTCCAAGCGTTGACCATTCACCAGGGTGAAAGTCTCAATAGTTTTTCTGCCCGCGATGTGGAATCCCTCGAAAGCGTGATGTCCGATCGTGAAGGCGACGAAGACGGAGGCACACCTGTAGCCAGTTTTGCAGCGAATAATGCGCACAGCGCGGCTCTGTTCGAGCTGATTAAGCAGGAATACGGGCGCTATTGGACAGACAGCGGGAGGGCGAAATCGAAGAGTGATTACCAGAAAAAGAGTGTCGCGTTGGAGGAAGCGCGGCAAGAGCTCAAGCGTGCGGAAACCATCTACCACGAGGCACAAAGCTTTATTGACAAGTTAGACCAGCTGGAAGCGGATAAACACCGCGTCCTCGAGCAGCTTCCCGCGGCTCGTGATGCTGTGGAGAAGAGGGAAAAGGATGTGCGGGATGCTGAGGCCGTGGCAGGCCAGCTGAAGCGATTAGAGGATAAACTCAGGAACGCTCAGCAAGAACACGCCATTGCGACCGAACGTTGGGAAACGCGCCAGCAACTCCTCGCGGAGTTAAGCGAGGAGCGCGAACAGCTAGAGAAATTGGCACACACCTTGGCGCAGGCGCAGCAAGCCTACGAGGAAGAGGTTGAGAAAACATCAGTTCGCGAGCAACGCAAGGCCGCACTGGAAGCCACGCTCGATCGTGCGCAGGTGCTGAGGGACGTGGTCGCTGCAGCGCAACGGCGACTCGACTCCGCAACCGCGTGGGCTGAGGATAAGGAGACCCTCGATAAACTGCACACCCTAGATGCACGAAAGCGGGAGCTAGAAAAGCAACTGGCGGCAAATGCCGCGACTGCTTCCGCCATGAAGGACTTCCGCGAAGCGCTCGCCAACCTCGATGCAGCCACACAGCTCCGAGACTCGAAGGTCACCAACGTTCATGTGACAGGCCCTGAGGAATCATCCATCAGCGATGACACGGGCGAAAGCTACGTGTTGGGTACGGACGGGGTGAGCCTTCCGGTCTCCAGCAAACGGGTGCTGACAATGGGGGATTACACAGTAGCGATGACCCCAGCTAAGGATCAAGCTGATCACGAACGTGAGGTTCAGCGGGCATCACGAATCGTGGCCCAGATCAGCGAAAAATTGGGCATCGATGATGGCGACGGTGAGGCTGCGGAAACTAAGGCGGTCGAGCGCCAACAATGCGAAGCCGAAGTTTCGGAGCTGAGCATCATCATCAACCAGAAATCTGCGGGACGAACCGTGGATTCCATCCGGCAGGGTATCGAGCAACATCAAACGGCATTTGAACAGGCCCATGACGAAGTGGTCACTTCCAGCTCCGCGGTCGAACTCGATGAGCAAGCGGCCGAGACGAACCAGGAAATTGCCGCAGCATGGTCCCGCGTGTGCACTCAAAGCGATGCCGTTGCGGGAGTATCTTCGGCACAGGAAGCACCTAAGGCTCTACTCCATGTGGATTCCAGTGAGACTTTTGCGCCCTACGTGCGCGAGGTCCAAGCGGTGCTCGAAGCTGCAGAAAAGGCACTGCGCGCAGAAAACACGGGTGAGAAATCTTCAACGGAATTCGCCCAGAGTTTTTTCAGCGCGCAAGCGATGCACGAATCCGCGAAAAAGACAGTTGCGAAAAAAGAAGAAACTCTCGCCGCTGCCAGGGAAAGCCAGTCGGATGATGAGCTGAAAGGCTCAGTTGATAAAGCGAAGACCTGCGTGGATGACGCTCAGGCAGAGCTGGGCGTAGCCCGCGATGAGCATCAGGGCGTGGACCTCGATCGTGCACGGGATTCCTACGAAGCGGCGACAACGCGCGCCAAGAATCTCGAGGAACGATTGCACACCATCGACAAGGACCGAGCAGCCAATGAGGCATATCTCGAAGGTCGCTCCGATGCTGCCGATCGCCTAGCGGAAACCACAGCTGCAGTACGAAAGGCGGAATCCGACTTCAACCGTGTCGAGGCCCAGGCTAAGGCAGCGAAGCTGCTCTACGACACTGTTACCGGCGCGAGGGCCCAGCTCCAAGCACGATACGAGGAGCCTTTCAAGGAAGCCCTGGAGAAGATCGCGCGAGCAGTTTATGGCGAGGGCGTCAGCTTCCAGCTTGAGGAGGACTTTTCCGTACAAACGCGTGTCCTCGACGGAGTGGACCTGGCACCGGAACAGCTCTCCGGTGGAGCACTAGAGCAGATGCTCATCCTCGCCCGCATTGCGGTGGCCACACTCGTGGGTGGTGGGGAAGCGGCACCAATCTTCATCGATGACGCTTTGGGTTTTTCCGATGCGCGTCGGATCGAGGCCATGAATAGCGTTCTCGGCCGCCTCGGGCACGATAACCAAGTGATTGTCCTCACTTGCGATATTGAACGCTTCGATGGGATCCCGGGGGCCCGGCAGATTCCTATCGACAGTCTGAAAACCACGGCCTAGGGTCTGAAAACCACAGCATAGCGCGTCTGCGCCCCATCCGAGTCGCAGGGTGGGACGCAGAGGCAAACCGTTGTTAAGCCGCAGCCAGCTGTTCGTCCAGTGCTTCAAAAACGGCCCTGTTCATTTCGAAAGCAGCTTTGGCCACGTCCACGATATGGCTCTTAGTCTCCGGGCTCAGGTTCAGTTCGTTGAGCCGAATGCGGTACTCATCGCGGTACGGCTTAATCCTGCCGATCGCATCGAAATCGTAGAAGTTGGTTCCTGCGTCGTCGAGGCCGTAGTACTTCTTGAACATTGAGGCAATGACCTGGCCGCCCGACATATCACCGAGGTAGCGCACGTAGTGGTGGGCAAGGGCATCGAAGCTGGAGTTATCCTGCTCGATCCGTTCCAGCGCGCTGACATAGTTCTGAGTTGCTGGCAATGGAGTGATGTGGCTTTCCCACTGGTCACCAAAGAGATAGATCAGGTCTGCGCGTAGGGCTTCAAGGCGTTCGAGACGCTGATCATAGACTGCTGAAACCTCGGGTGCCTGCTTGTTCGCTCGCACCGCTCGCTCTAAGGCGTCATAGATGAAGAAAAGCTGGCCGGTCAGTGCAGCGACGGCCTTAATGTCGAGTTTGCCATCAAGCAACTGAGTCATGAACGGGGAGTTTTCCGCCTTCTGGTGTTCCAGTGCTGTCTCGTTTTTCAGCAGAGCAGAAAGCTGGCTATCGGCGTAATTTGATGTTGTGGTTGGCATGAGTAGTTTCCTTTCCGAAGCTGTGGATGTCGTGATTCCGATTGGGAGTGGAATTCGCTAGTTCGATTGTGGTGACGCGAGTCAGTCGATGAAGGAGGTTTAACTTGTCTCCCCACCGGTTGTGAGAGCAGGGTTTCTGCTCCGCCTTGGGAGTGCGATTGGATTGCCTGCGGAGTCGTAGAGGATCTCCACATCCGTGTCATAGATAGCACTGATACGGCCAGCGCTGAGAACTTGATAAGGTGCTCCCTGGGCGAAAACTCGACCGCTGCTCAGGACAACGACATTATCTGCGTAAGCTGCGGCAGCCGCTAGGTCGTGGAGGACGACCACAACGGTTTTGCCTTGGTTTGCCAAGTCGCGCATCGCCCGCAGCACATCCTCTGCGTGGCATAGATCGAGCGCGGCAGTGGGCTCATCTAAAAGCACGATAGGGGTGTTCTGATAGAGCACGCGTGCGCAGTGAACACGGGCGCGTTCACCACCTGACAAGGTAGGTAGCGGTCGGTGCAGCAGGTGTGCGATATCGCACTTCATGATGATGTCCTGTCGCAGGCGTTCATCTTCTTCCGACCATGGATGCCGGCCGAATTCAAGGACTTCGTTGCCAGTGAAGGGGACGCTGACGGGATGGTGTTGGGTAAGCATTGCGCGAATAGCGGATAGTTGCTTGATGCTGAGCTCGCTGAGGTCAGTGCCTTCAAGGAACACACTGCCAGGTTCGATATCCAGATCTCCGGAAATGGCGGCCAATAGTGTCGATTTACCTGCGCCGTTAGGGCCAACCAGTGCTGTTACCTGGCCTGTCGGTGCCGTGAAGCTCACGTCCTCGAGCAGTTCATGCTCATCCACACTGAAGGAGAGATGGGAGACGGAGACTGACATTAGCGTTTCACCGCCCTTTCAGATCGGATCAATAGCCAGAAGAAGATCGGGCCGCCAATGATGGAAGTCAGCATTCCCAAAGGCAGGTCAGCGCCATTAATCAGCGTTCGTGCGGCAAGATCGGCCAGAGTTGTTGCAAGGGCACCCCCGAGGAAGCAGGCGGGGATCAACACGCGGTGTTGCGGTCCAAGTATGAGGCGCAGAGCGTGAGGGACCACCAAGCCGATGAAGACAATGATTCCCGAAAAAGCTACTCCTGCGGCGACAACCAATGCAGTGATTCCGATGACTGTGCGTCGCAGAGCCACAACATTGACACCCAAGTGGCGGGCCTGGGCTTCGCCCAAACTAAGAATGTCCAGTTTCGTGGAGTAGAACCACAGCAGCAGGAATGCTGGGAGTGTCAGGAGCAGTGTGATGATGACATTCGACCAGTCTGCGCTCGCAAAACTACCCATCTGCCAGAACACAATTCGGTCGCGCGCGGACGTCGAAGCGATGTAGGTGAGGAAGGAAACAAGGCCACCGGCCACAGCATTGACCGCCACACCGACAAGAATCACGCGGGCGATATCGCGGTTACCCTTAGCACTCAAGCCCACGATGACCGTGGCGATGATACCGCCAGCGAAAGCTGTGCCGGCAATCGCCCAGTTGGTCAGGAAGGCTGAGGAGGCAACGCTTGCGCCAGCGATTCCGCCTGCGCCGAGGACTACGGCAAGTGAAGCACCGACTGCAGCGCCGGAGGACACGCCAATTAAGCCCGGCTCCGCGAGAGGGTTACCGAAGATCGCCTGAAGCGCGACACCAGCGAGGGCAAGCCCTGCCCCTACGATGGCGGCCAGAACGACGCGAGGTAGTCGCACTTCCCACAGCACAACATCCAGTTCGCTGGCGGAGCCCAGCCCGGTAAGGATGTGCCAGAAGGAACGCAGTGATTGCCCTGAGCTCACCCCAAACTGGCCGACTGAGATTGACCAGAGACCAGCAACAACCAGACCAATGGCGAGGGCTGCCATGGTCAGGACTGTCTTTGCATCCCGAAGTCGGGTCCATCGTGCTTTGATGGCGCGGTTAGTCTTCCTTCGGAATACAGCCCCGGAATGAGTTCCACCAGCGCTCGCGCTGGGAGGGGCGATGGGGGAGCGCTTAGCCATACAGTGCCTCCGCCATCGCCGTGATCGTGCGCGGAGTGTCGGTACCGAAGGAAAGTAGTTGCGAATCGGGCACATCGAGCACCGATCGGCTCTTTCCAGCTGGGGTGTGGGCAACCCCGGGTACCTCCAGTAGGCCATCGACGCCACCCACTGATTTCAGGCCTCCGCGCATGACGATGATTGTCTCCGGCGCGGCAGCGCTCAGAGCTTCTGGTGTGAGTGGGGTAAAAGCTCCGGTGATGCCGAGCTTCTCACTGGCATCAACTCCGCCGAGTCGTTTTATGAGGCTGCGTCCACCGGAATCTGGGCCGGCGATCATTGCCACGCCGCTTCCACGCAGGTACAGAATCATCATTTTTCGGCCATCGGCCCGAGATTGTGCGTCATCAGTAGCTTCACGAAGTTGCTCTTCGATGCGGTTCTTGACGCCCTTCGCCTGCTCTTGTAGCCCAAGGGCAGCCGCCATCTCATCGACGAGGGTGCCAATGGTCTCCGGAGTGCGTTCCTCACTCACAGAGACGACTTTCACTCCTGCGTCGCGCAGCTTTTCGATTACTCGGCTAGGGCCGATTGTGCCGTCAGTGAAGACGATGTCCGGGCGAAGCGCGAGAACGGTTTCGGCGTTAATTGAGTGGCCACCGGGGGTGACTTGGGGGAGGTGAGAGACACCTGGAAAATCTGATGCAGTGTCCCTTCCCACGAGGTTTTCTCCTAACCCTAAGGTCCACACCATGCGGGAGAGGGCTCCCGCCCGATCCAATGTGAGGATTCGCTTGTTGTGCGCGTCTGAATCCCGAACAGCGGCTTCTTCCACGAGAACCTCGGGGTCATGCGGAGGTAGCTCGGCGGACACCGGGCCGGTGTGTGCAGACTGCGAAGTGTTACCTTGCCGGGAACCATCATCTGATCCACGTGATTCCCCAGCTGTCTCCATTGATTCCTGGGACGGGTTATCCACCGGGGATCCTGAGATAGGCGCTCCGCAACTGCTCAGGACAAGAGCCAGTGCTGCTGCGAGGGAGAAGCTGGCGGCGGTAGTCCGCTTTCCGGGGGTAAGGGTGGGCATTCTTACTTCCTTTGGGTATGTTCACCTATCAGACTAAGTTAGCTTAGCGTTACCTTATTTGCTCCCTCTCGTGGGGGACAAATCCAGAAAGAAACGAGGTTTCACACGTGGTAGTGAAAACGATGGCGACTCGCAACCGTCGCACTCCGGCACTGGCAGCAGTGGCTCTAATGTCCGTTGCCCTGCTCTCGGCATGCTCTACTGACTCCAACAGCATCGGCGAATCCTCCTCCGCAGCAGCATCCGAATCTGTGGAATCATCCCCAGAGAGCTCCGCGGCAGAAAGCGCCGAGGCTACGGCTGGGGCTTCTGAGGAAGCCAACGAAGAACAGTCCGATTCCGAGCAACCAGGCGCTGAAGGGGGTCAGGTAGAGGTCACGGCCGATCCAGCCGACAACCTCACCGACGGTGACAAGATCAATGTCAAGGTGTCTGGGTTGGATCCGGAAAAGGGTTACTACGGAGCCATCTGTGCGAAGGACAGTGCCTCGAGGAAGCCTGTTCCGGATTGCACGGGGCAGCGTGGAGATGCGGGAGCGCAGCAATGGCTGGCCAATAAGCCGGGCGCTACCACACCGGTGGGCCAGGATGGCGCTGTGACCTTTGAACTCGTTGCCACCAGCAAGGGGCAGGGCGTGGACTGCTCCAAGCAGGAGTGCGTTGTGAAGATCTTCGGTGATCACACTGAGGGCTTCGAGCACGTGGCCGAGATCCCGGTATCCTTCGCAAACTAAACAAAGGCGGTTGAGATTACTCAACCGCCTTTTACCTATGGTGCCCCCGGCGAGATTCGAACTCACGACCCCTGGTACCGGAAACCAGTGCTCTATCCCCTGAGCTACGAGGGCAAATACCAGCGATCGCTGATACGAAACAAGAGTGTAGCACCGACTCTCTTCGGGTTACGACACGGCCTCCCATAACCCGTGTCAGAAACCTCACCGCAAGTTGCTAGGCTTAAGCACCGTGACTCCTGCAGAACTTTCCACTCTCATCACCGATGTCGCCCGCTCTGTTTTGAGCGAGCAGAACCTGGACAACTCCGTCGTCGATAAGCCGGCGACTGTTGAGCGCCCTCGTAACCCGGAGCATGGTGACTATTCCACGAATATCGCCATGCAGTTGGCCAAGCGCGCCGGGACAAACCCTCGTCAGCTCGGCACCTGGCTCGCGGAAGCGCTCGCGAAGCACGAGGGCATTGAAGAGACCGACGTCGCAGGACCAGGCTTCATCAATATCCGGCTCGCTGCAGCCGCTCAGGGCAAGATCGTCGCAGACATTCTTAATGCTGGCTCGGACTTTGGCCACGGCGATGAGTTCGCTGGCAAGAGCATCAACCTGGAGTTCGTTTCGGCCAACCCCACCGGACCTATCCACCTTGGTGGCACCCGCTGGGCTGCTGTTGGTGATTCCCTCGGCCGCGTCCTCGCCGCCCGGGGTGCCAACGTCACCCGCGAGTACTACTTCAATGACCACGGCACGCAGATCGATCGATTTGCCAACTCCCTTCTCGCGGCAGCTCAAGGTAAGCCGACCCCCGAGGACGGCTACGGTGGCGATTACATTCAGGACATCGCCCAGCAGGTGACCTCCGCGAACCCCCAGTGGGGAGAACTCGACGAGGACGCAGCTCGCGAGCTCTTCCGTTCTGACGGCGTGGAGCTGATGTTCGCCCACATCAAGCGCACCCTTGCGGAGTTCGGCACGGAATTCGATGTCTACTTCCACGAAGATTCCTTGTTTGAATCCGGTGCCGTCGACAAAGCCATTGAGCAGCTGAAGTCCAACGGAAACCTCTACGAGGCCGATGGTGCCTGGTGGCTGCGTTCCTCAAACTTTGGCGACGACAAGGACCGAGTGGTGATCAAGTCCGACGGCAACGCGGCCTACATCGCCGGTGATATCGCCTATATCGTCGACAAGATCAACCGCGGGCATGACTTGTGCATCTACATGCTTGGCGCCGATCACCACGGCTACATCGCCCGCCTCAAGGCAGCGGCCGCAGCCCTGGGCTACAACCCGAACCAGGTGGAGGTGCTCATCGGCCAGATGGTGAACCTGGTGAAGGACGGCACCGCTGTCCGCATGTCCAAGCGTGCCGGTACCGTCATCACCCTCGACGACCTCGTCGAGGCCATTGGCGTGGATGCCGCCCGCTACGCGCTTATCCGTTCCTCCGTGGACTCTTCCCTGGACATCGATATGGAGCTGTGGTCCTCCAAGACCTCCGACAACCCTGTCTTCTACGTCCAGTACGGCCACGCCCGTCTGTCCTCCATTGCCCGCAAGGCGCAGGAGTTTGGCGTGGAGGCCACCGATCCGGATCTCTCCCTGCTCACCCACGAGCGCGAGGGTGATTTGATCCGCACTCTCGGAGAGTTCCCCCAAGTCGTCGCTACCGCCGCGGAGCTGCGCGAGCCTCACCGCATTGCTCGCTTCGCCGAGGAGCTTGCCGGCACTTTCCACCGTTTCTACGACGCGTGCCAGATTCTGCCGAAGGGCGACGAACCAACTGGCGCCGATGCAGCACCGATCTTCCGTGCACGTCTGGCACTGGCTGCGGCGACCCGGCAGACCCTCGCTAATGCGCTCAATCTGGTGGGTGTGACCGCCCCAGAGAGGATGTAAGAACCCATGGATCCGGAAGTCCACCTGCCCTCAGTTCCACTGCGTCAGCGGACGCAGACAACGGAGGAATTTAATCGCATCCCCACCCACGTATTCCCGGCTCATTCGGTACGGGATGAGGATGGTGCCGTTTCCATCGAGGGTGTCAAGCTGACAGATGTAGCCGAGCGGTTCGGCACGCCAGCATTCGTCCTCAATGAGGTGGACTTTCGCGGTCGCTGCCGCCGTCTGGCTCAGGCCTTTGGCGGAGGGGAGCGCGTTCATTACGCGTCCAAGGCCTTCATCTCCAAGACCGCGTGCCGCTGGGTCGCGGAAGAGGGGCTGTCCCTCGACGTGGCTTCCGAGGGTGAGCTGCGGGTGGCCTTGGCTGCGGACTTCCCGACCGAGCGAATCACCGTCCACGGCAATAACAAATCCAGGGCGTTTCTCACCTTGGCGGTACAGTCCGGCGTGGAGCTGATCGTCATTGATTCTCTCCAAGAGATTGCCGAGCTGTCCCAGGTGGCGACCGAATTGGGTCGCGAACAGGATGTCCTCGTCCGCGTGACCCCTGGCGTGCATGTTGATACGCACGAGTTCATCGCTACCTCTCACGAGGATCAGAAGTTCGGTTTCTCCCTCGCCTCTGGCGCTGCACGCCTAGCCGCCCTGGCGTGCGTCGGCGCCACAGGCCTGGTTTTCCGGGGCTTGCACTGCCACGTAGGGTCCCAGGTTTTCGACGCAGCCGGCTTCGTGCTCGCCGCTGAACGCCTATTGACGATGTGGGCCGGGCTACTCCAGGAACTACCGTCTGAGGACGGCAAGCGATTGAACATCCTTGATCTCGGTGGTGGCTATGGCATTGCCTACATGCCTGACCAGCAGGCTCTTGACGTCGAACATGTAGCGGCGAACTTGCTGGAGAAGGTGGCCGAGGCGGCCTACAAGGTCGGCGTGCCACGCCCGATCGTCAACGTGGAGCCGGGGCGGGCGATCGCGGGCCCGTCGATGGTGACCATTTACCGTGTGGGCACGGTGAAGGACGTGGAGACCTCGGATCGGACCGTGCGCCGGTACATCTCCGTCGACGGTGGCATGTCGGATAACATCCGCCCTGCGCTGTACCAGGCTGAATACGATGTGCGCATTGCTAACCGAGAGCTCAAAGGCGAGTTGGTGCCTTCGCGTATCGTCGGTTCGCACTGCGAGTCGGGCGACATTCTGATTAACGATGCGCCAGTGCCGGACGATGTGCGATCAGGTGATCTGCTGGTCATTGCCGCGACGGGCGCGTACTGCTACTCCATGAGTTCCCGCTACAACATGATGATGCGACCACCTGTTGTTACGCTCAACGAGGGCGAGGCGCAGGTGATGATCCGTCGGGAAACCATCGACGACGTCTTGGCGCTGGAAGCCTAGCCGTACAGCTGCTTGTCATGGGGGCACCGCGATCTCGGGTGTGATCGCTTCGGCGCACTGCGATGTGCGTTACACTTGCCGGAGTATTTGACCTTGCATTCGAGATTGTTTGTGGAGATTCCCATGACCGACAACCCGTCTTACTCTGTTCGGCCCGGCAAGGGTGCAGGCGCCACTGTGGGCGTGGCACTTCTTGGTCTCGGCACGGTAGGTGCCGAAGTCCTGCGCCTGCTGGAGGTACGCGGTGACGAGTTCGCTGCGCGTGTGGGTGGTCGTCTGGAGGTGCGCGGCGTGGCCGTGAGTGACCTTTCTCGCCCCCGTGAAGGTGTCGATCGCGAATTGCTCACGGATGACGCACTGAGCCTCGTGCAGCGCGATGATATCGACCTCGTTATCGAGGTGATCGGCGGTATCGATTACCCGCGCCAGGTTGTTTTGGCTGCGCTGAATGCAGGTAAGTCAGTGGTGACGGCCAACAAGGCGCTCATTGCCGCGCACTCTGCAGAGCTGTCTGAGGCCGCTGAAAATTCCGGTGTGGATCTGTTCTTCGAAGCAGCGGTGGCTGCGGCGATTCCTGTTGTTGGTCCACTGCTTCGTTCCCTGGCTGGTGATAAGGTCAACGCCGTCATGGGCATTGTGAACGGCACCACCAACTTCATTCTCGATGCGATGTACAACCGTGGTGCGAGTTACGATGAGATGCTCGCGGAGGCCACAGAACTCGGCTATGCCGAAGCTGACCCAACTGCAGATGTTGACGGTTATGACGCCGCATCCAAGGCTGCCATCTTGGCCTCCCTGGCTTTCCACACCCGAGTCTCCAGCGATGATGTGCACACCGAAGGCATCCGCTCGATCACTACAGACGATATCGCGGCAGCGAAGGCTGCAAACTCCACCATTAAGCTGTTGGCGATCTGTGAGCGGCTCAAGGATGCCGAGACCGGTGAGGAATCTGTTTCCGCACGCGTCTACCCAGCGTTGGTCCCAGTTTCGCATCCTTTGGCGAGCGTGTCGGAGTCCTACAACGCGATCTTCGTGGAGGCTGAGTCCGCTGGCGGTTTGATGTTCTACGGCAATGGTGCCGGTGGTGGACCAACGGCCTCTGCTGTGCTGGGTGACGTGGTGGCAGTGTCCCGCAATATCGTTCTCGGTGGGCGTGGCCCGGGTGAATCGACGTACGCGGCGTTGCCGATCGCGGACTTTGGTTCGATCAACACCCGCTACCACGTGGACATGGAAGTTCAGGACCGTGTGGGTGTACTGGCGGAGGTCGCCAATGCGTTTTCCCAGCACGATGTTTCCATTCGTACCGTTCGCCAGGAAGGCCTCCATGACGGTGCTCGCTTGGTTGTCATCACCCACATGGCGAAGGAGGAGGATCTCAAGCGCACCGTTGACACCCTGAAGGAGCTTGAGGCTGTGAAGTCCATTCGTTCTGTCATCAGGATGGAAAGCTAATAGGGGAGAAGTGCCACGATGAGCGTTGAGATTCCAGTTGGCAAAAAGGTACAGGTCAAGGTTCCTGGATCCTCCGCGAATTTGGGACCGGGGTTCGACACCCTGGGTTTGGCCGTGGGTATTTATGACTACGTCGAGGTAGAGGTCATCGACTCAGGACTCGAGGTCGAGGTCACGGGCGAAGGGGCCGGCGAAGTTCCACTCGATGAGCGCCACCTGGTGGTGCGCGCTCTACGCGAGGGGCTGAAAGCTGCTGATGTGACGGTGCGCGGGCTCCGGGTGAGCTGTAATAACTCGATCCCTCAGTCCCGTGGTTTGGGTTCTTCGGCGGCGGCTGCCGTGGCGGGTGTGACTGCGGCCAACGGTCTGGCGGGTTTTACCTTGGACAATAGAAAGCTGATTCAGCTGGCCTCCACCTTCGAGGGACACCCGGATAACGCCGCCGCGTCTGTCTTGGGGCACGCTGTTGTCTCGTGGACGAATGTGCCGGTTGATGGCCGTACGGCACCGCAATACTTTGCCTCACGGATTAATGTTCATGAGGATATCCGGATCACCGCTCTCGTACCCGATTTTCATGCGTCAACTGAGGCTGTGCGTCGTGTCCTTCCGACCGACGTCAGCCATCTTGATGCGCGCTTTAATGTCTCGCGAACAGCTGTGATGACCGTGGCTTTGCGGGACGACCCTTCCTTGCTGTGGGAAGGTACTCGCGACCGACTGCATCAGACGTACCGGGCGGAGGTTCTACCGATCACAGCAGAGTGGGTCAACCGCCTGAGGAACCAGGGATATCCAGCATTCCTTTCCGGCGCCGGACCGACGATCATGGTACTCTCAACAGAAGCGATTGATGACTCACTTTTGGAAGAGGCGAAGGGTCGTGGCATTAGGGTTCACGAGCTTAAAGTCGCGGGTCCAGTGGAGGTCACGGTTCAGTAGCTAGACCAACGAACAAGATATGTTTTTCCTATGCGGGCTATGATAAGTTGATCCCGCAAAAGGAGACGCATCACAAGCCCTGCCGAATGAAGAAAGGTAGGGCTTATTGTTCTTGTGGATCCGAGAGCCGTTGCTGCAACGGCTCAGTTTTTTGTGCGCGTTCGGAAAGGTGATAACGAGGCGATGAGGCGGAGGCTGCCAGCGCTGCTGTTCGGTGCTGTCGTGGCGACGAGCGCCATCGTGATTCCGCAGTCCTTTGCGCAGGACACCGTCACAGAGGTTACTGGCACGATCGTTGGCGCTGAAACACCGACGTCGGAATGGGTTGATACACCGACCTCCGAGTGGGGTGAATCGGAAGAGCAGACCGAAGCGCAGCAGAAGGATGCGTTTGAAGCGGAGTACGGAACTGTCGTGGGGGATCCGGGGGATACTGTCCGGTGGAGCCCAAGCTGGTTAGATGAGTCCTCGCCGGAGGGGGCTACGTTTGAGGTCGTGGGCACATGGCCTCAAGGCTTCTCGGGTCAGATTGACCACAACACCGGTGACTTGTGGGTGACAGCTCCGATCGGTTTCACCGATGGTGGAACTCTCAGCGTGCCGATTCTTATTGAATATGATGACGGAACGCGCGAATTCTCCCGCGCCTACTTCAAAATCAATCCCGTGATTGATGATGTCATGGATGCCGACATACACGAGCCGAGCCTTCGCGATCTCACGACGCCGGCTGATCGAGGCGTATCTACGTCCATCCAACATAAGGATGGACAGTTCTTCCCAGTGGGCACGGCCTTCACCCTCTCATCAGCACCTGATCCACGAGTATCTGTGCTGGTGGAACGGACTACCGGCTCCCTCCAGATCATTCCGTTGGAAGGAGCTGCGGCGGGGAATAGCGTGCCTATTTCGATCCTCGTGAGTTACCCTGACGGCTCGTCGGAGACGGTTACCATGAAAGTGACCCTTACCGAACCCGTCGATGGGCTAGGTGGCTCTGATGAACCGTCGGCACGGCAGGAGCCGACTGACACTGAACAGTCGGGTGAGGCTACTGATCCGGTGGCCTCCGATAAGCCGACAGTGCCTGCTGAACCCACCGAGACGCAGAGTCCCACGGCCTCATCTGCTGAGCCCACAGAGCCTGAACAGTCTGAGCCGACAGTCGAACCAGCTGAATCTAGCAGTGCGGCGCAACCTGAGGAATCAACCAAACCCATGGCTGAGCCAGAGCCAACCGATACTTCGCAGGATGATCCGCGCTCACCGGAAGACCTCCCGCGTGGGACACGGCCTACCGAATCCGAGCAAAACGACGTGTCTGACCCGGTGCGCCCAGAGAGCGAGCGCACGCCAACCATTTCTAACGCCGATCCGGATGCTGTTCGCTTGCTCCCGAGTACTCAGGCAGAGGCGGAGGCGACATCGGGCCAGAACGGTAGTTCACCGGGTGGCGGCGACAGCGCCGAGACTAACGAAACTGAACCTTCCCAACCCCGCGAAGATCGCGGTGCGGATAGGAGGGAAAGGCCACGGGTTTTCGATCCTTGGCAGGGGGTCATCCTCGTCAAATTTGATACACTCTTGGATCTCGTGATGACGGGCTTGCCCTTCGTTGTTGAGATGATCAAGGATGGGCGTATTCGCGTCCCGGAAAGCAGCTAGGTAGTCGGTTCAGTCGCGTTGAGTGAGAGGCCAGTCAATGCTGAAGAATTAGCGGCCTTCGCCGGGACCACGCAGCTTAATGATCTCGAATTCCCCATCGGCATAGGATTGGCGCAGATCTTTCTTGTCGAACTTATCGACGGATGTCTTCGGGATTTTCTTCACGAAAGTCCAGAACTCGGGAACCATCCAGCGCGGCACTTCATCACGTACGGCGTCATGCAAGTACTGCGCCATCTCCTTATCTCCCTCGAAACCCTTGCTCAGGCGAACAACGGCCAGAGGGCGCTGCCCCCACTTCTCATTGCTGATGCCCACGACTGCGGCTTCCATCACCTCAGCGCGCTCCATGAGGTAGTTTTCTAAGGCCGCGGAGTAGATCCATTCGCCGCCAGAGCGGATCGAGTCATTCTTACGGTCGTGCACGGTGAGGAATCCGTCCTCGTTGACGGTCGCGATATCGCCTGTGCGTAGCCATCCGTCGTCAGTGAAGCGTCTCGGAGCGTCCTCAACGTCCTGACCGCGGAACGACGCCGCTGGCCCGCCTTCTTCAGAGGCAGGGGAATGGTAATAGCTCGCGGTCACGCAGTTGCCCCGCACCTGCAACTCACCTGCATTGCGGTCGTGGTTAGCCAATACATTGCCGTAATTGTCCACGACGCGGTATTCCAAGCTCGCGGGGAAACGACCCTGAGAATAGCGATAGCGGGCACGGGCTTCTCCCGCCACGCCCGCCGGTGGGTGCGCCACGGTGCCGATGGGGGATGTCTCCGTCATTCCCCACGAGTGGATCATGTCCACGCCGTAGAGTTCCTCCCACTTATCGATGAGCGCAGGGGGCACCTGCTGGCCTCCGGAGTAGATCTCTTGGAGGCTCATGCGCTTGGGAGGGTGGCTTTGGTAGTGCTCTAATAAATTGGTCCATACGGCGGGGGATCCGTGGGCTACGCGGGGCATAGCATCGGTAATAACGTGTGCCAGGTGCGCTGCCGAGGCCGAGTGTCCGGTGAACACCAGTGGTGCACCACACATGAAGGCGGCGATGGGAACTCCCCAGCTTAGGACGTGGTAGATCGGTACACCGCAGAGGAATTTTTGGCCGTTGCGGACTCCGAAGGCATCGGCAGTGCGGAGGTACAGGGCGTGCAGCCAGATTGAACGATGGCTGTAGACCACGCCCTTCGGCGCGCCTTCCGTGCCCGTGGAGTAGCAGATTGCCGCTGGCGCGGTCTCAGGCAGTGCAGGCCAGGGATAGTCTGTGGCGCGGCCGTCCAGTAGATCCTCGTATCCACGGATGTGCAGGTTCTGACCGTGGTCTCGGGCCATCGCCCTGGCGGCATTGACCGAGCGGGGATCCGCTCCGGTGAGCACTACTGCCTTGACGGTAGGGCAGTGGCGCAGCATCGGAACAAGGCGTTCAGCGTATGCCGGGTCGCAAATGATCACTCGGTCTTCGGCGTGATTGATCACGTGGATGATTTGATCGTCCATGAGGTAGCGGTTCAGCGGATGGAAGATGGCTCCCATGGACGCCACGCCGAGCATCGCTTCGAGGTGTTCACTGCAGTTGGTGAGGAAAGTGCCCACGCGATCGCCGATATCGATGGAGTAGACCTCATGGAGGCCGGTGGCTAGTGCTCCGGCGCGTGAGGCGATTTCCCCAAAGGTCGTAACTTCTGCCGTCCTAGCGAAGTAAGTTTCGACCGTGGTGTGCTGGTGTGCGGTGGCTCCAAATTGGAGGATCCGCGCGATGGAAAACGGGATCTCCTGCATGGTGGACTTCATGGTCACCCAGCCTACCGTTGTGAGTTTCTGCACGAGACAGTGCTAAGATTATGGGCGACTTCGAAGTGCGCTGCCCAGTGCCTCGGAGAGTGACCGCGAGTGTGCGTCTCTTTCTTTTCTATTTCTCATGGCGCCACCCTTCACACCACATTCTTTCCCACGCGTTCTCTCCAGCGTGTATCGCCTTAATACCCGCGAACCCGGAGGGCTGTGTGCGGGGATTCATCTGAAGATTTTCTACTTATCGTGTCGCAATCCTTGATTCGATGAGGCAGGGTTCGAGCCCATCCTCAGCGCCTGCGACGTGAAAGGACTTTCGTGAGCCTGTCCGATATTCTCACCCGGGCTGAAAACAACGGTTTGGCTTCGCTGAAGCTGCCGGAGCTGCGCCAAATTGCAGCTGCCCAGGGCCTCAAGGGCACCTCTGGTCTGCGCAAGGGGGACTTGATCGCAGCTATTGAGACCGCCGGAGGCCGAAGCGGAGCGAGCAAAGACGCTGCCGCTCCAGCTGAAGATTCTGTAGCCGAAGAGAAGCCGAAGAACACCCGTCGCCGTACGGTGCGTTCGGTTCGCGGTGCCCGCGCCGTGGCCGCAGACGCTGCCGAAGGGGGCAGCGGCCCTGCCGATAACGCTCCCGCGGTCGAACCTGAATCGAATGACTCACCGCAGCGTTCCGAAAAGCAGAGCGAACGGGAGCGCGATGCGGCGTCGGAAGGAAAGGAACGCCAGCAGGGGAATAATCACGGCAATCACAACGACGACGGCAATGGCAATGACGGTGGTAACCGAAACCGCCGCAATCGCCGTAACCGCCGCAATCGCCGTAACCGTGGTCGTGATCGCGGTGAGCGCAACGATAACCGCGGTGACAATCGGAATGACAACCGTGGCGAGGGCGACAATAACCGTGGGGACAACCAGAACAACCAGGGAAACCTGGGGGCTAACAATGAGCCCCCATCGCTGCTCGAGGTAGCGGGCATCCTCGATTTCGCCGATGCGAACACTGCGTTCATTCGGACCACTGGTTACCACGCCGGCACCACGGACGTGTACGTGCCGATCAATATGGTGCGGAAATTCGGCATGCGCCATGGCGATGCCATCGTCGGCGCTATCCGTCAGGGCGGAAACCAAGGCGGCGGCAATCACAACAACCGGGGCAATCGCGGCCGCAATCGCCAGAAGTACACACCTCTGCATTCCGTCGAGACTGTCAACGGCCTGGCGCCGGAGGTTGCAGCTCAGCGGCCACAGTTCTCCAAGCTCACGCCCCTATACCCGAACCAGCGCCTGCGCTTGGAAACGGAGCCTAAGGTTCTCACTACCCGCGTGATCGACCTCATTATGCCGATCGGCAAGGGGCAGCGCGCGCTCATCGTCTCCCCGCCGAAGGCCGGCAAGACCACGATTCTGCAGGACATCGCCAACGCGATCTCCACGAACAACCCGGAGTGCTACCTCATGGTCGTGCTCGTCGATGAGCGTCCGGAAGAGGTGACGGACATGCAGCGCAGCGTTAAGGGCGAAGTGATTGCATCCACCTTCGACCGTCCACCGGGAGAGCACACCGCTGTTGCCGAGCTCGCCGTGGAGCGTGCAAAGCGCCTGGTCGAGCAGGGTAAGGACGTTGTCCTGCTGCTGGATTCTATCACCCGTCTGGGCCGCGCCTACAACAATTCTTCCCCAGCGTCCGGGCGAATCCTCTCTGGTGGCGTGGATTCCAATGCCCTCTACCCGCCGAAGCGATTCCTCGGTGCGGCTCGCAACATCGAAAATGGTGGCTCTCTGACCATCATCGCCACCGCGATGGTGGAGACGGGCTCCGCTGGCGACACCGTGATCTTCGAAGAGTTCAAGGGCACCGGTAACGCCGAGCTCAAGCTGGATCGCAAGATCGCTGAGCGCCGTGTCTTCCCAGCTGTGGATGTCAACCCATCCGGCACTCGTAAGGACGAGTTGCTCCTGAGCCCGGAGGAGGCGCGCATCATGCATAAGCTGCGTCGCATTCTCTCCGCTCTGGACCCGCAGGCTGCGATCGATCTTTTGATCAAGCAGTTGCGTAAGAATAAGACCAACCGCGAGTTCATGCTGCAGGTCGCCAGCTCAGCACCGCTGGCCGGAGAGGACGAGGAGGACTAAGCCATGAGCCAATCCCCATCAGTGATTGATGACATTCTGTCCGAGTACCAGGGACTGGAAATGCAGTTGGGCGACCCCGAGCTGCACAATGACCCGGCAGCAGCGCGCAAGGTGGGCAAGCGTTTCTCCGAGCTCCAGCCGATCATCCAGACTCACGAGCGTCTGGAGCAGGCTCGCGAGGACCACGAAGCAGCCCAGGAAATGGCGAGTGAGGACAAGGAATTTGCCGAGGAGGCCCAGCGCCTCGAGGCAGAGATCGAAGAGCTAGAGGAAAAGCTCACAGATCTGCTTGCTCCGCGCGATCCCCACGATGGCGATGACATCGTGATGGAGATCAAGTCCGGTGCTGGTGGCGAGGAGGCTGCTCTCTTCGCTGGCGAACTTGCGCGCATGTACCAGCGCTACGCTGAGCGCCATGGGTTCTCCACAGAGATCCTTGGTCTCAACGAGACAGATCTGGGTGGTGTGAAGGACATGACCCTCTCCATCCGTTCCAAGCAGCCATCCCGTGACGGAGCCTGGTCCGAGTTCAAGTTTGAAGGCGGAGTTCACCGCGTTCAGCGCATCCCCGTGACAGAGTCGCAGGGGCGCATTCAGACTTCCGCCGCTGGCGTGCTCGTTTATCCGGAACCGGACGAGGTTGAGGACGTGCAGATCGACGACAAGGATATCCGCGTGGACGTCTACCGCTCTTCCGGTAAGGGCGGCCAGGGCGTGAACACCACCGACTCCGCGGTGCGCATCACGCACCTGCCAACCAATATCGTTGTCACCTGCCAGAAGGAACGTTCGCAGATCCAAAACAAGGCCCGCGCGATGCAGGTTCTGGCTGCTCGGTTGCAACAGCTGAAGGAAGAAGAAGCTGAGGCCGAGGCAGCCGAAGGACGCGCCGCGCAAATCCGCACGATGGATCGCTCAGAGCGCATTCGCACCTACAACTTCCCAGAGTCCCGTGTGTCCGATCACCGTATCGGCTACAAGGCAAATAACCTCGATGCCGTTCTCGGAGGCGACCTCGAGGCACTATTTATTGCTCTGAAGGAAGCCGACCGTCAGCGCCGCCTCGAAGCTGAGGGCTAAGTGCCGCTGTGACGAGTGCTGATTCCACCCGCCCCACTGTCTCCATGGCAGTGCGTGCGGGTGCTCAGGTTTTGGCCGCTGCTGGTATCGATGCACCAGCGGTGGAGGCCCGCCTTCTGATGTCCTACGCACTGGCAGACTCGCCTGCGAAGGGGCATCCGCGTGTTCCCCTCGATAGCTCCGCACTATTCATGCGTGGCGATGAGCCGGCACCGGCGGTCTTCGAGCGCTGGTTGCGCAGCCGCGCTGAGCGTATCCCACTGCAGCACATCGCGGGCTCAGCGCCCTTCTGTGGCGTGGACTTGCTGTCCGGCCCCGAGGGCTTTGTCCCCCGCCCGGAGACGGAGCTGCTCGTCGATTGGGCGGACCGCTGGTTGCGCACCTACTGGACCGAGCGCACGACCTTCGAGCTCTCGAGACGGCTATTTTCCGGCCATCTCACCGTGGTCGATGTGTGCTCGGGACCTGGCACTATCGCATTGGGGCTTGCCCACCGGTTGGGGACCATGGCGCCGGCAACCGGTGCGGATATTGAGATTATCGGGCTAGAGATCGATCACCAGGCGATCGAGTTGGCCCGAGCGAATGAGAGACAGCTGCGGGATCGGGGCCTGTTGGCGTCGAATATTGACGTGCGATTCCACCGCGCGGACGTCAGGGACCCCAGCATCGTCGGGCGACTCGGCCTCGTGAACTCCGCACAACTCGTGCTCAGTAATCCGCCGTACGTCCCCGAAACGGCAATTGACCAGGGGCTCATCAGCCCGGAGGTGATGGCAGACCCTCGTACGGCCGTGTTCGCGGGCAGCGACGGGATGGAGCTGATGGATCCGCTCGTGCGGACCATGGAGCTGCTCAGCGCGCCCGTGGCCGCCTTAGCCATTGAGCATGACGACGCCACCGGCCCGCTTGTTCGCTCCATCCTCGAAGAACACAAGATGCTAAGCGTCGAGCAGCACCGGGACCTTGCCGAGCGCGATCGATTTGTCACCGCCCGAGTCCAGCGCGATCCGGGGGACATTCCGCGCACTCGTGTGTGGTCCTAGGCTCCATGGCACTACAGTAAACAGGCAGCAAGACCAATCAGATCCACAACGTCAATAACAACGCGAAGAATTCGCGAGGGAGAAACATAGCCCCATGTCTCAGCGCGTCGATGCGACAGATCCGCACAATCGGGAACAGGCGATCGCCAGTGCAGCCAGTGCAGTTAAGGGTGGTCGTCTCGTCGTCCTGCCGACGGACACCGTCTACGGCATCGGTTGCGATGCCTTCGATAACCAGGCGGTGGAAGCACTTCTGCGCGCTAAGCACCGGGGTCCGGATATGCCGGTGCCCGTGCTTGTCGGCAGTTGGGACACTGTGCAGGGGCTAGTCCGTGAGTACAGCTTCAATATGCGTCGTCTCGTGGAGGCCTTCTGGCCCGGTGGCCTGTCTGTCGTGGTCCACCAAGCTCCCAGCCTGCCGTGGAACCTCGGGGACACGCGGGGGACGGTGATGCTGCGGATGCCGCTGCATCCTGTCGCACTGGAATTGTTGAACCGCACCGGTCCGATGGCTGTGAGCTCGGCGAATATCTCCGGCCAACCTCCAGCAACCAGCGTGGCGCAGGCGGAGAGTCAGCTGGGGGAGGACGTGATCGTGTACATCGACGGTGGTGAGGCAACGATCGGTGAGGCGTCCACGATTGTCGATCTGTCGTCGGGTCGGCCGCGCATTCTCCGCGAGGGGGCGACGAGCGCGGAGCAGATTGGCGCCGTGCTGGGAATGTCCGCGGCTGAACTTCGGGGGCAGATCTAGCCCGTGAATTCCGCCGATGTACTGCATGTGGCGCAGCCGAGCGTGGGGGCTGGCGTGCCTTTGCGCGAGCTTGCCCTCGTGCTGTTCATAGGCTGTGCCACAACATTCCTGGTTACGGGCATCGTACGATCCGTCATTTTGCGGTGGGGGCAGATCAGTGCCCCACGCGAGCGGGATGTGCACAAGGTTCCCACACCGCGTCTGGGCGGAGTGGCGATGTTTACAGGCATGATTGTGGCCATTACGGTGGCCAGCCAGTTGCCCGCGCTCAATCGTGGGTTCCCGCCGGTGACTCCCGATATGGCAGCTGTGGTGATTGCCGCTTTCGTCATCGTGGTGGTTGGGGTGTTTGACGATCTGTACGATATCTCGTGGATGCTCAAACTCGGAGGCCAATTAGTCGCCGCTGTTGTTATGTCCCTGATGGGTTTGTCCTGGTACCTCTTCTACGTGCCAGTTGGGGACGGGACCACGCTGATCCTCGATCAGGTCCAGTCCACAGTCTTGACTGCGATCCTGACGGTGACGATCGTCAATGCGATGAACTTTGTGGATGGTCTGGACGGTCTGGCCGCTGGCCTCGGAGCGATCGCAGCCGGAACGATCCTCGTGTTCTCCCTGACAATTCTTCACGATCAGGGCGGAACGGTTTCTGCGTATCCGCCGGCCATCATCTCTTCCGTGCTGCTGGGTGTGTGCGTGGGTTTCCTGCCACATAATTTCTCTCCGGCGCGCATTTTTATGGGGGATTCCGGCTCGATGCTCATCGGCCTGCTGCTGTCAGCGGCCTGCGTGTCCGCCTCCGGGCGTATCAATATGTCCTTGTATGGCACGGCCGATGTTCTTGCTTTGCTGTCGCCGATGATCGTTGTGCTCGCAGCGTTGTTCATTCCGTTGTTGGATCTTCTCCTTGCCGTGGTTCGCCGAGTGGCGCAGGGAAAGTCGCCTTTTGCGCCGGATAAAAAGCATCTGCACCACCGTTTGTTGCGGCTGGGGCACACGCAAAAGCGCGTGGTGCTGGTTCTTTACAGCTGGGTGGCGGTTGTCGCTTTCGCGGCGGTCGGAGCTACCGTCCTGCCTCCTCTGATCACCCTCGTTGTCTTCCTGGCGACGTTACTGGTTGTCGGGCTCGTGACCGTCGTGCCCATGTTCCAAGGGCGTGCGGCGAGGGATTCTGCAGGATAAGCCAAGCAGTATAGACTCGACACCCGTGACTATTAGCGATGCGAACGGCCAATCCGCAGACTCGAAGGAGCTGCCGGAACTCAACGATATTTCCCAGGCTGATGACCACACCTGGCCATTGAAGCGAGCTCTGCGTATAAGTGGCCTTGCCTTGCTTGTGATCGGTCTGGTGTCCCTGGCGTTCTGGGGATTCCTGAGGGATCTTCCTGGCTTGTGGGGTGTCCTCGTAGGCTTGGCAATTGCCGGTGGTTTCATGCTGATCACCGTCGTCGTCACTCTGATGACAGCGAAGTCCACGCCAACCACGACGATGGCTGTGATGCTCGGTAGCTGGCTGGCGAAGATCGCCGTTTTCGTGGTGATCACTCGACTGCTCAAGCCGATGAACTTCTACGACACTGCAGCCCTTGCCACCACAATCATCATCAGTCTCATCGCTTTACTTGCCGCGGAGACATGGTCTGTCACCAAGGCTCAACAGACCTATATTTAAGTCTCAGACCTTCGGAATCAGCTGGCCCCGCCGGGAATTCTCCCGGCGGGGTTTTCTCCTTATGGGGGAGTGAGGGGGTAGTACAGGCGACAAAGTGACACATCACACAGTCCGGTTGTGGGAGTCGACGGGGAGGATAATTGGGTTCTCTGTGGCGAGGAAGGAAAAATTCTTGGGGCGAGGAACAGGGAAAATGAGGTGTGAGCTGGCCAAAGATGGCGAAAAAGAGGAGCGGGGTGTGCAAAGCTGTGAGATCGCCATGAAATTCATGCGCCAAGCACGGGAAATCAGGGGGGACAGGCTGAAAGTCACTTAGCGATATCGGCGAGGAAACTGATAAAGTGCATTCGGGCCACCTTGGTGGACAGTGGATGTTCGACTGGCCTGCATGGCGCAGGAAGTTCGGCATCCCGACCAACACCATCGGCACCGCCGACATACACGAGGGACGTGCGACGGAGTCCCTGCAGTGTCGGTAAGCATCTCAACAGAGACCTCCATCGCACCGCTTGACATTGAAAAATGTCCCGCGGCCCTATCACGGGAGAGAACGCTGAGCGTAACAACCTTGGCCATGAAGGGCGAGTTCCATAGCCCTTCATTGGAACACGAATTCTTCCCGGGGCAATTGGATCCAAACCAGCTATGGTTTGACGGATTCCTCAACGGCGCCTTCGCGCTTGATCGTCTGATGCTCATCCGCATCCTGATGATCCTGCTCGTCACCGCATTCTTCTTCTTTGCCATGCGCAAGCCGAAGTTGATTCCACGCGGTGTGCAGAACTTCGCAGAATTGGCGCTGGACTTCGTCCGTATCCATATTGCGGAGGACATTCTGGGGAAGAAGGAGGGACGTCGCTTCCTTCCTGTTATCGCCGCGATCTTCTTCGCTGTTCTTGCAGTTAACCTGCCGACGATCATCCCATTCCTGAACATCTCGCCTAGCGCCCGAATTGGCTTCCCGCTGGTTCTGGCCCTCGTGGCATACGTGGTGTTCATCTACGCGGGTGTGAAGCGTTACGGTTTTGGCAAGTTCGTGAAGTCTTCGCTGGTTATCCCAGGTCTGCCACCATTCCTTCACGTAATCGTGGTACCGATCGAATTCTTCTCCACTTTCGTCCTTCGTCCGATGACGTTGACTATCCGTCTTATGGCCAACATGCTGGCCGGACACCTCATCCTCGTCATGCTGTTTAGCGCCACGAACTTCTTCTTCTGGCAGCTCAACGGCTGGACCTTGCTGGCTGGCGGTACCATCCTCTTCGCCGTTGCATTCTCCTTCTTCGAGCTCATGGTCATCTTCCTGCAGGCGTACATCTTCGCACTGCTGACGGCCGTGTACATCGAGTTGTCACTGCACGCCGACGAGCACTAAGCCACCGGGTAACAATCAACCACATACAGTCTCGACCAGGCTCACAAGAACACGGAAAGATCGCCTGGTCGGTCACCAGAAAGGCATTGTAAAAAATGAACGACCTCATTCTTCTGGCTCAGGATTCCACCACCGCTCTGACCGGTCTGGGCTCCATCGGCTACGGCCTGGCAGCTATCGGCCCTGGCATCGGCGTGGGTCTGGTTGCAGGCAAGACCGCTGAGGCTATGGCTCGCCAGCCAGAGATGGCAGGCCAGCTGCGTACCACCATGTTCCTGGGTATCGCCTTCACCGAGGCCCTGGCCCTGATCGGCCTGGTCGCTGGCTTCCTGTTCGCCTAAATGCGGATTTCCGGTTGTGGGCTTCTCCTCACACCGAGTGAGAAACGCAAACAGCCGATTTTCAACATCTAACCCGCAAGAGAGCGAAAGCTGGAGACTATGACGAACTACTTTTTGCTGGCAGCTGCCGAAGGTGGCCTGCCATTGGAGGATGCGCCTAGCCCGCTGATTCCACCGCTGTACGATATCGTCTGGTCCCTCATCCCGTTTGCAGTGATTCTGGTTGTCTTCTGGAAGGCCATCCTTCCTAAGTTCCAGGAAGTTCTGCACCAGCGCGAGGACCAGATTGAGGGTGGCATCCAGCGCGCCGAGGCAGCTCAGGCAGAGGCCAAGGCAGCACTGGAGAAGTACAACGCTCAGCTCGCAGAGGCTCGCACCGAGGCCGCTCAGATCCGCGATGATGCCCGTTCCCAGGGACAGAAGATCATCGCTGACATGAAGGCTCAAGCTACCGATGAGTCGAACCGAATCATCGAGTCCGGTAACAAGCAGCTCGAGGCACAGCGCTCCGCTGTCGTCGCCGATCTGCGCAAGGAAATGGGCGAGAACTCGATCACCCTGGCTGAGCGCCTCCTGGGCGAGCAGCTGTCCGATGATGTGAAGCGTTCTGGCACCATCGATAACTTCCTCGCCGATCTCGATCGAGTCGGCAACGCTGGGAAGTGATCGGTATGCACGCAGCGAGCCGAGAGGCATTGGAGCGACTTAACGCATCCCTGGATCAGGGACTGAGTGAGTCCGCCAACACGGTTGAAATCGGAGCTACGAACGGCAGCGAGCTGTTCGAGGTTGTTGACACGCTCGATACCGACCGCAGCCTGCGCGTCGCATTGGTCGATGCAGCGGCTGCACCGGAGCAGCGCGTGTCTCTGATTAAGGGCCTGCTGGCTGGCAAGGTATCTGCCTCCACTGAGGAGATCGTGTCCGCTGCTGTGTCCCAAAACTGGTCTGATACCCGCGACTTCCGCAATGGGCTGATTGCACTGGGCCGCCGTGCCCTGCTGCGGTCCGCAGAGGCGCAGGGTCAGCTAGAGCGCGTCGAGGAGGAGCTTTTCCAACTCGCACGCATCGTTGAGCGCGAGCCACAACTAGAGATGCTGCTGGCAGATAAGGCTGTGTCCGCGGATGCACGCCGCGATCTGCTGGCAAAGGTGCTGTACGGCAAGGTCACGTCCGTGACCGAAGCCTTGGCATTGCAGGCGGTTGGCCGCGTACAGAAGCGTCCGGTCGAGGACTTGGACGCGCTGTGCGACGAGGTTGCAGCTCTGTCTGGCCGCGAGGTTGCTCGCGTCCGCAGCGCCGCACCACTGGGTGAACAGCAGCAGTCCCTTCTGGCGGACAAGCTGGAAAAGATTTACGGTCGCAAGATTGCGGTGCATTCTGAGGTTGACTCCAGCCTCCTCGGTGGTGCCGTAATTCGTGTCGGCGACGAAGTGATTGACGGAAGTACCGCAGGTAAGCTGCGCAAGCTCCGCCGATCCCTCGCTTAAGACGGACCAAAGCTAATTAAAGTAATGCTGGAAGACGAAACCGAGAGCAGGAAGAACATGGCGGAGCTGACGATCTCCTCCGATGAGATCCGTAGCGCGATTGCGAACTACACCTCGAGCTACTCCCCGGAGGCCTCCCGTGAGGAGGTCGGCGTGGTTACGACGGCAGCTGACGGCATCGCTCAGGTGAGCGGTATGCCATCGGTGATGGCCAACGAGCTGCTCGAGTTCCCAGGTGGCGTTATCGGCGTCGCACAGAACCTTGACACCGACAAGGTCGGCGTCGTGGTCCTGGGTAACTACGAGTCCCTCAAGGAGGGCGACGAGGTCAAGCGGACCGGTGAGGTCCTTTCCATCCCGGTCGGGGACAAGTTCCTTGGCCGCGTTATCAACCCACTGGGTCAGGCCATCGATGGCCTCGGCAACATTGAGGCCGAGGAAGACCGTGTGCTGGAGCTGCAGGCTCCATCCGTGCTGATGCGTCAGCCGGTGGAAGAGCCAATGCAGACCGGCATCAAGGCGATCGATGCGATGACCCCTATCGGCCGTGGTCAGCGCCAGCTGATCATTGGTGACCGCAAGACCGGTAAGACCTCGGTCTGCATCGATACGATTCTGAACCAGCGCGCTAACTGGGAGTCCGGCGACCCTCAGAAGCAGGTGCGCTGCATTTACGTCGCGATTGGTCAGAAGGGTTCGACCATCGCGTCGATCCGTAAGACCCTTGAGGACAACGGCGCACTGGAGTACACCACCATCGTGGCTGCCCCAGCATCCGATTCCGCTGGCTTCAAGTGGCTGGCACCTTTCGCTGGCGCCGCACTGGGCCAGCACTGGATGTACCAGGGCAAGCACGTTCTGGTGATCTACGATGATCTGACCAAGCAGGCTGAGGCCTACCGTGCGATCTCCCTGCTGCTGCGTCGTCCACCGGGACGCGAAGCATACCCGGGTGACGTCTTCTACCTGCACTCCCGCCTGCTGGAGCGTGCAGCGAAGCTGTCTGATGATCTCGGCGGCGGCTCCCTAACCGCTCTGCCAATCATCGAGACCAAGGCAAACGACGTCTCCGCCTTCATCCCAACCAACGTTATTTCCATTACCGACGGCCAGGTCTTCCTGGAGTCCGACCTGTTCAACCAGGGCGTCCGTCCGGCAATTAACGTCGGTGTGTCCGTGTCTCGTGTGGGTGGTGCCGCACAGACCAAGGGTATGAAGAAGGTTTCCGGTTCCCTGCGTCTGGACCTGGCTGCCTACCGTGACCTGGAGGCATTCGCCGCCTTCGCGTCCGACCTGGACCCAGCTTCCAAGGCTCAGCTGGAGCGCGGTAAGCGTCTGGTTGAGCTGCTGAAGCAGACCGAGACCAAGCCGCAGTCCGTCGAGGATCAGATGGTTTCCATCTGGCTGGCCGGCGAAGGCGAGTTCGACGACGTCCCAGTCGAGGATGTCCGTCGTTTCGAGGCCGAGCTGATCGAGCACCTGCACGCTAACAACGCTGGTGTTTACGAGCAGATCGAGGGTGGCAAGCCATTCACCGACGAGTCCCAGGCTGAGCTGAAGTCCGCTATCGCAGACTTCAAGCGCTCCTTCCAGACCACCGATGGTGAGACCATCATCAACGAGGCTGAGCCACGTGCTCTCGATGAGGACGAGGTCAAGAAGTCTCAGATCACTGTTTCTCGCAAGACCAAGTAAGCGATAACAGAGGATCTAGTGACCACAATGACCATTAACGGACAAGAAGGGAGGCGATAGCGATGGCTAGTCTTCGCGAATTGAGGACGCGCATTAAGTCCGTGAACTCAACTAAGAAGATCACCAAGGCCCAAGAGCTGATCGCCACCTCGAGGATCACGAAGGCCCAGGCACGCGTTTCCGCATCTCAGCCATACGCTGATGAGATCACCAACGTGATCCAGCGTCTGGCATCCGCTTCCAGCTTGCAGAACAAGATGCTGCAGGAGCCGGAGAATGCTGAGCGCGCTGCAATCCTCGTGATCTCGAGTGACCGTGGCATGTGCGGTGGCTACAACAACAACGTGTTCAAGACGACTGCGGAGTTGCGCAAGAAGCTTCGCGACGAAGGCAAAGACATAGTCCTGTATGTCGCGGGTGGTAAGGGCGTTTCTTACTACAACTTCCGTAACGAGGAGCTCGGTGGCTCCTGGACTGGTTTCTCCCAGGATCCGGACTACGCCGCTACTCACAATCTGCGTCGTCACCTGATCGACGGCTTCGTCGCCGGATCCAACGGCACTGCTAAGTGGCGCGAAGGCGTCAATGGCACCGAAGGAGAAGGTGTACAGGGCTTCGATGAGGTGCACATTGTTTACACCGAGTTCGAATCCATGCTGACTCAGCGTGCGCAGGCTCACCGCCTGCTGCCGATTGAGACTGTCGTGGAGGAGGAAAAGCTTGAACTGGGCGAGGACATGGTCTCCGATAAGGCCGACCAGGTTGGAGCCGAGTACGAGTTCGAGCCGGACCCGGACAAGCTGCTTGACGCACTGCTGCCGCAGTATGTCTCCCGCGGTATTTTCGCCGCGATGTTGGAGGCTGCTGCATCAGAGTCTGCCGCCCGTCGTACCGCTATGAGCGCTGCGACCGACAATGCAACAGAGCTGGTCACCCAGCTTTCCCGCGTGGCGAACCAGGCTCGTCAGGCGCAGATTACCCAGGAAATCACAGAGATCGTCGGTGGCGCGTCCGCGCTCGGCGATAGCGGAGAAAGTGACTAATTATGACTACAGCAATTCAGGAGCAGCAGAACGCTGCACCGACTGCTGCGGGCCGCGTCGTGCGAGTCATCGGCCCGGTTGTCGACGTGGAGTTCCCACGCGGCCAGCAGCCGGCTCTGTTCAACGCCCTGACCGTCGAGGTTTCCCTCGAGGCCGTGGCAAAGACCATTACCCTCGAGGTTGCTCAGCACCTTGGTGACAACCTCGTTCGCGCCGTGTCCATGGCCCCAACCGATGGCCTGGTTCGTGGTGCAGAGGTTAAGGACACCGGTAAGCCAATTTCCGTGCCAGTCGGCGATGTCGTGAAGGGCCACGTGTTCAACGCACTGGGCGACTGCATCGACGAGCCAGGGCTGGGACGCGACGGCGAGCAGTGGGGCATCCACCGCGAGCCACCAGCATTCGATCAGCTGGAAGGTAAGACCGAGATCCTCGAGACCGGCATTAAGGTCATCGACCTGTTGACCCCTTACGTGAAGGGCGGCAAGATCGGCCTCTTCGGTGGTGCAGGTGTTGGTAAGACCGTGCTGATCCAGGAGATGATCACCCGTATCGCCCGCGAGTTCTCCGGTACTTCCGTGTTCGCCGGTGTGGGCGAGCGTACCCGTGAGGGTACGGACCTCTTCCTCGAGATGGAAGAGATGGGCGTGCTCCAGGACACCGCCCTGGTGTTCGGCCAGATGGATGAGCCACCAGGAGTCCGTATGCGCGTGGCGCTGTCCGGTCTGACCATGGCGGAGTACTTCCGCGATGTCCAGGGCCAGGACGTGCTGCTGTTCATCGACAACATCTTCCGCTTCACCCAGGCTGGTTCTGAGGTTTCCACGCTGCTGGGCCGCATGCCTTCCGCAGTGGGTTACCAGCCAACCCTGGCTGACGAGATGGGTGTTCTGCAGGAGCGCATTACCTCCACCAAGGGTAAGTCCATTACCTCCCTGCAGGCCGTTTACGTGCCAGCCGATGACTACACCGACCCGGCACCGGCAACGACCTTCGCACACCTCGATGCAACCACCGAGCTTGACCGCGGTATCGCATCGAAGGGTATTTACCCAGCAGTGAACCCGCTGACCTCCACCTCTCGTATCCTCGAGCCAGGCATCGTCGGCGAGCGCCACTACGAGATCGCGCAGCGCGTGATCAACATCCTGCAGAAGAACAAGGAACTCCAGGACATCATCGCCATCCTCGGTATGGACGAGCTGTCTGAGGAAGACAAGGTGACCGTGCAGCGCGCACGTCGCCTGGAGCGCTTCCTCGGCCAGAACTTCTTCGTTGCGGAGAAGTTCACTGGCATCCCAGGTTCCTACGTTCCACTGAAGGACACCATCGACGCTTTCGAGCGCATCTGTGACGGCGAGTTCGACCACTACCCAGAGCAGGCCTTCAACGGCCTCGGTGGTCTTGACGACGTTGAGGCTGCGTACAAGAAGCTCAACGAGAAGTAAGGGGAGTCGCACATGGCTGAGATTGCCGCTCAATTGGTCGCCGTGGAACGTGCGTTGTGGACTGGTACCGCAACGTCCGTCACCGCGCAGACGACTGAAGGCGAGATCGGCGTGCTCCCTGGTCACGAGCCTCTGCTCGGCCAGCTGGTCGAGAACGGCGTTGTGGTCATTCGGACTGGCGAGGGTGAGAAGAAGGTTGCGTCCGTTAAGGGTGGCTTCCTCTCCGTATCTTCCGAGAAGATCACCATCCTCGCGGACTCCGCGGTGTGGGCCGATGAGGTCGACGTCGCTGATGCCGAGTCTCGCCTGCAGAACGCCGAATCCGAGACGGAGAAGGCCCAAGCAGAGTCCGAGTTGCGCGCTGTGAAGCGACTTCAGGAGAAGTAATTCCCACGAGGAAACGAACTCTCTAGCGTTGACGCCCCCGGTGTAGGCCCCACCCCCAAGGGGAGGGCCACCGGGGGTTTTCGCATGTCACCCCCTCCACGTCCGCGAGCGTTGGATTATCCTCACTGCCAGCGTAAGTTAGAGGAAAGCGAAAATTTTTCTGGCAGAGGCGAGAGAATCACCCGTGAAAATCATTCTTTTTCTTATTCTCGGCATGCTGGTTTTGGCTTGTCTTGGCGCATTGTGGCGCTTCACCGCGCTGCGATCTAAGGGTTACCCCGTGGTCATCCGCTCCCTTCCTAACGAGGACGCGCGGCACTGGCGGCACGGGGTTTTGGTGTATTCGGGGACGTCCGCAAAGTTCTATAAACTGCGCAGCATTCGCCCCGAGTCCGATCTGAGTTTTACTCGCTTGGGGACGGAGATCATCAGTCGGCGTGAGATCACCCAACGCGAACGCAACTGCCTGGAGAGCGACCTCCACGTGATTGAAGTAGAGCACCGCCAGAAACGATGGGAGCTGGCGCTCGATTCACAGGGGGACACCGCCCTCGTAGCATGGCTGGAATCGGGTCCCTCGGCCCGCCGTGATCGCTACTCGGCGTACAACCACCCGCGCCCGATTTAGCCAGGAAGTGTTTTATCCCTAGGGGTAATAGCCCGCTTCACCACCCCGCGCCACCACCGGCCGAGGGGTTCGCGCTATTCTGAAGCAATGCGTCTAGTCATCGCCCGTTGCAGTGTCGATTACGTTGGTCGTTTGGAGGCTCACTTACCGGAAGCTGACCGCCTCATCATGGTCAAGGCTGACGGCTCCGTGTCCGTGCATGCGGACGATCGTGCGTACAAGCCACTGAACTGGATGACCTCGCCGTGTACGCTGACCGAATTGCTGCCGTCCTCCGTCGGAGATGGTGATCCACTTCTCGACGCCACGACCCACCCGGAATTCGAGGATGAGCGCGTAGCACAGCTGTGGATCGTCGCCAACAAAACGGCTGAGCAGCTGCGCATCCGAATTTATGAGATTTATTCGGATTCCACTCACGATCTCGGTGAGGATCCAGGTCTGCAGAAGGATGGCGTGGAGGCCCACTTGCAGGAACTCCTAGCCGAGCAGATTGAGTTACTGGGGGAGGGATACACCCTCGTGCAGCGCGAATACCCCACACCAATTGGCCCTGTGGACATTCTCGCTCGGGATAAGGATGACGCAATTGTCGCTGTGGAAATTAAACGACGCGGCGGCATCGACGGTGTTGAACAATTAACCCGCTATGTGGAATTGCTTAATCGGGATGAGCTCTTGACGCCGGTCCGCGGTGTATTTGCAGCCCAGGAAATCAAGCCCCAGGCTAAGACGTTGGCGGAGGATCGTGGCATTCGTTGTCTCACTTTGGATTACTCCGCGATGCGTGGCACGGATGATAGCGAATTTCGGCTGTTCTAAAGCACATGCGATTAGGTAATAGGCCAGCATGTCCACGAGTTAAACCACTTCTTGAGAGGAGCATTCAACCATGACTCACCCCAATGCGCCGCAAGGCTCTTCCCAGTCTGCAGGTCCTCGCTTTGTGGGAGGTGCGATTGATCTGGGCGATGTCAAAGCACGCGCGCAAGCCCGAGAGGAGGCTGCTGAGCGAGTTAACCAGGCTCAACAGGCAGCGGGTACCGCTGGGGAAGTGGAGCGTTTTGCGGAGGTTACTCCGGAGAGCTTTGAGCAGGACCTCGTCATCCGTTCGACCCAGGTCGCTGTTGTCCTCCTATTGGGAACCGCGCGTTCCGAGGCCTCCGAGGAACTGAAAACTATGCTTGGCCGCTTGGCCCAGATGGTGGATGTGCCACAAGAGGACGTGAAGTTCGTTGTCCGGTACGTCGATGTGGACACTAACGGCGAAATTGCTCAGGCTCTGAACGTGAAGGCGGTACCGACGGTCATCGCCCTGGCTGGTGGTCGCCCACTGACCCAATTCGAGGGCGGGCAGCCCGAAGAACAGATCAAGCGGTGGATCGAAGCAGTTATTAGCGCCACCGATGGCAAATTGCAGGGCCTACCGCCGGCGTTCGGGGAACCCGTAGAAACTGAAGAGCCACGGATGGAAGAAGCAGCCGGGAAGCTGGAAAGCGGGGATTTCGACGGAGCAATCGCTGCATATGATGCGATCTTGGCCGATGAGCCCGGACATGCTGAGGCGAAGGCTGCTCGCGCCAACACCTTGCTGCTGCAGCGAGTACAGGCAGCCGACAATGCGGTGGCGTCGGGGGAAAAGGAGGCCGATCCAGTTGAGGCAGCGGGGCAGGAGGCCGACCGTCTGCTCTTGGCAGGACAGAAGGAGCAAGCCTTTGACGTGCTGATCGAGCAGATCCGTGTCAATGCCGACGATGCACGCGATGCCGCAAAGCAGCGCCTGCTTGACTTGTTCGCCATGTTCGACGCCGGTGACCCAGAGGTCATCGCCGCACGCACGCGAATGGCGAGCGCGCTGTTCTAAAGCATTCAGCCCGCCTGGACCCTCCCGCGGGCTCGCTTGGCCAGGTTCCTGCCCCTTAATCCTCCAGTACGAAGAACCGAGCCGTGTGCGCCGGAACCTCCAGCACGGCACTTGTGGACAGACCGTGAGAACCCGGCCCCTCGGCGATGAGGTCGCCTTGCCCGCGGCCTGCACCCTCGTACTCCGTGTGATCGGTATTCAACACCTCGCGCCATGTTCCGGCAACAGGAAGGCCAATGCGGTAATTCTCGTGCGTGGTACCCGAGAAGTTGATCACGCACGCCACCTGTTGCGATCCGTCTTCACTGCGGCGGATGTAGGACAGGACGTTGTTGTGCGAATCGTCTGCGGCGATCCACCGGAAACCCTCCGGTGAGTGATCGCCAGTCCCCAAGGCAGGCAGGGAAGTGTAGAGCTCATTGAGTTTCGTGCTCAGCGCCCCAATACCGCGGTGGAATTCGCCTTCCCAGCCTTCATTATCTCCCCAGTCCACGCCACGTCCTTCGTTCCACTCCTGGACCTGGCCGAATTCCTGACCTTGGAAGAGCAGCTTCTTACCCGGATGGGACCACATGTAGGCCAGCAGGGTGCGCACCATGGCCGCCCGATCCCACGAGGAGCCCGCGGGCATGCGTGACCAGAGGGTGCCCTTGCCGTGCACAACCTCATCGTGGCTGATGGGCAGAACGTAGTTCTCCGAGTACGCGTACACCATGGAGAACGTGATTTCTCCGTGGTGATGCCCGCGGTAGATCGGGTCGCGTTGGATGTACTCCAGAGTGTCGTGCATCCAACCCATGTTCCACTTCAAGCTGAACCCAAGGCCGTCCTCGTGCGTTGGCTTGGTTACACCCGGCCAGCTGGTGGATTCCTCGGCGATTGTCAGCACGCCCGGCACATCCCGCTGAACCGTGGCGTTCATCTCCTGCAGGAAGCTGACCGCGTCTAGATTCTCCCGGCCACCGTAGATATTCGGGAGCCACTCGCCGTCCTTGCGGGAGTAATCCAGATAGAGCATGGAGGCGACGGCGTCGACGCGCAGACCATCGATGTGGAATTCGTGGCACCAGTACAGGGCGTTGGCGACGAGGAAGTTTTTGACTTCGTTGCGGCCGAAGTCGAAGACGTGCGTGCCCCAGTCCGGTTGGTCGCCGCGTCGTGGATCCGGGTGCTCGTAGCAGGCCTGACCATCAAAGCGGGCTAGAGCCCACTCGTCGCGGGGGAAGTGGCCAGGAACCCAGTCCATGATGACGCCTATGCCCGCAGCATGGAGTGCATCGATGAGAGCACGGAAGTCATCCGGTCCGCCGTAGCGGTTATTCGGTGCATAGTAGCTCGTGACTTGGTAGCCCCAGGAGGGTTCGAAGGGGTGTTCGGAGACACCCATGAGCTCGACGTGTGTGTATCCCTTGTCGCGGACGTAGGAGACCAGCTCAGTGGCGAGTTCGCGGTAGCTCAACCCTTTACGCCAGCTGCCGAGGTGCACCTCGTAGACACTCATTGGTTGGTGCAGGAAGTCGTGGGACTGCCTTTTGGCGATCCAATCCTGGTCCTGCCAGGCGTAGTTGTGCGGCCCCACGACGATCGATGCTGTGGCAGGTGCAGGTTCGGCGAGCCGGGCCATCGGGTCAGCCTTGTCCAGTCGGTTGCCGTCACCGGTGGTGATGGCGAACTTGTAGTGCGCGCCAGCGTGGACGCCTGGAATGTAAAGCTCCCAGATGCCCGTCGAGCCGAGGCAGCGCATGGGGTGCTGGCGTGCGTTCCATCCGTTGAAGTCGCCGATGACGGCCACGCCCGCCGCGTGAGGTGCCCAGACTGAAAATGCGACGCCACTAGGCTCGCCTTCGTGATTGGTGAGGACACGAGCACCCAGTGCCTCCCACAGGCGTTCATGGCGCCCTTCCCCGATGAGGTGGAGATCGAGTTCTCCCACTGTTGGTAGGCAGTTGTATGGGTCTGCAATGGTGGTGGTGTGTTCGCCCCACGTGACATCGAAATTGTATGATTCGCTGCGCTCAGCGGAGTCTGTGAGCAATTCGAAAATGTCATCGCCCGTGTTCGTCATGGCGATGGGGGCCGCATTGCCAATACCTACGGACACGGCATCTGCGCCGGGCTGAACAGTGCGGAAGAGCACCCGCCGCCCCTCGGAGGTTTCCACGAGGTGCTGGCCCAGGACATCGTGGGGAGCGTAGTGACGGCACTGCACAAGGCGAGCGCGGTCGAAATGGTCGAGCAGGGTGGCGTTCGTCTCCGTCATGCCACCCAGCCTAGACCCAAATTCCTACCCGCGCGGGTCAAATTCCTCCGCGTCGCCACCCCTGTAGGCCACCGGTGCACGCCGTTGCTCCGGCACATCCGGGAGTCGAAGGATGTGCGCTACCTGGAAATCCGGATCAAGTCGGACATAGTTTTCGGTGGACCAATTGAAGATCTGGTTGGTCGGCAAGTCCAGCACTTCGTAGTGCTCCTGGATCCCCAGATCATCCTCGAAACCAGCGCGGGGAGCGAGACCGACAGCTTCGAGATCCACGGTCACCTGACCTTCCTGAACATTCTTGGAGTCCAGGTTCACCACCACGAGGATTGCATTTCCCGTGACGGCATCCACGCGAGAATAAGCCAGGAGGTTTTCGTTATTCGTCTCGTGAATGTGGAGATTACGCTGCTGCTGCAGTGCTGGATTGGCCTTACGCCAGGTGTTGAGCGCAGTAATCCAAGGTTCCAGGGAATCTCCGTTGGCTGCGGCAGCTGCGAAGTCGCGCGGGCGTAGCTCGTACTTCTCGGAGTTGAGATATTCCTCCGAACCTTCGTGAACCGGCTGATGCTCGTAGAGTTCAAATCCGGAGTAGACGCCCCACAGGGGAGCCATCGTGGCAGCCAATGCGGCGCGAATGGCGAACATCGCGCGGCCACCGGTTTGTAGGGATTCGTGAAGAATATCCGGTGTGTTGACGAAGAGGTTGGGGCGGAACACGTCTGCGCCACTTGCCACGTCGGTAGCGAACTCCTCCAGGTCTTCCTTGCTCGTCTTCCACGTGAAGTAGCTATAAGACTGGGTAAAGCCCGCCTTCGCTAGACCGTAGAGGCGTGGTGGGCGCGTGAAAGCCTCCGCCAGGAAAATGACATCCGGATCAGTGCGGTGTACTTCCTTAATCAGCCAGTGCCAGAAATTCGTTGGCTTAGTGTGTGGGTTATCCACACGGAAAACGCGCACGCCGCGGCCCACCCACAAACGAACAACCTTGAGCACCTCGTGGTAGAGGCCATCGGGATCATTATCGAAGTTCAGCGGGTAAATATCCTGGTACTTCTTCGGCGGGTTCTCCGCGTAGGCGATAGTGCCGTCAGGTAGCACGGTGAACCACTCGGGATGGGACGTAGCCCACGGGTGATCGGGTGCGCACTGCAAAGCCAAATCCAAGGCTACGCGGAGGCCATTATTGCCCGCCTCCTCCACGAAATGCTCGAAGTCCTCTACCGTGCCGAGCTCTGGATGGACGGCCTCATGCCCACCTTCGGCCGAACCAATGGCCCAGGGGGAGCCGACATCTTCCTTGGTCGGGGTCAGAGTGTTGTTCTTACCCTTGCGGTTGATCGTGCCGATGGGGTGGATCGGTGGCAGGTAGATTGTGTCGAAGCCCATCGCCGCGATGCGGGGAAGGTCTTTTTCTGCGGTGGCAAAGGTGCCGTGGACGGGGACTCCATTGGCATCCACACCACCAGTAGAGCGGGGGAAGAATTCGTACCATGCGCCGTAGCCGGATTCGAGTGGCTCTACCAGCACCTCAAATTCCTGGCCACGGGTGAGCAGGTCGCGCAGTGGTCGGCGCTCGAGTGCTTCCTTGACCTCGGCGGTGAAAGCAGGGGCGATGCGGTCCTCCAGCGGTAGGGACTCATCGCGCAAAGCCTCGGCGACCTTCCGCATCGTCTTGGTGTGGCTGCGAGAGACCTTTTCCTCAGCTCGGTTAAATAGTTTAGCGCCCACCTCGAGGTCGTTGGCCAGCATCTCCGCGCCCTGGCCAGCAGCAACCTTCTTATTGATAGCGTTGAACCACGTCGCCATGGGGTCGCTCCAGGCATCGACACGGAAGGTCCATAACCCCGGCACATCCGGAACAAACAGTGCATGGCGTAGATCGGGGTTTGCTCGCTCGCCCTCTTCAGCGGTCATCGTGATCTTCGCGCGGCCGCCCTCGGAACCGGAGGGGCGGCGGACGACGAGGGTGGCGGAGATGGCGTCGTGCCCTTCACGCCAGACGGTGGCGGAGACAGGGAAGACCTGCCCCACGATGGCCTTGGCCGGAACCTGGCCCAAAGCGATGATTGGAGAGACGTTATCGATGCCGAGGCGGCCGATCATGGAAGCAAGCTCCTCACAGTGAGCACGGCGAACGTGCGGGACAAGTTAAGAACTAGCCTAAGTGCGGAAGCGGTTTTCTGCAGTTGACGGAGCAGCCTCCCCCCACGGGGGCGCAAGATGGGGCACGATGGAGGACGTGACACATTCCAATAGCCCCATCATTTCCACCCCGGCCACGGCACCAGCACTCGCTGAGGACCTCATGATTGACATGCAGGGAGTCTCGGTCGTGCGTGGTGGGCGAGCGATCCTCTCGCCGATGAACTGGCAGGTCGAACTCGATGAACGATGGATCATTATTGGCCCCAACGGTGCTGGCAAAACGACTCTCATGCGCCTCGCAGCGGCTCAAATGTTTCCGACCACGGGAACCGTGACACTCGTGGGGGAGCAAATGGGTCGCGTGGATTTGCGCGAGATCCGCACGGCGATCGGCATGTCTTCCTCCGCCATGGCTCAGCGCATCCCCGGTGATGAGAAGGTCTCCGATATCGTCATCTCCGCAGGTTACGACGTCATGGGTCGCTGGCGCGAAGAATACGATGAGATGGACTACGAACGTGCCATTGAGATTCTCGAACAGGTCGGAGCAATCCACCTCGCGGATCAACAGTGGGGCACGTTGAGTGAGGGTGAACGCAAGCGCACTCTCATTGCCCGCGCGCTGATGACGGATCCGGAGCTGCTGTTGCTCGACGAGCCGGGGGCGGGTCTGGATCTCGGCGGTCGTGAGGATCTCATCGAGTTGCTCACTCAACTGGCCGAGGATCCCGATTCCCCAGCCATTGTGATGATCACCCACCACGTGGAAGAAATTCCACCGGGATTCACCCACGCCATGCTTTTGGACGAAGGGGAAGTGGTGGCCCAGGGCGTGCTGGAGGACGTCTTGACCTCCGAGAACTTGACGACGGCATTCCATCAGCCGATCGGAGTCAGCCGTCACGAAGGTCGATGGTTCGCCCGACGAGCGCGCCGTGGTGGTAGCCATCGCAGTAGGGGATAGGCCGAGAATCTCCTCACAGAACTGGGCTGGAAGGGGGGTTTGCCCACCATCGGCCGATAAGATGAGGCACACAAAGCAGACTAGGGCAGCGCACAGCACCGAGTACACAGCACTGAGTTCGCAGTACGAAAGATAAGAAAGAGGAAGACCGTGGCCAATGACAAGCCGATGAATGATCAGCTAGGTCCCACGAAGCCACGCCATGCCTCCACCGTGATCCTGCTACGCGATACGCTCTCAGGCCCGGAGGTGTATGTCCAAGAACGCGCGTCCACCATGGCTTTCTGCGCGGAAATGACTGTCTTCCCAGGTGGCGGCGTAGATTCTCGCGATATGCCCGGCGACGTGGATCAGGACGGACACGACTCCCCAGAGCTGCAGTGGAGCGGCCCGTCTGTGAAGTGGTGGTCCCAGCGACTGCAAAAGGACGAGTCCATGGCCCGTGCCCTGGTCTGCGCCGCGGTTCGCGAAACCTTTGAGGAATCCGGAACCCTGTTGGCCGGCTGGAAGGACGGCACCGTCGTCGCGGATACCGCACCTTACCTGGAACAACGCAAGCAGCTGGAGAACCACCAACTGGCGTTCTCCGACTTCATGAACAATAACGACCTGGTGCTGCGTGCCGATCTTCTGCGCCCATGGGCGAACTGGGTGACCCCCAAGGAGCAGCCCATCCGTTACGACACTGCGTTCTTCGTCGCGGCGCTGCCGGAAGGCCAGGACACCAGCGGCGACACAAGGGAGGCGACGTCCACAGGCTGGTTCCGCCCATCGACGCTGCTCGATGGATGGCGAAGCCGCAAGATCAGCCTCATGCCTCCGACATGGGCGCAGCTAAAGTTGCTGGACACCTTCCGCACAACCGATGAGGTGATGGAATTTTCCGCCAACCTTTCCGTGGATCCCGTGCTGGAAGAGCCCGTAGATTTGCCGTACATGGCGGAGTACTACCTCATGGAGACCAAGATGTTTGGTGCTCCGCGGCGTCATTTCGCCCCAGGCATGAAGTTTGCCGTGGACCCCGCTGAGCTTCCCGAGCATCCTTTCGAAGACCGCCCGGGATCCTACCTTCAGTAAGGACTCATGCCCTATACACACGAGGAGCTCGACTTCCTTTTCGCCCACCCCGAGGCGATCGAATTCGCCAGCACACTGGAACTATCGCGGAAGTCGGAGCTACGCGAGATCGCCGGGCTGCGTAAAGATTACGGAGACAAAGCCCGTTGCCTAGTCGAGTTGGTGCAGTCCCGCCGAACCGCCCAGCGGAAAATTGAGGGCGGCTCGCAGTGGATGGTGGACAGTCCCAGCGCCCAGCAAGCCACTCCGAGTCCTGTGGCAGATTTCCGCGCTCAACATCTCAAGGGGCTCGGCGTCGAGCGCGTGGCGGATGTGACGTGCAGCGTAGGAACGGAACTCATGCACCTGAGCCGCGCTGGGATCTCCGCCGTCGGTGCAGACCTAGATTTCCAACGCCTCCGCATGGCGCGAGCAAACGTGCCGAATGTTCCAGTGCTCCGCGCGGATGCGTTGCATCCCGTGATCGATGCGCCAGTGGTCATCGCCGACCCCGCCCGTCGCGGTAGTTCCGGGCGCATTCACTCAATCAAAGACCTCATGCCACCCCTGCCGGAACTCATTGCAGCCCAGCAAGGTCGAGAGCTGGCGGTGAAGTGCGCGCCGGGTATCGACTTCTCAAATGTTGATGACTGGGCTGGTCAGGTCGACATTGTCTCCGTGGACGGCGATGTCAAAGAGGCCTGCGTGTATACACCGGGGCTGCGGGCGCAGGCTGGTGGCGTCGGCCTGAAAGAAGGAGGGCAAGAGGGGAGCGGGCTGCTGCGACGTGCCGTTGTCATGCGCGCTTCCGGCCTGCTCACCCTCACCTCCGCCATGCCGTATGAGGAAGACGACGCCAAGGCGGCCGCTCCCGCGGGGCGGTACCTCTTCGATCCGGACGGGGCGATCGTGCGGGCGGGGCTCGTGCGGCACTTGGCGGCCCAACACGGATGGTGGCAATTAGATCCGCGGATTGCGTACCTCACGGGCGACACGTTGCCGGGGGAACAGGGAACCGAGGCTGTGGATCCGGCAGAAGCTGTGCGCGCCGCTGGTGCGCGGGCATTCGAGATTGTTGAGCAGGTGCCGCTGAAAAAGCTCAAGGCTGCACTTCATGCGCGATCGGCGGCGCGGGTGGAAATACTCGTAAGAGGGGTAGACGTGGACCCGGATCAATTACGCAAGAAGCTCAAGCTCAAGGCGGGCAAGGGCAAGCAAAACAGCTGGTCAGTGGTGATTGCGCGCATTGGAGATGCGGCGACCGCCTTCATCTGCGAATCTGTGTAGAACAAGTTCTATAAAAATATCGGCCTAATTGTGGCCGTGGTCACCTGCGTGCGGGTAAAGTGGTCGAGGAATCACTGAAACCAAGCAGGAAAGGCCAACGAATGTCGAACATCGTTGTTCTGGTCAAGCAGGTGCCGGACACCTACTCCGAGCGCAAGCTTAAGGACGATGACTTCACCCTGGACCGCGACTCCGCCGATGCCGTTCTGGATGAAATTAACGAAAACGCCGTGGAAGCTGCACTGCAGCTGAAGGAAGCGGACGATTCCCGCAACGTCATCGTGCTGTCTGTCGGCCCATCCCGTGCAACCGAGGCACTGCGCAAGGCGCTGTCTTTGGGTTGCGACGAGGCCATCCTGGTCACCGACGAGGCTCTCGCTGGCTCCGACGCGCTGGGCACCGCATGGACCCTGTCCAACGCCCTGAACCAGATCGAGGACATCGAGCTGATTATCGCCGGTAACGCCTCCACCGATGGTGGCGCTGGCGCCGTCCCTGGTCTGCTGTCCGAGTACCGCCAGATCCCAGCCCTGACCCACATGGAGAGCATCTCCGTCGAGGGCGGCAAGGTTACCGGCGAGCGCGTGACCGACGAGGGCAAGTTCGGCCTCGAGGCACCGACCCCAGCCATCATCTCCGTCACGGAGAAGTCCAACACCCCACGCTTCGCAGCGTTCAAGGGCATCATGGCTGCCAAGAAGAAGACCATCAAGGAGCTGTCCCTGTCCGATATCGGCGTGGATCCAGCCAACGTTGGTCTGGCGAACGCCACCACCTCCGTCTCCGCTTCTACCCCGAAGCCACCGAAGTCTGCTGGTGAGATCATCACCGACGAGGGCAAGGGCGGCAAGAAGCTGGTCGAGTTCCTGGTGAAGGAAAAGCTGGTCTAATCCAGTCCACCCTAAGTAACAACAACTCACTGAATTTAGAGAGGTACACCTCATGACCAACGTTTTGGTTCTGGTCGACCACGTTGAGGGTGAACTGAAGAACACCACCCTCGAACTGATCACTGCTGCACGCGTCTTCGGCACCGTTGGTGCTGTTGTCGTTGGTGCTCCTGGCACTGCAGAGAAGCTCCAGGGCGACCTGGCTGCCGCTGGTGCTGAGACCATCTACGCTGCTGAGGCTGATCACGCAGCATCTCTGCTGGTCACCCCATCCGTGGATGCTCTGCACACCATGGCTGCTCACCTGCAGGTTCCTGTGCTGGTTTCCGCTACCGCCACCGGCAACGAGATCGCTGGCCGTACCGGCGCACGCGTGGCTTCCGGCGTGATCTACGATGCATCTTCCATCGACGCTGACCGCAACGCGCAGATCGGTATCTTCGGCGGCGAGTACACCGTGACCGCCACCGCAGCTGGTGCTTCCCCTGTGTTCACCCTGCGTCCAGGTTCCGTGGATCCTGTGGCGGAAGCTGCTTCCGGCACCATCCAGGCCGTGGAGCTGCCAGCAGCTGGCCCAACCGCCGTCACCATCACCTCCTTCGCTCCTGCTGAGCAGGGCGACCGCCCAGAGCTGACCGAGGCGAAGATCGTCGTCTCCGGTGGCCGTGGTGTTGCAGGTGCTGAGGGCTTCGAGAACGTCGTTGAGCCACTGGCTGACGTTCTGGGCGCTGCTGTTGGCGCATCCCGTGCTGCTGTGGACGCCGACTACTACCCAGGTAAGTTCCAGGTTGGCCAGACCGGTTCCACCGTGTCTCCAAACCTGTACATCGCACTGGGCATCTCCGGCGCTATCCAGCACAAGGCTGGTATGCAGACCTCCAAGACCATTGTTGCCGTCAACAAGGACGAGGAAGCTTCCATCTTCGAGATCGCCGACTTCGGCGTGGTGGGCGACCTATTCAACATTGCACCTCAGGCAACCGAGGAGCTCAAGGCTCGCAAGTAATAGCTGACTCAATACCGGGCTGTTCTTAGGCAGGTCTGACGGAAGTCTGACGATGAACGCCGCACGGCGATGGCAGGCGACCAGATGATATGAGCCTGGCCTGGTTTCTAGGACACCGGCGCCCCGCACATTGCGTGTGGGGTGCCGGTTTTCTCTGTACTGACGGGCATTTTCTGACAGTCCGCAAGGAACTTATTTGGCTTACTCCTCACGCAGGGAACGCGCTGGCATTCTCTGACAGCTTGTAAGTAAGCGCCACGTTTTTGCCCGTAATAGGGCGAATAACGCTGGCATTTTCTCACTACCTGTCTGGAAATGCCGCAGCATGGTCCTTCGGGGACACTTTTCGAGGGAGGGAGGCGTCACGAAGGAGGAATGCGTTACGAGGGAGAGGCGTTGTTCGCCGACTGCTTGTTAGCGATAGGCTGGCAAACGTGAATTCTTCCTCTACAAACCAGCCAAACCACGCGATCAATCAGCCGACCCGCGTGTACCTGGACCACGCCGCAAGTTCGCCTCTGCGTCCTGAGGTTGAGGAGGCCATGGCGCGGGTCAGCCGTGCGATGAACCCCGCGGGTCAGTACGCGACGGGTCGTGATGCTCGACGCCAACTGGAGGAAGCTCGCGAGCAGATCGCGGAGATTCTTGGCGCGGACCCGGTCGAGGTGATCTTCACGGGATCCGGTACAGAGGCGGACAATATTGCTGTTCAGGGTCTGGCGCTGGCGGCGCGGAGGAAGAACTCGCAGCGTAACCGCATCTACTCATCCGGGATCGAGCATCCTGCCGTGGCACAAACCGTGGACTTGCTAGCCGGTGAGCCCTTCAACTTTGACGCCCGCGAGATCGCGCTGGCGGACGGCGATGGTGCCGACCATCGCTCGGCGGTAGGAGAGACTAGCCCGAACACCGCCTCCAACCCTCCCGGCGCTAACGATCATTCTGCCGAAGACAGAGCTGCCACCGCGGCCCGGGATGTGGACTCAGAGAAGCATTGCCTCATCGACCATCAGTGGCTGGAGCGGGAGTTGGACGCGCACGCAGAGCACACCGCGCTGGTCACAACCATGTGGGCGAACAACGAAACCGGCTGCATCCAACCCATCGACGACATCGCCCGCATCATCGCAGGCTTCGTGGGCGAACGACCCGAGCCAGCCCCCGGATCTGCGCACGCTCTGGCGCCACAAGAACTCCCGGTGATCCAGCACGTGCCGTGGCACATCGACGCCGTCCAAGTTGTCGGTCACCTGCCCGTAGATTTCCACGCCCTCGGAGCGGACACCCTCGCAGCCAGCGCACACAAGTTCGGCGGACCGCGCTCCGCCGGCATTCTGTTGGCCCGCCGCGACGCCCAGATCCTCAGCCCTATTCGTGGAGGCGGGCAGGAGCGAGGCCTGCGCTCGGGAACCGTGAACGTTCAGGCAGCGGTGGGAACTGCTGTCGCATTGGCGTCGAGCATCAAGGAAGCAGAAGAGGACACGCGGAAGGTCGCCGCGATGCGCGACCACGTGCGGGCGGCGATCGAAAACATCGACGGCGTGCGGATCTGGACGCAAGAACCGGCACTGCCAGGGCACCTGCACGCGAGCTTCCCTGGGGCGGAAGGGGACAGCCTGATCATGCTGCTAGACGTGGCGGGTGTGGATGCGTCGACTGGCTCGGCGTGCAGCGCGGGAGTGAATCGCGCGTCGACGGTGCTGGCCACCATGGGAGTGCCCGTGGACGTGGCGCGTGGAGCGCTGCGCCTGACCTTCGGTGCAGACAACACCATGGAACAGGCCAAAGACCTGGCGCGGCGACTGCCACTCATCGTCGAGCAGGCCCGCGCCGCCGGCATGGCGTACTAGGGCAGTACGAGGTAGCGGCCGCACGAGGAGTTAGATGCGCACAACTGCTACAAGAATCAGACAACCATTTCCAGATTGTCGGCCAGTAACAGGAATGTGACGGCTGTATTTCAGTTTGCGGAGTGAACCTAGCCCTGCCTGTTTGTGGAACCATGTCCGGTGGGCGAGTAGGGTGCTGTGCATGCGTGTTGTAGCAGCGATGAGTGGTGGAGTGGATTCCGCAGTGGCAGCGTCCCGTGCTTTGGAGGCGGGGCATGAGGTGATCGGCGTGCACCTCGCGCTGTCACGCTCACCGGAAGCCGTGCGCGCAGGATCGCGTGGCTGCTGCAGCCTGGAAGACTCCGCCGACGCTCGTCGCGTGGCTGACAAGCTGGGCATTCCTTTTTACGTCTGGGATTTCTCCGATCGCTTTGCCGAGGATGTGATCGACGACTTCGTGGACTCCTATTCCATTGGAGAAACCCCGAACCCCTGCCTGCGCTGCAATGAAAAGATTAAGTTCGAGGCCTTGCTCGACCGCTCCATTGCCCTGGGCTTCGACGCCGTCGTCACCGGACACTACGCTCGGCTGCACGATGGGGTGATGAGGCGCGGTATTGATTCCAACAAGGATCAGTCCTACGTGTTGGGAGTACTCACCGATGAGCAGCTCGCGCACTGCATGTTCCCAGTGGGGGACACCATCAAGCCGGAGATCCGTGAAGAAGCTAAGTCCCACGGATTTGGAGTGGCCTCTAAACCGGATTCGCACGACATCTGCTTCATTCCCGATGGTCGCACCCAGGCGTTTCTGGGCAAGAAGATCGGTCTGCGTCCCGGCATCATGAAGGATCAAGACGGTCGCACTGTGGCGGAACACGATGGTGTCTATGGCTTCACTATTGGTCAGCGCAAGGGGCTTGGTGTGCCGCGTGAGGCCCTGGATGGCAGCCCGCGTTACGTCACCGATATCGATGCCGCTACAGGAACCGTCACCATCGGCCGGCGTGAGGACCTCCGCACGGGTGCCATCATCGCTGACCGCCTCAAGCGCCTCAATCCTGACATCCACGGGCGAGAGTTCCGCTGCGACGTGCAGGTGCGTGCCCATGGCGGTGTGGTTCCAGCCCTCGCGCGGCTCGTGGATGACCCCGATCCCGTCACTCCCGCCGGACGCGAGAAGAAGCCGGGGGAGGCCCCGTGGCGGATGGAACTTCAGTTGCTGGAGCCACTCGAAGGCGTGGCCCGTGGACAGGCCGCGGTCGTTTACCAGCCGGACGAGGAAGGCGATATTCTGCTTGGCTCCGGGACCATTCGTGCCACCGAGCCCTGGTCCGCCCGGGAGGACTAAGTCATGACGCGCTACGGCTGGTGGGAGAATACTGTTACCACCCACTCCGACCTGCGCGCAGCCACTCTCAGCACACTCAGACGCACGGTAGATGTGGATGAGGATGCCGGCGTCGCCCCGGCGGTGAGTTTGATGCGGGTGTCTGGTGGCGTCGGAAGAAATCTCGCGGCGGTGACCGCATCGCTGGCAGACGTCCACGTCCGCACCACACCGCGCGGCTGGGAGCTGACTGCGCACCCGAGTTTGGAGTCGCGCCGTACGTCGGGCTACCTGCGTGAGGTGTGGGACTTGGCTGAGGAGCTGCTGCCAGGGTGCGCAGAGCGCGTGCTGGTGCACGTGTTGGGGCCGTGGAGTATGGGGGCGCAGTTGGAGTACCGCGGGCATAGCGTGATTGCGGATCGCCCAGCCTTCAAAGATATGGCGCTGACCATGGGGGAGGCTCTGCGGGAATATGCTGAGCGTCTTGGCACAGCTTTGGGAGCTGAGGTGAGCATCGCGGTTCATGAGCCCGAGGTTTGTTCGGTGATCGATGGGCTTCCGGGAGCAACACGGTTTGACGGATTGGATCCTGTGGACCCTGAGATCATCACGGGGGTGTGGCGCCGATTCGTAGGGCAAGTTGGGGTTCCGTGCGTGTTGACCTGTGATGGTGCGGTACCCGATGCGCTCATCGGTGTGAATTCTGGGGCCGACGCCATCGGGGACCTGTGCGCGACTGGTTTCTGCAGAATTGAGTTTCCCTTCGCCCAGTTAGGTGCCTCGACCACGGTCACCGATGCGATTGGTTCCTTGGTGGGTGGGGCGATGGGTACCGGTGTCGGTATTGGTGTGAGTGTGCCCGATTCTGTCTTAAATTCGCGCTCCGCAACCGCAATTGAGAGGGCTGCGGAAAAAACTTCTAAAAATATTTTGTGTCAATGGTCACAGTGGACGCTTCCCCCGGAAATGCTTTCTACCTGCGTAGATGTCACTGTCCCCGAGGGAATCCGTACTCCAGAAGAGGCAATTTGCGCCGCAGCCATCGCACGTTGTGCTGCGCACATGTTGCGTAATTACTAGAGTGAGTCACCACACGGGTTGTGATCGCCACTACGAATCATTTCCCGCGCAGTAAGACCCCACACGAAAGGATTTAACACCATGGGTTCCATCGAGCTTCTTCTCGCTAACTTCGACTTCATCGACTTCTTCAAGGAGCTGTTCGGCCAGCTGAACGACGGCGCTGAGTTCGGCGACGCTCTGTCCACCGCTGGTTCCACCGCAGCTGGTTCTTCCGAGGGCGCTGAGTAGACCGCTTCCAGCCTCTAAGGAGATGAAGGCCGAAGGCCTCAATCTTGCAGCAATGGCCCCCAGTTTTGAGCTGGGGGCCATTGCCTTTTTTAATATTGGGCATTCACCGCGCTTTCCTTCACTTCACGGCGAGGTGGTCAGGTGAGGTGCGGATCGTTTTATTCTGCGCCGAGGGTGGCCACTCGTGTAGCGGTTAACGTGTGGCATGGTCCGCGAAATGGTTGCACGTTTTCCTCCTTCTCAGCGATTCGACCTGGGGCTTTGCAGGCATATAGAGGCTAAAATGTGCAACTGTGCCAGGTGCTAATCCGACACCAATCGATATCGCCTTGGCGAGGTACTGGAGCTAAGCGGGCTAGAGCCCCGCAGACTGAAGAAAGGAGGGGCACGTGAGCATTGCGACCGCCACCTTCTACTTCGACGGTGACTGCGGCTTCTGCCAGTGGGCCGCCGAGAAATTGAAGAAGCTCACAACAGACGGGCTCGACATTGCACCCGCGTATCCCGTCGCAGACCCGTGGACTCCAGCGACTGTGGCTCAACACATAGAAACGCACGCGGTTTATCAGAGATCCGTTGTCAAAGCCTTCAGCACTGGAAGCGGTACGGCTGCGGCCGACTTATTCCTCGGCCACAAGGGTATCGGCCAGTGTCTCATCGATTTTGGTGCCAACCCCTGCGTCAGGGCTGCCGGGCGCGTACTCGTCGTCCCACTGCTTTCTCCATTGTTTGCTGGGATGTACCGCCTAGTCGCTCTCAATAGGCACAGGCTGGGATCACTCGTCGGTGCGCAAGCCTGCCGTCTGAGTTGAATGAGCCTACGCTGGACTCCATGAATCCTTTCGGCATCCTCATCGACAAGTACAATTCCGCTAGCTTGAAGAAACAGCGCCGCTACCGAACCATCAGCGCAACCTCGTTGGCAGTGATGGTCAATGCGGCGGTCGGCTCGGTTGCTACGGATCCAAATTCCGGGTGGTATAAGAGCATTAACAAGCCAGTTATTCAACCACCGGCCTGGCTGTTCCCAATCGTTTGGACCGGCCTCTACATTGATATTGCCTACGTGGTGGGGCAGAGCCTCGCCGATCTAGGGGAGCGTGAGGGTAAAGGCCGCAAATTCACAGAACTACAAGAGTCCCTCGGTACCAATATCGCGCTGAATGCTGGATGGAGCCTTCTCTTCTTCCGCGGCAGAGCACCATTGCTGGCGACGATTGAAGCTGCTGCACTCGCCGCGTCCACAGCCGACCTGGTAGCGAAGTGCCGTGCCGTGGAAGCCCAGCGCGGCAATCTACTGCTTCCGTACGTTGCGTGGACGAGCTTTGCTACCGTGCTCACCGGTAGCATTTGGTGGCTCAACCGCAACCGCAAGCACTAGCTCACTGTATCCGGGCCCTCCGCCAGCAGCTTCTCGAAGCCCCCCTCATCCAGCACCGGTACGCCCAAATCGGTCGCCTTCGTCAGCTTGGAGCCAGCTTTTTCACCAGCGACGAGGAAGTCCGTCTTCTTCGACACACTTCCTGCGGCCTTGCCGCCCCGATCCTCGATGGCCTCCTTGGCCCCCGTGCGGTCGTAATTCTCCAAGGTGCCGGTGACGACGATCGTCAGCCCCTCCAGCAACGTCGCATCAACACCTACTCCGGACTCACCGTTGCTTGCATCTGACGCACTGGTGGCGTCGGGCTCAGGAGCCTCCATCCGCACTCCGGCGGCGGCCCAAGCGTCCACGATGTCCACGTGCCAATCGACGGTGAACCAGTCGGCGACGGATTGGGCGATGATGGTACCCACACCGTCGATCTCAGACATTTCTTCCACGCTCGCCGCACGGATAGCCTTCACGGACCCGAAGTGCTTGGCCAACGCCTTAGCCGCGGTCGGTCCCGCATGGCGGATGGACAATGCGACGAGAACCCGCCACAAATCGACGTGCTTAGCTTCTTCCAGCTTCTCGATTAGCGTGCGCCCCGCTTTGTTGAGCTTACGCAGGCGAGTTGGGTCCTTCTTCCGCTCCGCCGCGGTCGTCTGTGACGTGTATGCGGTTGTGCGTTCCAAATCCTCCGACGTCAGCGCGAACAACCCAGACTCGTCTGCCAAAACTCCGGAGCTGATGAGGTCGTAGGCTGCCTTCTCACCCAGAGCATCGATGTCGAAGGCGCCACGTCCTGCGAGGTAACTGAGTCGGGTGTGCAGTTGGCCGGGACAGAAGCGGGTGTTGGGGCAGCGCCAGTCGGCGTCGTCCTCCTTCGTCGGTGCCAGCAGGGTGCCGCACTCTGGGCAGAGCGTGGAGTAAAGGTATTCGCGCTCGGAACCGCTGCGTTTGTCCTCGACGGGGCCCAAGACCTCTGGGATCACTTCACCGGCCTTGCGGATCATGATCGTATCGCCAAGGCGGATGCCCTTGCGGTGCGCCTCCGTGGGGTTGTGGAGGGTGGCCATGGACACGGTGGATCCGGCGACGTATTTGGGCTCCATCACAGCATATGGGGTGGCGCGGCCGGTGCGGCCAATTCCGATGCGAATGTTGCGCAAACGGGTCATGGCCTCCTCGGGGGGATACTTGTAGGCAATGGCCCATTTCGGCGCGCGACTGGTTGTGCCTAGGGCTAGCTGCTCATCGAGACTGTCGACCTTAATGACTAGTCCGTCCATCTCGTGGGCGGCGTCGTGGCGGTGGTTACCCCAGTACTCGACCTGCTTCACGACCTCCTCGGCGCTGTGCACTTGCTTGGTGTACGGGCTGACCGGCAGTCCCCAGGCTTCGAGTGCTCGGTAGGCCTTGTGCTGGCTGGTGACCTCGAAACCCTCGCGGGCGCCGATGCCGTGGCAGATCAAGCGCAGGGGGCGCTTGGCTGTGTCTTCGGCATTTTTCTGGCGCATCGCACCGGCCGCAGCGTTGCGGGGGTTGGCGAAGAGCTTTTCGCCGGCAGCTTGACGCTGGGCGTTCATTGTGGCGAAGTCCTCGACGGTAATGAACACCTCGCCGCGGATTTCCACGAGCTCTGGTACTGGGAATTCCTCGGTACCGTGTAGTTCGTCGGGGATATCGTCGAGGGTGCGGGCGTTGTGCGTGATGTCTTCGCCGGTGGTGCCATCGCCTCGGGTGAGCGCCAACTCCAATGTGCCATTGACGTATAGCAGGTTGATGGAGGCACCGTCGATTTTCAGTTCGGTGAGGTAAGTCTCTGCCGGCGTGCGTTCCAGCCAGCCTTGCAGCTGTCCGCCGTCGAAGACGTTGTCGAGGCTCAGCATCCGTTCGCGGTGGTCCACGTTGCGGAATGGCGATGACTCGGGCGGGGCTGGGGCGACCTCTGTCGTTGGGCTGGTCTCGGTTACGACCTCGGGGTGCTCGGCCTCGAGTTGCTGCAGTTCGCTCAGGAGCGCATCGAAGTCCGCGTCGGAGATCTCCGCGTTGCCGTAGTAGTACGCCTGGCGGTGGTGGCGGACCTCGTCGACCAGTTCCTGCCAGCGGGTGGCCGGGTCGGTCGCGGTCGTGCTGCCTTCGGTGTTGTCTGCGCTAGTCACGCTCACCGATTCTACTGGCCACCGAGACGGTCCATGTTACGGCTGCGGGAAGTGCTGGTGTCGCGAAGCATTCGCCTGTTCTTGCCGCTGTTTCTGGCGCGGGAAGACGAAGCCGTAGTAGGCGATGACTGCGAGCGCGAGGGCAGCGATCAGGCCTCCGAGGGCGTAGAGCGCCCATTTTTTCCATCCGGTCGCCTTGCTGTCCTCGTCCTTGTTCTCTTCGTCGACGCCAGCAGCTGCCTGCTCCTCGGAGTTCTCGGAACCTTCGGAGTGTGCCTCCTTCGAGGAACTCATCGGCGCGATTGTGGGCTCGGGGCCGGGCTCGTTGGACGGGCGCCACGCCGGCCCGTCGGCTTCTTCGCCATCAAGCTGGACGGTGAGAGTGGAGTCCTCCTGGGCGGACTGCTTGCCGGTGGCAATCGGTTCGTGTCCGACCATGATCTCTACTGGTAGCGGCTGCTCGTATCTGGAGCCTCCGCGTAACGCGCCCACGCGCCACTCGTTCGGATCGCAACCGTCCTCTTTGAGCTTGTCAGCGTTCAGGGAGAGCATCGCACCCGTGGAAGGCTCTGGGTACTCGAAGCTCGCAAAATCGCTTGACTCTTCCTCTTTACAGGTGGCGTTGGTGGCCGTGAGATCTGTGTGGAAGTAGACGGTTTGACGGTCATTTCCGAGGGTGATTGGGGCGATAGTTGCCGCGGAGATCAAGGTATTGTGGCCCTCTTTGGCTTGAACCTTGAACCATGTCGCTGGGGTGTCTTCACCGTTTTCCGTTGGGCCCGCGACCTCGGCAACGTACTGGCCTTCTCCCACATAGAATCCCTCACCAGGGTTATCTTTCAGTTCCAGTGGTGTACCCGCCGCTTCGTATCCTTCGCCGACACGGCTGGCGACAGTGGAGAGCGTGTCTTTCAGGCTCTCAGTGTTTTCGGCCGCTGAGTAGGTGCCGCCGGTTTTTTTGTGCGATGCACTCGAGCTCCTCGCGGGCCTTGTCATTGACCTTAAAACCGGCAGTGTGGACGGCGAGGTCCACACCCGCGCCCGCAAGATCCTTGGCAGGGTTGTCGGGTGTATTCGATTCCTCGGGGCCGTAGGCGATAAGGCCTGCATCGCTGTTTTCGTCGAGGCCCTTGATGACGTCGATGGTCGCAGCCTTGGCAGCATTCATGCGTGAACCGCCCTCGACGTCCGTTTGTGCCATGGAATCCGAGGCATCGATGACGAGTATGAGGCGCTGTGGGCCCTCGCTGGTCCCGGACGTGTGCGAATCTTCGGCCTTCGAATCTTCAGCCCAAGCAGGGGAGGCGTGGCAGAGCAGTAGAACGAGAGTCAAGCCCAATGGCAAGAATGAGGTAAGGGCGCGGGCTGGTGGCGTCGATAAAAAGTAAGTGGAATGTGGTGAGTTGTGAAGCATGGCGGAATATCCCAGTGGTGTGGTGAAGGTTAGGTGTTATTGAACTCATATTAAGAGCTTTTCCGGCTGTGTGCAGGGAAAATATCTGCACGCGGGTGGCGCGTTTGCAGGCTGTGTGCATCGCTGCGGTAGTGGTGCCCTGGGTGATCTCCCGTGAAATCTGCGGGGCTTTTTAGGGTGATTTGGCTCCAATTCGCACTCGGAAGCCCCGCGGATTTTGCGTGTCAGGGTCATCGCGGGTAATTAGCCGATGAAATAATTTTAGGCATGGAATTATGGTAAAGAAATAGTCATGAAAACATGCTGGGAACTGTGGCTATATATGTGAAATGGGGCACAAAAGTGGGGTGTTAGAGTCGTTGTGGGGGCTAGTGATGCTTGAGGGTTTTATAAGTGAAATGAGCGGTGGTTTTCCGGTGACCAGCGAAAATCTTAAAGTCGCTATGAAAGTATCGGGGGCGAAAGAGTGCCCTGCGGGAGGGCGGGAGTTGGAGTTTTAGAAGGCGTCGGTCATAGCGTGAAGCAATCCCGAGACACACGGGATGACCCACACACCATCGAAATATCCAATCTCACTCTTGGAGCGTGATACTCATGTTTTCCTTCCGCGACACTGCACTGACATCTTCCGCTAACGCCTACCTCTTCGGAGATGATGAAGCTCTCTACATTGAGCCTGACAACTCCGAGCGTATTGCCGATGACCTCTTGATCTAACTAGCTCGCCGCACTCCGGTGCTGCGATTACCTCTCCAGAATCCCCGCCGTTCGTGACTGAAAGGGATGTGGCCTACAGCCACCCGTAATCCTGCGCTTTCCTCGCAGCCTCGAAGCGTGTACCTGTGTTCGTCTTCGCGATGATTGCGGACACGTGGTTTCGGACGGTGCCGCTACTCAAGTGGAGCTGGTGAGCAATTTCCCGAATTGTCGCCCCGGTCACGGCCACTCGTGCCACATCCACCTCCCGCTGTGTGAGGGGAGATTCCGGAGTAAACAACGACTGCTCTGCCAACGTCGGATCGACAACCCGATGGCCCGCATGAACACGTCGAACCGCCTCCGCTAACTGCTCTGGAGGAGTGTCCTTCACCACGAACCCACTTGCTCCTGCCGCGAGCGCTTTCCTTAGGTAGCCAGGACGCCCAAAGGTGGTGACGATGATGCTGCGACAATTCACACCAGAACGTTTGAGCTCACCGGCGGCCTCGATGCCGCTCATCCCCGGCATCTCGATATCCAGCAGTGCGACATCTGCATGGTGTTCACTCGCCAGCTGCACCACGTTATCTCCCGTGCCGGTCTCAGCCACAACCTCGATATCCGACTCCGTGGATAGCAGCACGGCCATAGCGCCACGCACCAATGTTTGATCGTCGGCCAATAGTACCTTCACCACAGCTCCTACTCCCATCGATCCTGGTTATCGCTCATCGTCACGAATATTCGCGTGCCGCCGCCTGGTGCTTGTTCAATGAACGCCGTACCGCCAGCTTGCTGGACACGTTTCTTTATGCCGCGAAGTCCATGTCCCTTCTCTTCGGCATCGCTACTGAGCCCCACGCCGTCATCCGTGATCTGCAGCCTGTCTGCAGCCAATCGAACCTCGACAGAACCCGCCTGCGCATGACGCAGAATGTTCGTCGTAGCCTCCTTCATCACCGAGGCGAAAAGTGCGCCATTGGGTCCGGCGATTCCAGTGTCGTCCGGCAGAGAATAGGAAATGCCGGCGGTCTGAAGGGCGCGCGCAGTGGCGTCGAATGCGCCGGGAAGCGTAGGGCTGCGCAGGTGGGTGACGGTTGAGCGGACCTCAGCCAACGCGGTACGGGACAGGGAAGCGATCTCATCGAGCTGGGCACGTGCCTGGGAGGGCTGAGTATCAAGGAGGCGTTTAGCTAGCTCGGACTTCAGGTTGATGACAGTCAGCGAATGTCCCAGCAGATCGTGTACGTCCAGAGCGATGCGTTCACGTTCTTCCGTCAATTCCAGTCGGTGCCGAAGATCGCGGTTTTCATCATCCTTGTGGGATAGCAAGCCGATGCCGAGGATGAAAAGTGGCGATAATGTCGCGCCGAGCAGACCCACGGCCATCTCGGCTAAGAACAAGAAGGTCAGCCCAGTCACAATGAGCGAGGACACCGCAACCGTAGGAACTGAAAGGCGTGGTGGACACGTAAAGATAATTAGTGCGCAGGTGAAGGGGAAGAAAGAAAGAGCCCAAGGCCCCACAAAGGCCGAAGATGTCAGGGCGATCACAACTAGGACTGCGAGAACCGTGACACTGCGCCGGCATTGAGACCAACCTCGTGGAAAGTAGGTGTAGGTGCCGAAATAGAACAGGTAGATCGTAATGAACAGGGCAGTGAGTGCGATCGTGGCGCTCATTGCAGCTCGATCAATCCCAAGTGACGCCAGTGCGAGGCCGAGCGGAATCAGCAGGAAAATCAGCCACACCGAGGCAAAAAGCATGTCGAACACGCGGAAACCGGCGAAAGGCTTTGACCATGGCTTCTGGGTTGTCACTGCCGTTCTTTGTCCCGGTTGCGGAGAACCACGCAAATCGCGATGAAGATGGCCGTCCATGCCCCGATATTAACCAAGACCAGCCATAAAGGGTCATGGATGATGAAATCATCGCCCTGAATCGTCTGTGCTCCCTCCGCCAGCGGCCAGCGGGCAAGGGCTGCCGCGCCGTAGCCGGGGGTGAAGCGGCTGATCGCCAGGAGGGATTCAGTCAGCGGCATTAACAGGTTCGCCGCGAAGGCGATGAGCACCACGGAGGTGCTAGCCACGGACACCGCGTTCGTCGACGGGAAGGCCAGCGCCCACGCCATGCCGTAGAAGCCGAAGGGCACCGCGGCGACGATCGTGAGCAGGAAGCTGAGGATCCATTCCTCGGCGGGCATGAACGCGTTCGTCAGCGCACCCGTGATGTACACCGCCGTGATCGGCAGCACTGCGCGCACGGCGATGTTCATGAGGTTCGTGAACAGCACCTGGCCAGTCGACAGGGGAGTGAGCGCCAGCTGGCGGCCCCAGCCGGTCTGGTCCTCCACCACGGAGCTACCCGAGGCAGCGGTGGCGCCCGTGATGCCGGCGTAGAGGGCCATGCCGATCATCACGTAGGCGGAGACGTTGCCATCGCCCAGTGGCATATCCCCGTACTCCTGCGCGGCGCCGAACAGAAGGAAGAAGAACACGGGCAAAGCAACGGAGAAGAACAACGTTGCCAAGTCCTTGCGCAGGCGGGAGAGGTCGTAGAGGGCGAAGCGGAGTGTGCGTGTAGCGGTACTCATGACGCGTCCTTTCGGGTCAGTGCGATGAACGTGTCCTCCAGGCTGGAGGCCTCGATGCGCAAGTTGCGTGCCTCTGTGTGGGTGAGGAGGTAGCGGGCCAGGGCATCTGAATCGGCCGTGGTGAGGGTCACCGTGGTGCCCCGCCGTTCTGCAAGTGTGACGCCCGGGAACTGTGTGGGATCGACGCCAGAAGGCAGCTGGCATTCAATACGCAGCGAAGCCGTGAGGGAACGCACCTCGTCCACGGATCCATCAGCGATGATCTCTCCACCGGCGACGAGGATGATGCGATCGGCAAAATGCTCCGCCTCCTCCAGGTAGTGGGTGGCGAAGAGGATGGTGCGCCCTTCGGCGGCCTGGAGACGCATGACGTCCCAGAAGTCGTGGCGAGCGGTCGCATCCATTGCGGCGGTCGGCTCGTCGAGGATGAGGATCTTCGGCTTGCCGAGGATCGCCAGCGCGAAGCGGATGCGCTGCTTCTCTCCACCGGAGCACTTGCCTACGGGCCGGGAGGCGATGTTCTTGAGCTGGGCCTGTTCGAGGACATCGTCGATGGGGAGGGGGTCAGCGTAGGCCTGGGAGATCATGGCGATGGTCTCCTTGACGGAGAGTTCCGACAGCAGGCCACCTGTCTGCATCACGGCGCCGAGTTTCGCCTGCTGCACGGCCTTCCTTGGGGTGGAGCCGAGGCAGCGTAGAGTGCCGGAGGTGGGTGAGGTCAGGCCCAGCATCATGTCGATGAGGGTGGTTTTGCCCGCGCCGTTGGGGCCGAGCAGGGCGACGATCTCGCCGGGTTGGATGTCGAAGCTCACGCCGCGAAGAGCATGGACGGGGCGGGGGCTGCGGGGTTTGAAGGTTTTGCGCAGTTCACTGACCGAGAAAGCGGGTGTGCCTTGCGCCGGTGGGGAGCTGGTGGTCGTGTTCATACCGTTATTTCACCTAATGGTGGCGAGGGGCGCTTAGCTCGCCCGTCATGAGGTCACCATGACAAGTGTCATGACTCGGTTTGCTTGTCCCGGGGTCCGATACAGTAGGGGACATGAACGCGACCGCGCACTTCGATCCCTCCCACATGCTCAGCTTCGACCTCGAGACCACTGGGGTGGATCCGGGGACGGCGAAGATTGTCACTAGTGCCCTCGTGACGATCAATGGGCGCGATCGCGAGGACCTGGAGATGTTGGCGGACCCTGGCGTCGAGATTCCGGAGGCGGCCTCCAAGGTGCATGGCATCACGACTGAGCACGCGCGGGAGCATGGGCGGCCGCACGATGAGGTGCTGGCGGAGACGATCGAACGCATCCGCACGGGATGGGGCAACGGCGCGACGCTCATCGTGTACAACGCGACCTACGACCTGTCGATCCTGCGCGCACTGGAGCCCAGCTTCACGGTCGACGGTCCGGTGTTTGATCCGTTCGTGGTCGACCGGAAGATGAACAGGTTCCGCAAGGGCAAGCGCACACTGGAGAACGTGTGCGCCCACTACGGCGTGCCGCTGGATAATGCCCACGAGGCGACCGCGGATGCGGTGGCTGCTGCGCGTGTGGCGTGGAAGCTCGCGCGCGAATTCCCGGAGCTTACGCAGTTCACCACCGAGGAGCTCATGGTCGAGCAGGCCACCTGGTACTACGAGCAGCAGGTCGACCTGCAGAAGTGGTTCGAGAAGCAGGGCAAGCAAGCCGACGTGCAGACCTCCTGGCCGATCCAGGCCAACATCGACTAGTTAGGTTCCGAATCACCCCTGGCTCCTATAATGCAAGCTATGTCTGCATCTGGAGCTGAGTATCTTCGCAAGGTCGTCGCCGCGCCCGTCTATCGCGCGGCGAAGCACACGCCTCTCGAGACGATGGAAACGCTGTCCGAGCGTATCGGCAACACGGTGCTGATTAAGCGCGAGGACCTGCAGACTGTCCACAGCTTCAAGATCCGCGGCGCCTTCAACCGCATTGCGCAGATGACCGAGGATGAAAAAGCCCGCGGTGTGGTCGCGGCCTCTGCCGGTAATCACGCGCAGGGCGTGGCACTGTCCGGTCGTGAACTGGGCATTCGCACGGTCATCGTCATGCCTGTGACCACACCTTCCATCAAGATCGACGCCGTCCGCGGTTTCGGCGGCGAGGTTCTCCTGCATGGCGGCAACTTCGACGAGGCGAAGGCCAAGGCCGTTGAGCTCTCCGAAACTGAGGGCATGGTTTGGGTCGCGCCGTTCGATGATGAGGCCGTCATTGCCGGCCAGGGAACCATCGGCCTTGAGTTGTTCCAGGATCGCCCGAATCTCGATCGCGTATTCGTCCCCGTCGGTGGTGGTGGCATCGCGGCGGGCATCGCAGTTTTGCTCAAGCAGCTGCGTCCCGAGATCAAGGTTATCGGAGTGGAGCCTGCCGAATCCGCCTGTTTGTCCGCCGCGCTGAAGGCCGGGCATCCCGTTGCTCTCGATCACGTCAGCCTGTTTGCCGAGGGCGTGGCAGTGAAGACCATCGGCGCCGAGACTTTCCGTGTGTGCAGCGAATACTTGGACGACGTGATCACTGTGACGTCGGACGAAATCAGCGCGGCGATCAAGGACATCTTCGATGACACCCGCGCCATCGCCGAGCCCGCCGGCGCTGTGTCCCTGGCGGGTCTGAAACGCTACGCGGCTGAGCACGGGCTGGAGGGGGAGACCCTGGCGAACGTGTTGTCCGGTGCGAACATGAACTTCCACTCTCTGCGCTATGTCTCCGAGCGCGCGGAGATCGGCGAGGGTGGCGAGGGCATCTTCGGCGTGACGATCCCGGAGAAGAAGGGTGCGTTCCTGGATTTCTGCACGATCTTGGGTGGTCGTGCCGTGACGGAATTCAGCTACCGTGTGGGCATGCGTAACGATAACGAGCCGGCCCGCATTTTCGTGGGTGTGCAGCTCAAGGATGGTGCGAAGGAGCGCAAGGCCATCGCAGCGGATCTCGAGGCTCAAGGGTATGGCGTGGTCGACCTGTCCGAGGACGAGGTCGCCAAGGAGCATGTGCGCTACATGATTGGTGGCCAGCCTCCGGAGAGTGTGGAGGAGACCACCTTCAGTTTCGAGTTCCCAGAGCACCCCGGCGCGTTGCAACACTTCCTGGAGGTGCTGGGTACGCGCTGGAACGTCACCGCTTTCCACTACCGGAGCTTCGGCATGGACTACGGGCGTATCCTTGCAGCTTTCGAGAATGTCGCTGGTGACGAAGAGTTCTCTGAGCACCTGGAGCAGCTGGGGTACCACGTGAAGGACGTGTCGGGCTCGCCTGCCTACCGGTTCTTCATGAGCTAGGACAATCCCTCTAAGCTGCCCACTCCACCTCGCTTCCCTCGATGGGCTCCTCGGTGTTAGCTGGGCCGATGTTCAAGCCTTCTTCCGAACGGGCTTGGGCGTACATTTCGGCAAAGGCTTCGACGGTTCCCGGCGACGAGGTTTCATCCACCTTCGTGCCGAACTGATAGGCCATACGTGCAGCAGCTGCGACGGTGGTAGCCCATTCTTTTCGGTGGTGTAGTTGGTTGTTGTGTGTGGCGAGGTTCTTGATACGCCGCACTGCGCGATGCTCGAAGGTTTCGCGCCCCAGTACACCTCCGGGTGTGGTGGTAACCGTGTGGCCATCCCCGTGCGAGGTCCATGTCTCCGTACCGTCGCGGCGGAGTGTGATATCCCACTGGCCTGCAGTTTTTAGGCGATGGTGCTTGCGACACAGGCAGTGAAGGTTATCGGTGGAAGTTTCCGAGTCGCCCCCGTGCGGCGCCTCATGGTTCCATCGGTGCACGTGGTCGAGGTCGCACCGCTCGGCGGGAACATCGCAACCGGGGAAGCGGCAGTGCCCGTCCCGTCCCATGACAGATGCGCGGATCGCCTCGGTCGGTTGATAGCCTTCGCAACGGTCCCACCCGGGTGCGGCGAGATGTGTGACTCGATCCAGCCACTGCTTGCTTACCATCGGCGGGAGCCACTGGCCCGCTGTCCACACGCACCCCGCTGGAACGGTTTCACCGCCAACGGACGTCGGGAGATAGATGTTCAGCGTGATCTCGGCGGTGCTCTGCCCGCGCACGAGCATCATGAGCGCTTCGCCACGGGTGACTTGTTCCTTCCTTGCGACGTACTCGATGATCTGGATCAGCTCGGC